>DOKP01000099.1 GCA_003510795.1 Candidatus Moraniibacteriota bacterium | reverse complement strand
GAGGCGAGTAGGCAGAGGGGGTGTTGCGTACCTTCTAAATTAAAAAATAAGTAATATTTAATTTTATAGACTTTATAAATTTATGAATAGTATTAATAAAAAAGTTAGAGTAAGGTTCGCACCCAGTCCGACTGGATTTATGCATATCGGGAACTTCCGTTCGGCCTTATATGATTATTTATTTGCCAAGAAAAATGGCGGTGATTTTATTTTAAGGATAGAAGATACTGACAAGAAAAGATTCGTTGACAGGGCGATAGAGAGCCTGATAGATGTGCTGGGATGGGCTGGATTGAAATATGGCGAAGGCGTTTTTCAAACAGCTGAAATCAAAGATGACAAAACAACCGTCATTCAATCAAGGAATTACCCGGGAATTTTGGAGGTAGGAGAATTCGGCCCGTATATCCAATCAGAAAAGTTGGAAACTTATCAAAAATATGCCCGGCAGTTAGTCCAAGATGGATATGCTTATTATTGTTTTTGTGAGCCAGAAAGATTAGAAAAAATGCGCACTGATCAGCAAGCTAGCAAACAAGCGCCGATGTATGATCGCTATTGTTTACATAATGTTACCGAAGAAGAAATTAACAAAAATTTAAAAAATAGTTGTACCTATACAATCCGAATGAAAATGCCCAGCAATGAAATTGTTGAGGCTAACGATATTGTTCGAGGAAAAGTAACCTTTAATACTGACAATGTCGATGATCAAGTTCTTTTAAAATCTGATGGGTTTTCTACTTATCATTTGGCTAATGTGATTGATGATCATGAAATGAAAATTACACATGTCATCAGAGGCGAAGAATGGCTACCGAGCCTGCCAAAACATTTGCTTTTATATAAATATTTTGGCTGGGAAGCACCGCAATTTGCTCACTTACCGCTTCTTGTAAACCAAGATCGCAGTAAACTCTCTAAAAGACAGGGGGATGTGGCGGTGGAGGATTATATTAAAAAAGGCTATCTAAAAGAAGCTATCATAAACTTCGTAGCTCTTTTGGGTTGGAATCCGGGCAAAGGGGAAACTCAAGAGATTTTTTCATTGGAAGAATTGGTGGAAAAATTTGATTTAGCTAAGGTGCACAAAGCGGCTGCGGTTTTTGATTTAAAAAAGCTCGATTGGATTAACGCTCAATATATAAAAAAACTTTCTGTAGATGAATTGTATCAAAAATCATTGGTATTTTTCACTCAAAAAGATTTTCATAATAATGCTGAAGCGCAGAAGAAAACCGAAGAATATTTGAAAAAAGTTTTAACTGTCGAGCAGGATAGATTGGTAAAATTATCCGAAGTAGGGGAGGAGAATAAATTTTTCTTTATAGAGACAGATAAAATTAAATTAAATGCTGAGGATATGCGTTGGAAAGAAAATTCCAATGAAGATACAAAAAATAATTTAGAAAAATCTAGAAATACTTTAGAAAATATTTCAGATGCAGATTGGACGCTGGAAAATATTGAAAAATTATTATTAGAAACTGCTGGGGACAAACGCGGAGATTTGCTTTTTCCACTACGCGCGGTATTAACTGGAGAAAAAAAATCACCCTCACCATTCCAGGTGGCTTGGGTGCTTGGCAAAAAAGAATCCTTAGGGCGAATCAAAGAAGCTTTTGACGCATTGCAATAAAATTAAATTTTTTAGCAAATAGCATTGAATTAAGAAATGAAAAAAACAATAAAAAATACAACAATTTATATTAGTGGATTATTTCTGATGATTATTTTTTGTAGTATAAATATAGAAAGTGCCAGAGGCGATGAATGCAATTCCTTGGGAACTAGCACGGAGAAAGAGCAATGCAAATGTAATCAAAAAGAGAACCCCGAGGAAGCAAAAATATGTTTGGAAAAAATTTCAAATAACTTAGACGAAAAAGTGGCTACTTATGAAAAAATTCTTTTGTTGAAACAAAAACAGAAATCTCTTTTGGGAACTCAGATAAATAGTCTAAATACTGAAATTGTTGATATAAAAACTCAGATAAAAGAAAATTCAAGTAAAATTGAAGGACTTAATAAAAAAAATGATGAGTTGCAAGCGGAAATAATAAGAAATGATTTTCTGATTCAAGGGCAAAGAAAAATTTTAGCCAATGTCATAAGATCCTGCCAAGAAAATGACGATAACATTATTACCAAAATTGTTTTTAATATAGAGAATTTTTCTGTTGTCGCTAAGACGGGTGATTACTTTGACCAAACTAGCGATAAAATAATGGAAATAACTGATAGCTTAAAGCATTTTCAGAATGAAATAAAGAATTCCCAAAATGAAATCTCAAAGAATAAAGAAGAGTTGGCAAAAGTTAGTATGTCGCTAGAAGAAGAAAACACTAAGCTATTATCAGCCAAGGCTCAAAAAAATAGTTTATTGGTCCAAACTCAGGGAGATGAGGCTACTTATCAAGCCAAATTGGCCAAGATAGAAAAACAAAAGCAAGAACTTTTGGGCGATATTGATGATTTGTATAATGCTAACTTTGCCGAAATAAGCGCGCTTGCTTCTGGACTCGAAAAACCCAGCAGTGGACTGGCTGCTACCGGATGGTATTATTCCCAAAAAGATTCTCGCTGGGGAAATGAGACCATAGGAAATTCTAAATCAAAAATGAAAGATTTGGGTTGCGCCGTAACATCTGTGGCGATGGTTTTTACCTGTCATGACGAGCGTGTAAATCCAAAACAATTATCCGATAAACCAATTTTTTCTTGGGACTTAATTAATTGGCCGAGGAGTTGGAATGGATTAACTCTTTTTGGTAGCACGGCGCATGCCGGAGTCAGCTGGAGCACCATTGATAAAGAAATAAAAGAGGACAATCCGGTTATTGTATTTATAAATGCCCGAAATGGGGCAGGGCATTATGTAGTAATTCATCACAAGGCTGATAATGGCAAATATGTAGTGCATGACCCATATTGGGGGGCTAATATTTACCTTGATTCAAGTGTAGAATTATTATCCAAATTATACAAAGTTTCTATTGGGAAAAATGCTATCAATCAGATGATTGTATACAAATGATTCATATAGCACGAAACATGGAACAAGAAGCAAAATGTAAATTATTTATACACCATGTCGCACAACCCATTAATAAAAAAGAGAAGTTTTTTAATAGGCGCTTGGTGAAAGTAATAAATATATTGATATAGCTACGTCAAAATTTAAACCAACCAATAGCTGTATAGATCAAACTGATTAATTGTTAAGCATTGGTCATAAATTTAATTTTTAATTTTTTAAATTTTTTTTTAATTATTATTCAAAAAATTAAATTCATATCCCGAATATCTGTGACAGAATTAAAGGACTTATGCAAAAGAAATCAGAAAAATATTATGAAATTTCGCACCAGGGCATGCATGTGAGTATCATTTAAACAAAAGTAGACTTAGGATGAAAAAAGATCTGTTTTTTGACAAAAATAGTAGGCATAAATGTATGCTCAAATGAGCTAAAAATTTGCGAAAAAAATGAGTCTAAAAAAATTTAAATTTTTATGAAAATAGTAGGCATAGATGTACCCCTGCTAGAACTAAAAAAATGTAAAAAAATAAAATTAGAAAAAAGTTTATATTTTTTATTAAATTAAGATACATAGATGCCTTTATGAAAATTAAAAAAATGCTAGGGGAGTGGTTGAATTAAAAAATAATTTTTTGCATGAATTAAGGGATACATATTTTTAGATAGGCATAGATGTATCCAAATAAACTCAATATGTCACTAGCGTCAATTTTGAAGGTCAGATAGATACTAAATCAGTTTAAATATATAGACCAAATACTAGCTAATGCATAACTTATTAAAAATTAAAAAATAATTCTTAAAAAAATTTAAACAATAAATTGCCATATGTATTTGATTCAATTTTAAATTCAATCAATGGAAGCGGTTAGGCATGATTTGCTTAATTTAAGTCTAATGCTTCTAGAGATAAACACAAAAAACCACGTAAACAATGGGTTTAAATATGCTATATGTCGTAAAATCTACATTGTGCGACATATCGAATATATAAAGAAACCGCTTTCCTGTTATTCATTCTGGGCTCACTTATATGAGTACCTTGGGAATAAATGTTACAGAAAAAGCGGTCGTGGATTTTTCGCGTCTAATCGAAAAATCGAATAAGTGTCCCTGCGCCAAGTGTCATTACTTCGCGTCCAGAGCTCAAGATTATGCTCTTTTCGTTAAATCTGATGCATTCTCCATGAATGACATCTTGGGCGGATCTTAATTTGGCAGTAATTCTTTTGCCAATTAAATTATTTTTTTCCACAGCAGACAAATCTTTTATTTTTTGAAATTCTTTCATCGACATTGTTATTCTTCCCTTTTAAATAAAAAATAATTTTTTATGAGTACTTAAAAAATACTCACACCTCTCCCCTGCTTAACTTCAAACATTATACTAATAAAAAAGAACTACCCTGCGTTTCTAATGAAATACTAGCATAAAATAGCCCTTTTGTCAATTTTTTTGGGCTGTAACTCTTCACTGACCCTACAAAAAAAGCAGACATGTCTTTGCGATGTTTAAATTATCCTTGTGGATGATTTAAAAATCCTGACGTGGCAATCTAGGAATATATTTAATTAAGAGTTCTATTTTTCTGGACTGCCACGCAATTTGAGAGTACTCAAATTACTCGCAGAGACAGGTAAAAAAAGATATAAAAGAAGGGTCAGTGAAGAGTTACTTTTTGGTTCTTTCACAGATATATGAACTCAATTGAATATATTTTTATTAATTCAAAAACACCTTCTCTAAAGGTGTTTTTTAAAGATTTTAATTTTATGAAAATATTTAGAGTTTCATCCAAAAAGCTTCTGTTTCAGCGGGGATAAACCCTAACGATGCATAGAGATTTCTAGCAGCAACCCTGTTGGGGTTAATAGTTAAGCTGATTGATTTTAAATTTTCTTTTTTGGCAACCGCAATCAAATCTGCTACTAATTTTTTTCCCAGTCCCCCACCTCGATAGACGCTACTTACGACAATGTCTTCTAATTTCCCCACTAAACCTCTTGTTGGCACAGGATAGATTGCCAAAGCTCCAAATCCGATAATATCACCTTCGCTTTCAATCACACGACAACGAACTGCCGTGTTGTTCACTAAAAGATTGGGTTCAAAATTAACCGGGCCATCGGTTAATTCTTTTAATAGTTCTATCACCTTGGGAGCATCTTTCTCTTCAAAGGGTCTTATGTTGAACATATTTTTAAGATTAATGTTATATATCTATATTAACATATTTAATTTATGAGATGCAAGATAATTATTTTAAAAAGATTGTTATACATAAAACAATTGTTCCTGAAACCACAGTTCCCCCCAATAAAAGAGGTAAAGATTTTCTAACTGGAAAATCAAAAACAAAAGCAGCTACAGCTCCTGTTAAGCCGCCAAATAATGGCACAGGCGTAGCCGCTAAAATAAAAATAGCCCAAGGTCCATATTTTTTTATTTTTTTATTAGTTTTTTTCTTGGTGTGTCTAAACAGCCACTTAAAAAAAACTTTAAAAAATTTAATGTGCGCAGATAAGGATTTGGAAATTGGATCAAGTAAAAAAACTATCAGTATCATAGCAAAATAAGTGCCAAAGATGGAATAAAGCCATGCTAAAAATGGATTCAAGTGATAAACTTTAATAGCCAAAGGGATAGAGGCTCGCAGTTCCGTAACTGGAATCATGGCAATTAAAAAAGTCGCCCAGTTTTTAGGAAAGTCGACAAACCAGTTTATTATTATATCATGCATATTGCGAACATTTGATTTATTTATCAAATTCATTACTATTTAAGAAACGAATCGCCCATTTTTTTGGTTGTTCAGATAAATCAACTACAATGTTAATTAAACCTGCTGTTTTCTTTGCCAATTCTTTATATGTCTCTAGGTCAGCTAAAAATAATAATTCCCTTTTTTGCATAAATGGACTGCCCTCACTAACATCTTGCTTATCCCCATATTTTATTTTCGTTCGATTGATAAAATTTATTTTTGCTTTATCAAAGTCTGAATTTATGCGGATACATATAGGATTAAGATTCTGTATAGGATCTGAAAAATAGACCCCATATTCATTTTCAACAAGAATATCCCGTCCTAATATAAATGGAATAACAATTTTTTCTCCACTATATTTGTCTAGGCCAAAATCAAAAAAATCAGTTTTTGGAGAACTATTCTTATCAGCAACTATTTTTTTTAATTTTTGAAAAAAAACCAAAACGTCTTTAAACCGATAGTTATCCCTGTATTGATTTTTAGATGTAGACAATCCTTTTCCGTGATCTTTTTTGATTCTTTCCAATAAAAGCATTCTTTCTTCTGGAGATTTCAAAAAGTCATCCAACTCCAACCAATTGGGTGTCATTCGACCTTTATTTTTTAATTCAGCTAATAAGTAAGCGCAAAATGTGCTCTTCCCTGAACCAGTCAAACCATCGAGCACTAATAGAAAATTATTATTGGGAAATTGACTCACTAAATAATCGGCCATCTTTACGGTCAGAGATTTATAAGCATCAATTTTATTTTCATCCAATATTCTTTGCGATTCTGAGATGATTTTATTTATTTTTTCTTCTATTTGATGTTCTTTTTCAATAATATTATTTTCCATGTTTTCCATAGCTAAAAAACAATTTATTTATTAACTATATTTTAGCATTATGTGGAATAATTACCAACCCCCTCCCTAACCCTCCCCCTTGAGTACAAGAGGGAGAGGATGAAGAGTTGTGTTATTTGATATCGGCTCTATAATTCTCAATTGCTTTTTTGATGGCGTCGGCTGCGAGGTTGCTGCAGTGCATTTTTAGTGCCGGAAGTCCGCCAAGCTCATCAGCGACTTGCTGATTGGTTATTTTATAAGCCTCGTCCAATGTCTGGCCTTTAACCATTTCGGTGGCCATTGAGCTAGTGGCAATCGCGGCGCCACAGCCAAGAGTTTGGAATTTTACATCCTCAATAATTTCTTCTCCTTTTTCATTTTTAATAATTTTTAGATAAATTTTCATAATGTCCCCGCACTTGGGATTACCGACAGTGGCTTCCCCATCGGCATTTGGTAATTCTCCCAAATTGCGAGGTTTCATAAAATAATCTAAAACTTTTTTTGAGTACTGCATGTTTTTCTGTACTAATTACTAATTTCTTACTAATATACTAATCACCCTTAAAATTCGACCCATTGGTATATTCGTATTCTATTCGTAATTCGTAAATATTATTTAAATTCGGATAATACATTGCCGGAAATTTGCCTTAGGCGCGCCACAATTTCTTTTATTTTCTCCACTGTGAAATCAATTTCCTCTTGGGTGGTATATTTCCCTAAAGTTAAGCGCAAACTGCCATGAGCTTGTTCATGCCGGAGTCCTAAAGCTAATAATACGTGGGATGGATCCAGCGAACCCGAAGAGCAAGCTGAGCCGGTGGAGGCGCAAATCCCTTCCATATCCAGAGATAAAAGCAACCCCTCCCCTTCTATATTATCAAATCTAAAGTTGGCATTATTGGGCGAACGTTTTTCGCGGTGTCCGTTTAGATATGAAGCTGGAATTTCTTTTAAAACTCTTTCGATTAAATAATCTCTCAGTTTTTCAATTTCCGAAGCGTTATTATTTTTTATTTTATCGATGGCGATGCCCAAGCCGACAATAGCGGGGACATTTTGAGTGCCGGCGCGCAATTTAAATTCTTGCGCTCCGCCAGTCTGGATGCCCTTAACAGCTGTTCCTTTTTTGACATAAAGCACCCCTACTCCCTTGGGTCCATAGAATTTATGAGCTGAAAAAGAAAGCATATCCACTCCTAATTTTCTTGTATCGCAATCTAAATAATTTAGGGCTTGCACGGCATCGCTGTGGAATATTATTTTATTTTTTCTATTAGAATTTAACTCTTTAATCAAATTTCCGATCTCTGCAATGGGTTGAATTGTGCCAATTTCGTTATTGACGTACATTATTGAAATTAGTGAAGTATTATCTTGGATGCTGGATTTTAATTTTTCTAAATCGATCAAACCTTCGCTATCAACTGGCAAAAAAGTAGCCTCAATTAAGTCTGCTTTTTCAAGACTTTCAATGGTTTCCAATACACAGTGGTGCTCGATAGTAGAAGTTATAAAATGGGGCTTAGGGGCATTTTTACCGTTTTTTGCGCAATAGTGGCTCAATGCTCCGCGAATGGCTAAATTATTGCTTTCTGTGGCTCCAGAGGTGAAAATTATCTCACTAAGTTGTGAATTTAATAATTTGGCCACTTTTTTGCGAGTTTCATCTAGGGCAACATTGGCACTTTGCCCCATATTGTGAACCGAAGAAGGATTGCCAAAGTCGGTCGAGAAATACGGTATCATTTTTTCTAAAACTTTTTCATCCATCGGCGTGGTGGCCGCGTAATCTAAATATATTTTTTTCTGCATATAATTTTTGCTTTATCAGTCTCCAGCCCCCTCCCCTTAGCAAGGGGA
>DOKP01000100.1:332-11204 GCA_003510795.1 Candidatus Moraniibacteriota bacterium | reverse complement strand
CATTTCTAAATAACGTTGACATTAAGCGAGTTGCTGTTTACAAATCTTCAGATATGCGTTACGATATTAAATCGAAAAACATTTCGATTTTCATAGATTACGATTAATTTAGTACCTATACAATTTAGGGAGGTGACAAAAAGTGGATAGAATTATCTTGGAGATTGATGCTAATATTGCGTTGAAGCAATATATTATTTCCGACAGTGAAGCTATCTTCAAATTGATAGATAACGATAGAAGCCATTTGAGTCAGCATGGCGACACTACTGCACAAAAATATCCCACATTAGAATCTGTGCGCAATAGTATTGTTAACCCTGAAAATACTAGCAGATTGCGCTTCGGCATCTGGGATAGAGATGTTTTTGTCGGAACAATAAACATAACGCCCAATGAAGATACTTTAGAAAATCCTATTGCCGAAGTCGGTTATTTTCTGGGAGAAGATTATCAAGGAAAAGGATATATCGGGAAATCCCTAGAGCGACTTATTCAATATGCTTTTTCTGAGTTGAACATTCAGATGGTTTATGCTACGGTGGCCCGAGGAAACAATCGGAGCGCCAATGTCTTTATAAGGGCAGGCTTTCGAGAAAATAATATTCCAGATGATCAGCGAGGTTTTTATCTGGAAAGAAATTAATTTCACCGATAGAGGATTTTTTGCTAATCAAATACACACCCAACTAGTTGTGGTTGGAATTCCAAACAAGGAGATTGTCATGCCAATTGGAGATGTTTCTGGATTGATGTTGAATGAAAAAGAGGCTAAGAGTAAAATCAGGAAAGATCTCAAAATTTTTTTCAAGATCTTCTCGAGCTGTTCTGAGGATGACACCACCGTAACCTTCATCATGGATGACACGACCGGACCGGAGGAACATGTGATGGTTCGGCTGTATTCAAAAAAGTTTCTGAAAATGAGTGTTCCTGAGCTTGAAGAAATGTGCGATGACATAATCTCTGTATTAGAAGCAAATACAGATCACCCATTTAATGAGATTATTATACCCTTGCCTGGGTGCTGGGTGATACGCGGAAGGTACAAAGAAGTAAAGAAAGAGTCGCTTAGATGTTGTACGCAATTTCCTCCGGGGAGTTGAGAGTGGTCCGCGTGATCCAAATCACTAATCAACAGAAAGTTAGATGAAATATCATTTTCATGCACAGCCTGCTAAGGATGAGAACCTTGCAGGCTTTTTTATTTTAAATAAGAGGATAAAAGATAAAGAGAAACCCTCTCTGTCGTGAGTACGCGACATCTCTCCCTTGGAATACCCCAGTCAGAATAATATCTGACGGGGCAGGCAAGGGTGAGAAGGGGATGATTTTATTTTTAAAATTTCAATAATTGAGATAGCGGTTTTCTGGTAGATTGATTGACATTTAAGCTGAGATTTGCTTTGATTACATAAGACTCAATAGATATAATTTTATTCTAACGAGCTTAGTTCATTTTAAAATACGCTTAATTTTTTTCTCTAAAATTGTTTTTATGAGAAGATTGTTACTTCTAAAAATAAACATGAGCGAGGGCGACTAATGAAAACGGATAATGTAAATGTAGAAAGACAGCTAGCAATAGCAGAAGCATTCGGAATAGAATCTGCTGATGCTATCATGGAAGCTGCGCATATGACTTATAATGCGCCTCGAGGAATAAATATTGTAAGCGCTTGCATAGCAAAATTGCAAGAAAAAATTGGTGAGTTTCAACCAAAAGAAGTGAGCCGAAAACGCAGAAAGGAGCCGGCAAGAGCAGTGTTATTTGGAATAAAGTTGGCCAATGTTACTATAGGGGCGGCGCACCTGACGGATGATGTCTCTATGGAGATGGCAGTAATAAGAGCTTGCATAGCAAGTTTGCAACAAAGAATCGGATCCGGAGAAATTAAAGCTGTGCCAGCCAAGCCGGCATACAAAAAAGCCAGATACGACAAAAAAGATCAGCCTCAAGAAGACACAACGGCGAAAGAAGCTGTATGATGGAGATAACGCAAAGGCAGGAGAATTGAAATTTTTCTCTCCTGCTTTTTTATATTTCTAAATCTCTCCAAATTCAAGGAATGTCCTAGATAAATATTATTTTGAAGTTTTCCTATCCTTACTTTTCATTTCTCCAGATACATTATAATTGCTATCGCGCAGAAAATGGACTTAGGTTTTAGGATTGGTTTTTAAATATGATTTTTTTTCATGACACAACTTCATATTGCATAAATATAAATATCTGTTATGATAAAGAACTGCTTTTTTAGCAGGTAGTTATTTAAAAATTGAGCTGTGAAATAATGCTTAGTGGATAAAATTTTTTATTCTAATATATTTTTTATCCTAAAATGGATGATATAAATCATACCCCCAAGGAGGAGAGAAATGGAAAAAATAATAAATATGACTGCGCTGGAGGCATTGTTTAAAGGCGAAACGTTGGATGAAATTAAACACACAATTGATCAATTCAACCAAGACGTGGAGACTGCGATAACGAAACTGCAAAGAATAGAGAGCACAGATCGCAATATTTTAAGAGGCGTCGTCCAAGATATGTTGGCTGAAGGACAGGAAGAAAAAAATCTTTTTTTGGAAAGACTTGTGCTTGATTTACAACCTAAGCATAAAAATTTTCCATTACTTCTGGCCTCAATAAAAGCGCGAATCCCAGTTTGGATATATGGCGATACTGGAAGTGGAAAAACTACAGCCACTGAACTGGCTGCGAAATCAATAGGATTACCATTTCGTTTCATTTCGGTTTGTCCAACAACCAACAAGTCAGAATTGTTTGGATACAACGATGCCAATGGAAAATATCACTCTACTGCATTTCGTGAGATATTTGAAAATGGGGGCGTATTTCTGATTGATGAAATTGACAATGGAAATCCTTCTGTCCTTTCGGTTTTAAACACTTCCTTGGCAAATGATCAATGTTCGTTTCCTGATGGAAATATTAAGCGCCATCTGGATGCAATTTTTGTTGCTGCGGCTAACACCATTGGTCGTGGAGCTGATATTCGGTATGTGGGGCGCAATGCTTTGGATGCGACTACTCTTGATCGATTTGTCTATGTCCGTATGGATATTGATGAAAATCTTGAGCAGGCTTTAATAGGCAGAGCTTGGGATGATGCTATGCTTATTGATATTGATGACGATGAAAAAATTGATATTGATGAGTGGTATGAATTTGTGACCAATGTACGAAGCGTATGTCAAAAACTTGGGATTAATCACATCGTTTCCCCTAGGGCTACTATTTATGGACAACGTCTTATCCAGGTCGGGTTAGGCAAGACAAACCTCAGAGAAATGTGCGTCTGGAAAGGTATTCGAAAAACGGATAGAGAAAAAATAGAGGAAAATTTAGTAGAAGATTCTATTGAACCTCCTCCGAGTCCAGGTAATTTTGATGAAGATGAAGTTCCATTTTGATATTATAAGGAGAACTCTGATGATAAGTGAAATACGCGAAAAAGATGGCACCACCTGTTATCTGCGTCACTTTCGCGACTGGTTGGATTTTGTGGCGATGGCTGAAAAAGTTCAATCTGGTTGCGATGGTCAAGATTTCAATGGTATGTCATGTGCAAGTCTCAGCGAGGATGACTCAGAATGGCATGGTACAAATTCTCTTCTTGAAGCTATCCAAATTGCTCATCAAGGCTGGCCAGAAGGAAGGAAGATGATTATTGAACTATCGGGAGAAATAAGTATTAAAGAGTTGTTATCTCATACCTCGAGATTTTCTTGTAGTACAGATGTAGCTGGCGATGAGCCAGACATAGATTGTTTTTTGCAAGGCATTCCTGAGAATATGATAACTTTGCAAGAACATATTTCTTCCGGCTATGGCAAAGTGTTGCGGTTTTTTTTAAATCGCAGTGCTTCTTGCAATATAGATTCCAGCGCTATAATCAGAAAAGGCATTGCTTTGGTTAGCATGATTAAAACAATGATGCTATTGGGTTATACCGTTGAAGTGAGTCTTACGATGGCTGCGAGAGAAAATGGATTGAACTATGAGGTTTTTATTCCAGTACTTCATGCCGGAGATCCGATAAACTTGGACACATTGGCGTTTATGTTTATCCACCCAGCTGTCCTAAGGCGTTTATTCTTTGCAGTAACTGAATGTGAATCGACAGACATTCGCAGTCGTTTTGGTTTTGAGGATGAGGAAGGTTATGGTACTCCTACTCAACCATTGTGTGCTCCGGAAGATGTTGTTTTGTTTGATTGGGAGGATGGATTGTTATCTGATGACAGTCAGATAATCCCATTTGTTGAGGAAATCTTAGCTCGAGTAGGGATTAAGGTTTCTTCTGCATAAAAATTTATCCAATAAGTTTGTATAAGGAGAGGGCAGAAATTTTGCTCTCTCTATTTTTTTTAAAATAATTCTAAAATTTTTATAGCACTATCATTTTAAGTAAGCGTTTTTTATTTTTATAAAAATAAGTTCAGAATTTATTCATGCGTTACTTTAAGCTGATAGATGACAACTTCGCCATAATTATCGCCAGAGCAAAGATTGGCAGATTCTTCGGTCTCGCAATTTGATTGAGTATAGACGCCCACTTTAAAATAAGCTTGATTCACTTTTTTATCCAAAGTATAAATAGGCTTCGGATTTTGATTGTAATAAGTGAGTATCTTTCCGTTTTGGGCTGCAAATCTAATCGTGAATTTTTTGCCAAGGACATAGTTGTCATCAAGGGTGGCTAAATTTTTCTTGCTACGGGCGAGAAAAAGTTTTTTATCTTCCAGGCGGATAACAATGAGATCATCATCATCACCATGAATTTGCCCCGCCACCACGTCTTTTTTATTCTTGGGAACGGCGGTAATAGCTTCTTCGAGGAAAAGAGAATGCGTTCCTTTTTTTGAAGACCAAAAAAATTCATCTTTTCCATCCGCGGTCATCTCTCGCAGTTCTGAACGAGGATAGCCAGAATTGGCTGTGGTGGGCGCATTGACTGGCGCACGAAAGATGAATCCTTTTTTATCGGAAGTTGCCCCAAACCAAGGATCAATTTGGTAAGACGCTAATTCCGGTTGGCGAATTTCCAATGGATCTTTTGAATCAGCGGAAGATATAAGCGGTAAAGTCAGTTTCCAGCCAGTAAGATCAAATGACGGTGAAGATGGCTGGCCAGGTGGTTGATTTGTTGGTATGGATTTAAGTATAGAAGGTATAGTATTAAGAGATTGTTTTTCATCAGAAGAAAAAACAAAAAGAGCGACTCCGATAAAGAGCAATGAAATTCCTATTAAAATAAGATATTTCTTGCTATTCATATCAATGCTTGAAAGAATTAATATATTTATTATAACATAAAATAACGTTGCCTGAAAATTATTTTTTGACATATTTTTCCAATAGATGTACTATTCTAATATAAATTAGAATAGTGTTTTTATTATGGAATTTAAATGTTGCGCCAAAAATTCAACTGAGTTAGAAGATATCAATAAAACTTATAATTTCCTGCGCGCCATCGCTGATCCCAATAGGCTTAAAATCTTATGTGTGCTTCGGTGCGGTTCAAAATGCGTATGTGAGATAATTCCAGCTGTGGGAATTTCCGATAAACTGGCTTCGCATCATCTCAAGCAATTAAAAAAAGTTGGGCTTTTGGCTGAGAAGAGGGAGGGAAATTTTATCCGGTATAGTTTGAATAAAAAAATAATCAAAGAGTATAAAAAAATTTTTAATCAAGTAATTAAATAAAACTATGGAAATCAAAATTTTAGGAACAGGTTGCGCTAATTGTAAGAAATTAGAGGCTAATGTGGAAAAAGCGTTAGAGGAATTAAGCATAGAGACTGTTGTTGAAAAGGTGACTGAACTTCCTGAGATCATGAGTTATGGAGTATTGAGTGTGCCAGCGATTGTGGTAGATGAAAAAGTTTTATCTAGTGGAATAGTATTGACCGTAAAAGAAATAAAAGAATTATTAAAAGACAACGATTCTAGTAATTTGCCATCTGCAGATAATTCTAAAGGATGCTGTTCCTGTTGTTGCTAAAAAAATAATAGACTTATGAATTTATGATACAACAATTTGCCACTTGGCTGACTTACGACGTCTTTAATTTAATACAACATACAAAAATTGCTGAAGTGGTTAATTTTTTTGTTTATGATAGCATAAAAATAGTTTTCCTTCTTTTGGTGATTACCTTTTTTATGAGCACTTTGCGGTATTATTTACCGATTGAGAAATTGCGGGATTTTTTGGCCAGTCATAAATTTTTTGGCTTGGATTATTTTATGGCGACAGTTTTCGGAGCGATTACCCCCTTTTGTTCTTGTTCGTCAATTCCGCTTTTTATCGGATTTTTAAAGGCGGGCATTCCGCTGGGGGTAACTTTCGCTTTTTTAATTACTTCTCCGCTGGTTAATGAAATCGCAGTGGCGATGTTTATCGGACTGTTTGGCTGGAAAATCACCTTGCTTTATGTGGGTGCTGGAATTTTACTTGGAATGTTGGGCGGTTGGGCTTTGGGAAAATTAAAAATGGAAAAATATGTAGAAGAATATATTTGGAAAATCAAGTTTTCTGACGAAATCAGAATGGAGAAAAAAAATAGCAAAGCACTTCCTCAGATATTAAAAATAGTTTTAAAAGAAGCCTGGAACATCTCTAAAAAAATAATCCCTTATGTTTTAGCGGGAGTGGCGCTAGGAGCTTTGATTCACGGCTATGTGCCAGCGGGATTTTTTGAAAAATATATTACCAAAGAAAATCCTTGGGCCGTGCCAGTGGCGGTAATTTTGGCGGTGCCTTTTTATTCTAACGCTAGCGGGGTAATTCCTATAATCGAATCTTTGATTGATAAGGGGATTCCCCTTGGAACTGCTTTGGCTTTCATGATGGCGATTGTGGGGCTTTCTTTGCCGGAAGCTTTAATATTGAAAAAAGTAATGAAATGGAAATTGTTGATGGCTTTTTTTGGAGTAACAGCTTCGGGGATGATTTTGATCGGCTATCTATTTAATTTTATTTTTTGAAAGTTTTTTTGTTTAAAGGCGTATTAAGAAATATAGAACCTATAAGTATTTTTATTCTTAATATTGTTTAGACTATTTCAGGGTATTTCTATTATGAAATAGCGTAAACGCAAATATATGGAAAACAATAAAAATAAAATTAACCCCGTTGTCCATTTTGAGATGCCTTATGAAGATAAAAATAGAATGGCTGATTTTTATACCAAGTCTTTCGGTTGGAAACATCAGATACTGGGGCCTGAGATGGGTGAATATGTTTTGGCCATGACTTCCGAAGGGGATGAAAAAGGTTTTCCAAAAAATCCAGGCATGATAAACGGGGGTTTCTTTAAAAAAACTGAAGATAAATTAACTCACTATCCATCAGTGGTTATTAGCGTAGAGGATATCAATGAATCAATGAAAAAAGTCAGAGAAGCCGGTGGAAAGATACCAGGTGAGCCTATGGAGATACCCGGATATGGAATGTATGTAATGTTTTTTGATACTGAAGGCAATAAAGTGGGGATGATGGAACCTTTTGTGAAGATGTAAAAGTAATATAATTTTTTTAAAGATTAATTATATGAAAAACTATATACAAAAAATAACCCCATTTTTGTGGTTTAAAGATAATGCCGAAGAAGTTGCAAATTTTTATGTTTCGGTTTTTTCTGGCAATAGTGAAGATGTTAATGCAGGGAAAAATACCAAATTGGGTAAAATTACCTATTACAATGAGGCGAGCGCCAAAGCTTCCGGACGGCCAGTTGGGTCAGTTATGACAGTTGAATTTATGCTGGCAGGCCAAAAATTTGTGGCTTTAAACGGAGGAGATGAATTTAAATTTTCTTTAGCAACTTCATTTATGATTAGTTGCAAATCGCAAAAAGAAGTTGATTATTTTTGGGAAAAACTTTCCGAAGGCGGGAAAGAGAGCGTTTGTGGTTGGATAGAAAAAGATAAATTCGGAGTAACCTGGCAAGTCACGCCGTCCATCCTGATGCAGTATATAAATGATCCGGATTCAAAGAAAGCGCTGAGAGTTATGGAGGCGATGTTAAAAATGAAAAAAATTGTTATCGCAGATTTGGAAAAAGCTTATCAAGGTAATTAAATATATGAGCAAATTATTTATTAATAAAATAATTTAATGATAAATAATTAACTTAACATAAAAATATGAAAAATATAAAAAATGTAAATAAATATGTAGATGGCTTTGTCCTAGCAGTACCTGAGAAAAATTTACCAGCTTATAAAAAGATGGCGCTTGAAGGTGGCAAGGTTTGGAAAAAATATGGTGCGCTTGAATATTTTGAATGCGCTGGTGATGATTTGTCTCCTAAAATGGGTGGGATGAAATTTTTAAAATTTCCAAAGATAGTTAATGCTAAGCCGGGAGAGATAGCAGTCTTTTCTTTTATCGTATTTAAATCCAGAGCGCATCGTGATAGTGTCAATGCCAAGGTGATGAAAGAATTTATGCAGGATCCGAAAAATAAAAACAAAGAAATGCCGTTTGATATTAAGCGTATGGCTTATGGCGGATTTAAGACATTGGTAAGTTTGTAAAAATCTAGCGCATTTAAATATCTAAATAATTAATTAAATTTAATTATATGAATGAAATAATTAAACAATTTATTCAAAAAGTTTCGCCAGTTTGCCAAGATGAGGGCGGGGAAAATTATGTCTATGCTATTTTTCGAATCGTGGTGTCTGTGCTATTTTTCTTGCATGGAATTCAGAAATTTTTCGGATTATTCGGGGGTATTGATGGCGCCGGACATGCTGCTACGCTAATGAGCTTGGCTTGGTTTGCCGGTTTGATTGAAGTTGCTGTTGGAATAGCGGTGCTTATCGGAATTTTTACACGCTTAGCTGCAATAGTAGGATTTATTGAAATGCTGGTGGCTTATTTTATGGCGCATTTCCCTACGGGATTAAATCCTCTTCTCAATGGAGGCGAATTAGCTCTTATGTTCGCGGTGGCATTCTTGATTATCTTTCGTTATGGCGCTGGAAAATTAAGCCTGGAAAAGAAATATTGTAATATGGAAAGATTTTAGATAGTTTCTGCCTGCCCACTAATGCCAATTACATTATATTACTTAGAATAATAGTTGATTCGTTTTTTTAGTAGAATGCAGTGAGTAATACTAATAAGCGTGACAGGCGGGCGAACTACGAATTTGATTAGGGAAAATTAGAGATAAAATTCGTGTAGATTAGCGATTTATATCATTATGAAAAAAATAAAAATTAAAAAATATGACATTATAATTGTAGGTGGCGGAATAACCGGCACAGCTATTCTGTATGTCTTGAGCAAATATACTAATTTATCTTCAATAGCATTAATTGAAAAATATTCTGATTTTGCTCAAGTTAATTCAAATAATACCAGCAATAGTCAAACCTTGCACTTTGGAGATATTGAGACAAATTATTCTTTAGAAAAAGCTTTAGTAGTAAAAGAAGCGGCCGAAATGGTGGAGAGTTATTTGCTGAAAACCAAAAACTCCAATGGCCCGATATATGCCAAATCTCATAAGATGGTTTTGGCAGTGGGTGATAAAGAAATAAAAATTCTAGAAGATCGTTTTAAAAATTTCAAAAATCATTATCCCAAATTGCGCTTATTAAATAAGCAAGAAATCGGAGAAATAGAGCCCAAGGTAGTCAAACGGAGGAATTCCCAAGAAGATATCCGGGCAATAGTGTCTGAGGATGGATATATCGTCGATTATAAAGCTTTAGCTAAGTCATTTATAGAAAATGTCCGCCAAGAATCAGGAAAAAATTTAGATATCCTTTTAAATACTTCAGTGGAGGCGGTGAATAAAAAAGGTGATTATTATGTTTTAAAGACTGAGAAAGGATTGCTGAAAGCTAAGGTGATTATATTTGCAACCGGCGCCCATAGTCTGCTTTTTGCAAAATCATTGGGTTATGGTAAAGAATATTTCATACTTCCGGTAGCTGGAAATTTTTATGTGTCCAAAGAAAAAGTTTTAAACGGAAAAGTTTACACTATGCAAAAAGAAAAACTGCCCTTTGCGGCCGTGCACGGTGATCCGGATATTCATAGTATCAATGAGGTTCGCTTTGGTCCGACAGCTAAAGTTATCCCGATTTTAGAGCGAAGAAATGCAAAGACGTTTTGGGATTTTTTAAAAACAACTAAAATTGATTTTAAGGTAGTAAAGGCTCTTTTTGAAATAATTTCAGACAAAGATATTTTTGGTTTTATCGCTCAAAATATGCTTTATGACATTCCTTTTATTGGAAAATATTATTATATGCAGACTATTAAAAAAATAATTCCTGGAATAAAAGAAGAAAAGTTGAAATTTGAAAAGAGATTAGGTGGAATCCGTCCTCAATTGGTAAACAAAGAAACCGGAGAGGTGATGATGGGGGTGGGTGAAATTGTGGGAGATAATATTATTTTTAATGTGACTCCGTCGCCGGGTGCTACTGCTTGCTTGCAAACTGCTCGAAATACAGTCAAGAAACTTGCTGAATTTTTTGGTGGAGAATTCATTTTTGATGAAAAAAAAATGGCGGATGACTTAAAGAGATAAATCCCAAATTGGACAAGTGCTAAAATTTATGCTATACTAAATGAGTTGCAAAAAGGCTCGCTTATCTTAGCAGAGCCAGCAACAGGGCAGATGGGTGATCCATCGGTCTTTTTTATTTGTTAATTAGTTTAAGAGCTCTCGGTTGGAGTAATATCTAATACCGAATAAACTAAATCTGTGCTATAGTATTTGTCATCTTGAGCGGAATTGATCCGCCAGCTGGCGGAGAAATGAAGTCGAAAGATCTAGGCTTAGATTCCTCGATTTCGTTCATCCTCCTTG
>DOKP01000100.1:0-229 GCA_003510795.1 Candidatus Moraniibacteriota bacterium | reverse complement strand
TAGCAGTGTTTAAGTTGATTTGGTATAACCGGGCAAAAAACAAAAATATGGAGGAAAAAGTCAACGGCTACTTTATGCCGACAATCAACCTGATGGGATTTGGAAGTGCCAAAAAAATTGGCGAACAAATTGCTTTAACAGGAAAGAAAAAAGTGTTTATCGTTACTGATAAAGGATTAAGCAGTGTGGGAACACCCGAATTAATCAAGGGTTATATAGAAGATGCAGG
>DOKP01000085.1:1349-2618 GCA_003510795.1 Candidatus Moraniibacteriota bacterium | reverse complement strand
GGAGTAACTTTGGATAATTTATTTTTTTCAATTATCTTTGAAAAATTATCATAATTATCCTTTTTATCAATATCCAAAAGAGTAATTTTTATATTTTTGTCTTTTATGTTTTTCAAGAAAGCTTCTTCTCTCGCGCAAGCGCTGCAACCTTCTCTGACAAAAACAAAAATATATTTATCGGCATTATTTTCTTGGGCTTGGGCGTCATTGAGCGACCCACCAGCGCCGACTAAAATTATACCAAGCAACGTCATTCCTAGAAAAAGACTGAAAAATTTATTTTGAAAATTAGTTATCTTAAACATTCTTTAATTTGTTAAATATTATTTTTTATCCGAGAACCAAATTTATATTTTGACTTTCAAGATTTATTAAAACCCAAAAAAAACAATTTTATTAAGCTTGTTCTTCTTTATGTATTATACAAGATAAAAACATCTTTGCCTATACTTAATTAAGAAAAACTTATCAAATAAAAAGGCCTCGATTCATCAGCTTTAACACCGACAAACAAGGCTCTTTTTATAATTTCTAGTGAGCTACTAAGAGAAAGATTACTTTCTCTTGGGAAGCGAGTGACGAAATTTCAAGCTCCACGCTTATAATTCTTATCCTATAATTTTCCTTTTATTATAGGATAGTTAATTATTATATAAACAATGTGCTCCTCTCCCGCCACTGCCAGCACCGTTGCCATTGCCTAATCCTAATTCTGTCCTAATCTTGTTAACTTCTGCATAATTCCCAGCTAGCATCAAACGATGAGCCTGAGCAAATTTAGAGAAATTGCTTTCATTTATCACTCTGGTTGCGCCTCGTCCATCCATTTGTGATTTCCAGAGATTGTAATCATTGGTCTCAAAGGCTTTTTGCATTAAAGCATGCCTTTCCGGAGAATAATTTGGTCCTTTTTGAGTGTAATCTCCTCGATAAGCGCTAGCTAAGGAATATGATCCCGTAGCGATAGCAAAAGCTAGGATTAACCCAGCCAGTACTACTTTTTTATTTTTCCCCATAATTTTTCGAATTATTTTACTAATTAAATTGAAATGGCCAATTTCAATATAATATTACGCTCTCTATTAAAGTTTCTTTCATTATCAACACAAAACAAAATACACCAATATACTAGTATATTGGTGTGTTTTTGTGTTTTGAAATTTAAAGTTGCTTTTTAATATCCAGACTTATACCGAATCAACTTAAACACTGCTAGTATGTCATTCCGAGTGAAGTGAATCCGACCCCAAGGAGGATGAACGAAATCGA
>DOKP01000085.1:0-1228 GCA_003510795.1 Candidatus Moraniibacteriota bacterium | reverse complement strand
GCGGATCAATTCCGCTCAAGATGACAAACACTGTAGGATAGATTTAGTTTATTTGGTATTACACGTTGCATTTTCTCCCCTAAAGTTTCCGTTATTTGTATCTATGTCACAAGACTCATGTTGATATTTTTGCTTGCCCCCGCAGAAACGGCAACCACAACCCCAGGGCCGCACTTCCTTCGCACGAAAAACATTTTTCTCTTTGCCGATTTTTCCAATAATTTTTACCCGCTCATTCATTCTCATATCAGCTCCTTCTTTCCAAATAATATTATTTCCTATGATTTCCCATTGCTTGCCTCTGAAATCTCTCAGGGTAAAATTATCTCTATTTTTAATTTTATCAATTTCTCCCGAGAGCAAGCCTTTTTCTGGATTGGACCAAAAAATTTGTTTATTTGCTTCCATTCCCTGGTAATAAGGAATATTTCCAGCAAAAAACTTATCCATTCGCTCGCTTATCCCGCTACTAAATAAAAGCCATCCTAGAAATATACTGGCGAGGATACTCCCTGCTATAACTAGGTAAGGATTCAGTAAATATCCTCGCCTGGTATGTTGATAATTAAAGTAGGCCAATGAACCCAACAAAGCCAAAATAATTATCCAAAAATAAGGTATTAAAATTAATCCATAGGACCAAAAACTTTTTCCTAAGTAATTATAAATATCCCAATCATTATCATTGCAAATAAAAATTATTACACCTGTTGCCAGGGCGCCCACGAAAGTGCTTAGCCCAAACAAGCTCCATACCAAATAATCTTTTAACAAAAATTTCCACTTGGGAGCAGGTTTTATTTTTTTCGCCTCTATGTTTTTTAAAATTTTGTCAGCTCTATCATTCATAATATTTAAATTATCCTATTTACTTAATGCCCCTTTTTAAAATTTCATCTCGAAGTTTTTTCTTAGCTCTATTTATCAACGTCGCCACCGTACCCATCGGTTTCTTTAATATATCCGAGATTTCTTTATAGTCTTTATCCTCAATAAATTTTAAAATCAAAACTTCTTTATATTTTTCATCCAATGTTTCCAGTATTAAGTGTAATTCTTGGGCGCTATGTTTTTTTTCCAAATCACCCAAAATGTCCTCGCCGCTAGCAATGAAATCAAACAACTCCGTATCTTCATTTTTTAAAATTGATTGTGGCCTAGATTTTTTCTTTCGCCAAGCACTAATGGTCTTGTTGTGGGCGATTCGATAAATCCAAGAAGAAAATTT
>DOKP01000064.1:28156-43104 GCA_003510795.1 Candidatus Moraniibacteriota bacterium | reverse complement strand
TGTTAATATGTTAAAATGTTAATATGAAGCAATAAAATATTAAAAGGATATTGAGTTATGGCTCTAAGTGTGATATTATTTCTAATCATCTTAAAAAAATGCTCTCATGCAATTCAAAATAAGCTCAAAATTTAAACCAGCCGGTGATCAACCTCAAGCTATCTTGGGACTGACCAAGGGCATTAAAGAGGGGAAGAAATTCCAAACTCTTTTGGGTGTGACAGGAAGCGGTAAAACTTTTACTATTGCTAATTTGATTGAAAACATCCAAAAACCGACTTTGGTCATTGCGCCTAATAAAACTTTGGCCGCTCAATTAGCTCAAGAGTTTCGCGCATTTTTCCCCAATAATGCGGTGGAATATTTCGTTTCTTATTACGATTATTATCAGCCCGAAGCTTACATTAGCTCGACGGATACTTATATCGAAAAAGAGACTCAGATTAATGATGAAATCGATAAGCTCAGGCACAGTGCGACCGCTTCGGTGTTATCTCGAAAAGATGTGATTATTGTAGCCAGTGTTTCCTGTATTTATGGTTTAGGCTCCCCGGCTCGTTATGAGGAAATTACTTTGACTTTAAAAGAAGGCGACAAAAAAACCAGAGGAGAAATTGTAAAGGAGCTAATCGGGATGTATTATATGCGCAGTGATATTCTCGAGCGGGGAAAGTTTCGCGCTATCGGAGAGACAATTGAGATAGTTTCTCCCGGCAGGGAAGTGATAACAAGATTTGAATTAGTAAATGATAAAATAGAATCAATTTCTGAAAGAGATATGCTGACACATGATGAGCTGAGCAGTCAGGAAAAAGTAATGATTTTTCCGGCTAAGCATTTTGTGATGCCCGAAGAAATAATGGGAGAAGTTTTAAAAGAAATTGAGACTGAGATGAAAAAAAGAGTGGCTTATTTCGAGAAGAAAGGAAATATTTTGGAAGCTCAGAGAATTGAAAAAAGAACTAAATATGATATTGAAATGATGCGCGAAGTGGGGTATTGTAGCGGAATTGAAAACTATTCTCGTTATCTGAGCGAACGGAAAGCCGGTGAATCGCCGTACACTTTGATAGATTATTTCGGGGATGATTTTCTAATGGTAATTGATGAATCCCATGTGACAGTGCCACAAATTGGCGGAATGTATTTCGGAGATAGATCAAGAAAAGCTAATCTGGTCGAAAATGGTTTCAGGTTGCCCAGTGCCATGGATAATCGACCGCTTAAATTTGATGAGTTTGAAAGTAGAATTAAGCAAGCTATCTTGGTCAGTGCTACGCCGTCTAAGTTTGAAAAAGCTAACTCGCCGACAGTCGTGGAGCAAATTATCCGTCCAACCGGACTGATTGATCCTGAATTAATCCTCAGAAGCGCCAAAACTCAAGTTAAAGATGTCTTAGAAGAAATTAAAACTGTTTCAGCGCGCGGGGAAAGAATCCTTATCACCACGCTGACTAAAAAACAATCAGAAAACTTAGCTGAATTTCTTAAAGAAAATAAAATTAAATCTAATTATCTGCACTCGGGAGTAGATACTCTCGATAGAATTAAAACTTTAGAAGATTTGCGTCGAGGAAAATTTGATGTTTTGGTAGGAGTAAATCTTTTACGGGAAGGATTAGATCTTCCTGAAGTTTCCTTGGTGGCAATTTTTGACGCAGACAAAGAAGGATTTTTACGCAGCGAAACTTCACTCATCCAAACTATCGGTCGAGCTGCGCGAAATGTAAATGGACGGGTCATTCTTTATGCCGATAATATCACTGGTTCGATGGAAAGAGCTATTCGTGAAACCGAACGAAGACGCACCATTCAAGCAGCTTACAATAAAAAACATCATATTACTCCTAAAACGATTAAAAAGAAGATCCAATCTATCGTGGATCATGAAATTAATCCGGTGTTGTCGAGTGAATTTGTCAGATTAGAAACTCTTGAAGATATTAATGGTTACATCAAGCAAAAAGAAAAAGAGATGAAAGAAGCCGCCAAAAATTTAGAATTTGAGCGAGCAGGTATTATTCGGGATGAGATATACGAGTTAAGAAAAATAGCTAAGTAGGTTTTAGTTTTTAGGGAATTAGGTTTTAGGGTGCTATGTTTGTAGGAACGTGGCACGCCACGTTCTTTTTTCATTTAAAGAGGGGCTAGGGAGGGGGTTGGTTTTTTAAACATTCAATACTCAATAAGCAATATTCATTCAATATTTAATAATATAATATTCAATAGATTGAGGGATTTTTAATTTCCAAATAACCAGACAAAACACCGTCATTGCGAGTAATTTAAGTACTCTTAAATTGCGTGGCAATCTCAATATACTTGTACAAATTTTCCAATTATGTCATTTCGACTAAGAATATCTTTGCAATCAAAAATATTTGCATGGAGAAATCTCATTTTCCCAATCGTTTTCGTGCTATTGACAAAATGGCATTTTAGGTGTATAATTTATGGTTATAATAAAATAATTATAGCATTTATATTTTTGGAGCTTTATTGCTCAATAATTTCACAGAAGGAGAAAAACATGTTTTTTTTACTTTCTAGAAACGTTAAAAAACGCCTGAATGCCAATGAAAGTCCCTATGTTGATGAGCCTTTGGGCATCGTGGTTGCCAATAATGCAGAGGAGGCTGCTATAAAAATTGGTATGAAGATAGACCCATGTTTTTATCAAAAAGAAAGAGGGCAAAGCAGGCATATCGTTCATTTTGAGGGCAGACAATTTTTTCTTGATAGCTTGGGGGAAATAACCGAGCTAAAAGAATTGTCAGATCTTTTGGGCGATTGATTTATTAGAGGTCGTTAGCTATATGCTGGCGACCTCTATATATTTGAGCTGTTTTTTATTTTTTGTTATTTGCAGTTTGTTTTAGGAAATTTCTAAATAAACCTTCTTTTTCTGATAATTCTTCAAATTTTCCTTCTTGGATGATTTGTCCA
Organism: Candidatus Moraniibacteriota bacterium; assembly: GCA_003510795.1. Lineage (GTDB taxonomy): Bacteria > Patescibacteriota > Minisyncoccia > Moranbacterales > UBA9337 > UBA9337. Next base: position 40,158 of record DOKP01000064.1, on the reverse strand, counting down.
TTATCAAAAACCAAAATTCTGTCAGTATTTTTGAGAGTGGTGAGTTGATGAGCAATCATTATTATAGTTTTGTCAGCGAAAAGTTCTTCTATATTTTTTTGAATAATAATTTCGTTAGTGTTGTCTAATGCCGAAGTGGCTTCATCAAAAATAATAATTTCGGGCGATTGCAGGATGAGTCGGGCAAGTGCTAGTCTTTGCTTTTGTCCGCCACTTAAATTATTTCCATTTTCGGAAACTTTTCCATCTAGTCCACCTAAGACATTTTTTACTTCATTATATATACTAGCTTTTTCCAAAGCCTTGTTAATCTCTTGGTCATTTTTCTGTTCAGTTAATCCGTATATGACATTTTCACGAATGGTGCCGGAAAATATATAAGTTTTTTGCGGGATATATGAGATTTTTTTTGCGATTGCGCTTCTAGAAAGAGAATTAATATCTTTCCCCTCAATATTAACTGTGCCAGAATAATTGTGAATCAGTTTCAAGATAATTTTTACAAAAGTTGATTTGCCACAACCAGATGCTCCTGCAATTCCAATTTTTTCGCCCTTAATAATATCTAAGTTAATATTCTTTAGTGTTGTTTTTGATTTTTCTGGATATGAGTAGGATAAATTTTTGATGTTTAGCGCAAATTGAGAATCGGATTCTTCGTATTTTGCAGAAACTTTAAAAGATTTGTCCAAAGGTTGAGACAAAAGTTCATTTAAGTCGGATACTTTTATAGAGCTTTCATGGGCCTCATCTAAAATTCTATGAATTGTCCTTAGAGGATTAAGGATGCTGGTAAAAAGTATCGAATAAGTTAGGATATCTCCATTGGTTATTATTCCCTTGGTGGCAAAGTAGATTGATATGCTAATAACCAATATGTAGAAAAAGGCTTCATTCAAATATTTGGCTGCGTCATAAAACATCATATAGATGTGATGTTTTATTTCAATTTTTCTTAAATTTTCTGCGATATCTTCGACTTTTTTAATTTCAAAATCAGTTGTGTCCGCAACTCTGATTGTTTCCAACCCACCCATCATTTCAACGACTTTACCATCTATTTTTTCTTTGCCTCTTAGCAGGGAAATTCTAATTCCTTTTTGGGAGGAAACTTGTTTTATTATAATAAATAATCCAGAAGGAATTATTAAAATCATAAACGAGGCTAAGAGAGGCTTTTGATAAAAGGCAATGGCGATAGCCGCTAAAGCTGTAAAAAATGTAGGGAAGAAATCCAAGAATCCCAATTTGATAAGTTTAATTAATCCTTGGATGGAGCGAAATATTTTGCCATGCAAAGAGCCAATCTGATATTTATTAATAAATTCTAAAATATCCGTTTTCAACAGATGTTGGATTGTTCTTACAGTTAATTTCTTTTCTGTTTGGGTAGCGATATTTTCGACAAGATATTTTCTTATAATTGTTAGAGTTTCCTTTAATAATATAATGATTATAATTATTATTAAAAAAGGTATGGCAATTGAAAAAGCAGGATCTTTCAAATTAATAATTTTGTCTACAAATTTACCGAGAATCACTGCAGGAAGATTTATCAGAAAACCTGCAAAAATCATTAAAATCGCAGATATAGCAAGGTTTGTTTTTTCCTTTTTCTCCAAAAAAGAAATTGTTTTTTTAAACCCGTTGCTTATTTCATTTAATTCATTTATTAATTTCATGTAGATATTTTTCGTAGATTAATCTTTTTGGTAGTATAAATGTTATTTTTTTGTTTAGCAAGATTTTTTTAATTGAAAGTTTAAAATTATAAATCGGTTAAATTCCGCATACGTATGAATTTAACCGTATATTTTTGTTGCTTTTTGTTTTGGAGTGTGCTTAGATGGGGGTAGTTATTTTTACAAAGTTTTTTGGCGAAGTTTATCATCTTCCAATCTATAAGGAGAAGTATCATGGATAAAGACAATTACGTAGATGATGTCAAGGATACCTTGCTGGACAAATTAAACGAGGGGGATAAATATTGGAGCAGGAAAGCGGAAACAATAGATCAAATTCGGACAATGAGAGAGATTGAATTTTTGAAAGATGGAAAGATAAAGAATGCTATAGAAGAAAAGATGGATAGTTTCAGCGGTGATATATGGGAGCTCACAGACGAATTAATTGAACTTCTTTATAGCGAAGCTGTGACGTTGCCGTCTGCCGATGTCTTGGTGGTACTGATACTGTATATTTTTCACGCAGATAAGCCATTGGATTTAAGTGTTGTCTAACAACCAATAGGGAGGAATCGATGGATTATTCACTGGAGAATGTTAAAAAGTTTCTTGAAGATTATAAAATTGTAGGCGATTTGGCAGAGGGAATTTTGGCACGTGCCGGTGCTTGTGCGATCAGAGGAATTATCTCAGACAGTTCAACTCTGGAAATAATGGGGGATGATTTCGCAGCGCAAGAATTTCACAAGACTGTATTTTTTGATGTTGATCACACTAGCATCATAGCGGCAGCAATGACAAAAAACAACGAAGAAGATAGGCAAACTGCTAGTGATCTAAAAGAGGCTTTTAAATTGATCCAAAACGCCAATGTTCTTCTTAAAAAAGTGTGGGATAGCGACACAGATAACCATTTGGCCTCTGGCTGCTATAAGGCCCTGAATGCGGTCATAAGTGCTCTTTCTTCTAAAGTCAATGTTCATGAGCAAGATGAAGAATATGTCTTTACTCGACTAATGGAAGCTATTTCGCGTTTTGCGGACTTTTACGGTGTTTCTATGAAAGAGGCACTATTGGACAGTGGACAATTTACTTCTGATCAAATTGAAGCTATGTTTCTTGATGAATAAAGTAATGCAGGAGGATGCTATGTGCTGGAGAGATACTGAAAAAAGAAGACGGGTATGTTCTTTGTGCGGAGGAACATATTACGGAGATCTCGGACATAGAAATTGCCCGGCGTTAAAAAAGGAAGGAGAAGCTGAAGAGGAAAAAGTCATTGTCCTTCCTGAAAACTTTTTAAAAGATTTTAAGGAGGGAAATTGATGAGTTGTTATTGCCCTAGTGGAAAGAGTTTTATGCTCACCACTGGGGCATTTTTATTTTATGAATTAAATTTTGTAAATTTGGTCTGCCCCGTTGAATAACTGAGGTATTCATAAATTTATAAATGAAGAAGTCTCAATTATTTCGTGGCAATAACTTGATTTATAACAGCTTTTGTGCTAGTTTTTTGATAGATACGTGTAGGGGCTAGCTCGTTAACATTCAAACAGGAGAACGGACATGTTATATCAAACTTTATCGGGACCAATTACTTGTCAAGTTGAAGTTGATGATCGTTGCAATAATAATTGTATTCATTGTTATAATCATTGGAGACATGAAGATTCTCATCGTGGCATAAAAATGAATAAAAAAGTTTTGAGAAAAGTAATTGATGATCTTATAAGGTTAAAAATTTTTCAAGTTACTATTACTGGCGGGGAACCCTTCCTTAACAGAGAAATATTATTTGAATCTATTTCTGAATTGATTTCAAATAATATCGCTTGCGCTTTAAATTCAAATTTAACGCTTATAAAGAAAGGAGACGCGAAAAAGCTTTATGATATTGGTTTGCGAGGAGTAATGACATCGTTTTTTTCTTTCGAAGAAGAAAAGCATGATCAGATTGCTGGTCGGAAAGGAGCATATAGAGATACATTAAAAGGAATTTCTATTGTTCGAGATTGTGGGTTGAAGGTGGCTGTCAGCATGGTAATTACAAAAATGAACGAAATGGACATTGTTGAGACTGCCAATTTTCTAGAGAATTACGGGGTTTCACAATTTTTTGCAACAAAAGCATCGCCACCCGTTAACTCAGTTGACTTTCAGAAATATATGATTTCAGGAGATTCTCTCATCAGAACTCTTGATGATTTGTTGTATTTGGAAAAAGAAAAGAAAATGGAGGTGGGTATTCTTGAATGCTATCCATTATGTGCTTATAAAAATGGTAGATACCATTTTGCCACTAGACGCAGTTGTAGCGCTGGCATTACTACTTGTACCATTGGTGCCGACGGTGGAGTCAGAGCATGTTCGCATTCCGATATAATATTCGGAAATATTGTCAAAGAGAGTCTTGTGGATATTTGGAAAAAAATGAGACCATTAAGAAAAAAAACAATATTACCGTCTATCTGTAAGAAATGCGAATATGTGCAGGATTGTACGGGGGGCTGTAGGATTGATGCAAAATATTGTTTTGGAAGAAAGGATGCATTAGATCCGTATGCTATACCGAGCAATGTTAATGATATATCATTAAACAAAGATCAAGAAATTATTATGGAGTCAAATGATTTAGTGGCTCTTAATAAAAAAGTTGTTTTAAGGGAGGAGGAAGATGGAATTCTGATTGGTCGTATAAACAATCCAGGTGAGCCAGCTCTTATAACCTACGATACGTATGAATTACTATCATCATTTCCTGGAGCGTTTTCAATAGCAGATTTTGCCAAAAAGGCAGAACTTGTTTATGCGGACGCTATAGAATTATGCAGTATGTTTGTAAAAGACGGGATATTGAATGTGTCAAAAGAAAAGTGATATTGCGCTAAAAAAAATTGACATTCAAAAGAGCCCTGTAGTACTATTAACTTAGTAGTTCCAATATTAATCTTAAAGCCCGAAAAGGAGGTGATTTGTATGAGGGGTAAGAAGCAGAAAAAGATTGGCTATGTTTCCTTGATGAAGAGCGCGAAAAAGAAAAAGAGCTCTGGCATAATGGCAGCATGTTATTGCAACTGTGGCTGCGCATGCCATGTCACTGGATAAAATCCCGAATTTTCCTTTTTCTGGGGGTGAATTGCAATCTTGCATTCACCCTCTCTTAATTTAATTATTTAACTCATATACAAACTTGGAAAAAAAATATTTACAATTTAAAATATCTAAAAATATAGACATAAATTTATTTTTTGAATATATCAAACAGTCTAAAAATAATAAGGAAACTTTATCTAAATTTATTGATAAAGACAATTTTTATATAGATAGAGAACAGGTGTTTTACTTTGTTAATAGAGTTTACGAGAGGGATTCGGACAATATTGAAAAAAATATTAAAAAAGTAGAAGATAGTTGGAACTTAAAACAAGATTTTTTTGATAAAGAAATAATAAGACTATTTAAAAGCGATGCTTATCCTCAGGGGAATATCAACGCATATCCTTCAATTTGGCCTATATATGGCAGATCTTTTGATAAGAGTTTGATTACATTTCCCTATAAAAATGGGGTTAACGAGGCGGTTTTTGTGTTGTCTCATGAAATTCTGCATATCATATTTTATGATTATATTTTTTTAAAATATAAATTTTCATCTGAAAAAATGTCCAGTAAAAAAGTTTGGGATTTTTCGGAAGTAATTAACGTAATTATTCAAAATCAAAAAGAGTGGCGAAAAAATTATATATTGGAAGCAAAGCCATATTTTGAACATCAAGCGCTTTATAATAAATTATTAAAATTATGGAATAAAAATCCAGATATTGATTTTTTGATAAAAAATTGTCTGTTTTAGAATGGAATGTTTTTGAAACTTCTTATTTAAAAAAAAGAGAAGGGCCTAAGGAGGAGGTGGTAATCACACTTGATAAAAAATTCTGGGAATAATTTTTAGAATAGAAATTTTATCTAATACTTGCCCTGATGGAAAGAGTTTTATACTCGTCATCAGGGTTTTTTATTTTGAAAATTAAGCTAAAAATTCTAAACTCAAGATCTCTCCATACATAAATTTCTGGGTACAGAAATTTATTTGGCCCGCTTCGCAGTAGCTTCAACGAGGCGAGTCGAGATGACAGACGGTCGGGTATTAAAAATTGAATATTGGATTTTTTTGTACATAATACTTAATTCATGATTCATAAAAAAGGCGTGACATTTGTGTGGAAGTGGTATAATATAGGTAGACGGGTTTTTGTTTATGAAACCACCCCCTCCGCCCATTAGGGCACCTCCCCCTCAGAGAGGAGGAGGGGATGCTAGTTAAATTTATATATATGATGAAAGATAGAATTTTTGTAAAGGGAGCCAGAGAACACAATTTGAAAAATGTGGATCTGGAAATTCCTCGAAATAAATTAACCGTATTCACGGGACTCTCGGGCTCAGGCAAGAGTACTTTGGCTTTTGATACTATTTTTGCCGAAGGACAAAGAAGATATTTGGAAAGTCTTTCCAGTTATGCCCGCCAATTTTTGGGTCAAATGGATAAGCCGGATGTGGATTATATTGAAGGCCTTAGCCCGGCGATATCAATTGACCAAAAATCAGTCTCGCGTAATCCTCGTTCGACCGTGGGAACAATTACGGAAATTCATGATTATCTGCGCTTGCTGTATGCTAAAATTGGGATTCCTCATTGTCCAGAGTGTGGTCGAGAGATCAGCAAAATGTCGATTGATGAAATTGTGGACCGGGCGATTGAAATTGGCGCAGGCAAGGAGATAGAAATTATTGCTCCAGTAGTAAAGAGTAGAAAAGGAGAATATAGTACTCTTTTGGAAAATATGTTTAAAAGCGGATACACTAATGCCCGAGTAAATGGAAAAGTTGTAAAATTAATTGATTGGAAAGAAATTAAGTTAGCTCGTTATAAAAAACATACCATTGATATTATAATTGATAAATTAAAAATAAACGATGAAAATTTAAGTCGAATTTTTGAAGACATTGAGCGCTCTCTAAAGATTGCAGCTGGAATTGTAACCATCAAAAACGGCAAGAAAGAAAATTCTTTTAATCAAAATCTGGCTTGTCCTGAGCACGAGATAGAATTTCCTGAGCTAGAGCCACGACTGTTTTCTTTTAACTCTCCTTTTGGGGCTTGCGAAGCTTGTGAAGGATTGGGAACTAAAAAAGAACTGGATGAAAAATTAATTATTCCGGACGATAATAAAACTATTGGAGAGGGAGGAATTTTGCCTTGGAGTTATAAATCCAATAATTACTTGGGAACAATTATGCGCGCAGTAACGAATTATTATCACATCGCTGAAAATAAGAGGCTTAAAGATTTGAGTAAAAGTGATTTGGATATTTTGCTTTATGGTAGTGAAGACCAGGATTTAATCAGTGTGAAATATCATTTTCGCACAGGAGTGCGAGAGTATTTCATGACCTGGAAAGGGATAGTGGGCTGGATGGAAGATCGATATCGTAAAACTACTTCGGAAGCAGTAAGAAATGATATTGAAAAATACATGAGTCAAAATCCATGCTCGACTTGCAAAGGAAGTCGTTATAAAAAAGAAGTTTTATTGGTTAAGGTAGGAAAGAAGAATATTGATGAAATTTCTCGAGAGAATATTTTTGATGCATTAAACTTTTTCAAAAATTTAAAACTAACTTCGACTGAAGAACTTATCGCTAGTCGAATTATTCAAGAAATTATTAATCGTTTAACTTTCCTAAATGATGTTGGCTTAAATTACATTACCCTGTCTCGAGGAGCTAAGACTCTGAGTGGTGGTGAGTCTCAACGCATAAGACTGGCTTCGCAAATTGGTTCACAATTGGTGGGGGTGCTTTATATTTTAGACGAGCCGTCAATTGGACTTCATGCTCGGGATAATGCTAAGCTTTTGGAAACTTTAAAAAATCTAAAAAGATTAGGTAACACCGTGATTGCCATTGAACATGACGAAGAAACGATGCGAGGTGCAGATTATCTAGTGGATATTGGACCAGGAGCTGGCAAACATGGCGGGGAAATTGTCGCCGCTGGCACTCCCGAAGAGGTGATGAAAAATAAGCGTTCAATTACCGCTCAATATTTAAATGGAACGATGAAAATTGAAATCCCTCATTTGCGGAGAAAAGCTTTTAATAAAAAAGTCATTACTTTAAAAGGCGCGCGCGAAAATAACTTAAAAAATATTAATGTGGATTTTCCCCTGAATACCTTTACTTGCGTGACGGGTGTGTCTGGAAGTGGCAAGTCCACCTTGGTTAAAGATACTTTTTATAAAGCTTTGTCTAATAAACTGCATAAAACTCTTGAAATTCCAGGCGCCCATCAAGAATTAATTGGTGTGCACAATATTGATAAAATTATTATGGTGGATCAAGCGCCTATCGGACGCACTCCACGCTCTAACCCAGCGACTTATACGGGACTGTTTACTTTTATTCGTGATTTATTTGCTACCACTAAAGACGCTAAAGCGCGCGGATATAATCCGGGGAGATTTTCTTTTAATGTTAGCGGGGGGCGCTGCGATAATTGTAAAGGCGAAGGATTTCTTAAAATTGAGATGCAGTTTATGCCAGATGTTTATTTACCCTGTGATGTTTGCAAAGGCAAGCGTTATAATCGCGAAACCTTAGAAGTGAAATATAAGGGTAAAAATATTTCTGAGGTGTTGGCTATGACAGTGAGTGAAGCATTGGAATTTTTTGGAAATTTTACTCTTATTTCTGATAAGCTTCGAGTCTTGGATGAAGTGGGATTGGGCTACATTGAATTGGGGCAAAGTGCTACCACGCTGAGCGGCGGTGAGGCTCAGCGAGTAAAATTAGCCACCGAACTTTCGCGTCGCTCCAGCGGGCACAACATTTATATTTTAGATGAACCCACAACCGGACTTCATTTTGAAGATATTAAAAAGTTATTAGACATTTTGAATAGACTGGTGGATGCTGGCAATACGGTGATTGTGATTGAACATAATATGGACATGATAAAATCAGCGGATTGGATTATTGATCTGGGTCCGGAGGGTGGAGATGGCGGAGGAAAAGTTATCGTAACCGGTACGCCTGAAGAAGTGGCCAAATGGCATAAAGAGAGTTATACAGGGAAATACCTACGAAAAGCCTTGGGGCTTAAATGATAAATTAAAAATTTCAAATTTAAAATAAAATCTAAATTTTTAATTTCCTAAATGTTTTAATGATATAGAAGATATTTTGTCATTTAATTATTTGGAAATTGATTTAAAATTTAAAATTTAGAATTTGAAATTATTTTAGAAAGTGTTATTATTATAATAATGAAAAAATCTTATACTTATCTAGCAATCGGATTAATTGTTGGGGGGATTTTCTTATCTCCTGTTTTTGTGCGGGCAGCTAGCATTTGCTATGTGGATAAAAGTGTCGAAGATGACGGAGACGGAAGTAGTGGAGATCCTTATAAAAAAATATCCAAAGCCGTTAATGACGATTGCGGTGAAATTAAACTTGCCAAGGGCACTTATGAAGAAGACGTAACTTTAAAAAAAGGCGTTAAATTAAGAGGAAATAGTAAGGATAGCACTATTGTCAAGGGGAAGGTTACAATGGACGACGGATCCGAAATTAGTAAATTAACTGTTTTAACTGGAGGCATAGCGGTCTCAAATGGAGCAGACGCAGACATTGAGAATGCAAGAATTAAAAATTCTAATATCGGAATAACAACTACGGGAGGTGGAAAGTTAACCGCTGATGATGTGGCGATCTCTGGAAACAGAAAAGGGATGTATATCCAGTACGGCAAAGATATTAAAATAATTAATTGCAAAGTTTATAGCAATAAAGAAGAAGGCTTGGATATCCGGGCCAATGTGAATGGTTCAATTAACAATAATGAAATTTATGATAATGGCGAAAGCGGAATTGAGGTTATTTTAGGAAAAGCAGAACTTAGCATTGTTAATAATAGTATAAAGAAAAATAAAGCTAGTGGTATTGCGGCTCAATTTTATAGCGATACAGATAAAAAAGGGGATGTAAATATCAAAAGTAACGTTATTACTGGAAATAGCAATTTTGGCTTGGATTGCAAGGCTCCCAGTGGGGCTGATGGCAGGCCGAAAGGATATTGGGCTGATTCAATGGATCTGACATCTAATAAGATAATTGATAATAAAAAGAAAGATTTTTCTTCAGCTTGTAAATTTGATGAAGATAAGATAGCTGATGCGACTAAGACTAAAGAAGATCGGGAAGCTGAAAAATTAGCCCTAGAAGCAAAAGAAAAAACTAAAACTATCTCCGTAGAAGAAAAAGTGGAATTAGAAGAAATTAAAGTTCAACAGGAAGAAGAAAACAGGACTGCCCAAAAAGATCAAGAAGAAAAAAATAATATCAATACTATTTTTGAAGAGGTGGAAAAATTTCACCAAAGTCAAGATGAAAATAAAAAAATAATTGAAGGCAGAAGTAGTGCGCTTATATTTTTTATGGGCGAAGATTATAAAAAAATAAAAGAGTTGAAAGATAATTTGTATTTCTATGATCAAAAGATTGAGGAGATAGAAGAGAAAAGGGGGCTTATCGTGGATGAAAATATGTTAAAAGATGCGGATAATCAAATCTCAATCTTGAAAGGAAAGCGAGAAAGTACGGTTAAATTTATCGAAAATAAGGGAAATAAATTTAGTTTATGGGGCTGGGTCCTCAAAGAAGTATATTTGTCGCAAGATGATAAAATTTTTGGATTTTTTTAAATTTAATTTGAGATTTCTTCCATTTTCACATTGACCACACCTTGTCCCAAAGAGGCGATTTTTTCGAAAGCTACTTTATCCAAGTCAATTATTCGATTGGGCCCAAAGGGACCGCGATCATTGATTTTTACAATCACGGATTTTCCGTTGTCTTTGTTGGTAACTTTTACGTAGCTTCCCATCGGTAGCCAAGGATTGGCAGCGGCCATTGTACCAGTGTGAGCGTACCAACTGGCTAGCCCAGTGTGGGATTTCCCTAATTTTACATAGGTTCCTTGAGTTACCACCTTATCAACCGGTTCTTTGGTTACGACAGTTTCTTTGATTTTGCGGTTAATCTCCTTGCCGTCATGATAGGCGACCTCATAACGAATTTCTTTAATCCCTTTCTCTCCAGCTACTTCTGTTTTTTTTGTACGCCAGCTTAATTTATCATCTTCTTTTTCGATAGTTTTAAAATCAATATCTTTTTTGACAACCTCTTCTTTAATCTTCATTCTTGTTATTTTTATTTCTTCATTATTGTAAGCAATTGTTTTTCTCTCGGGCTTTACAATATCTTCTTCTTTAATATCTAAATTATTTTCAAGAATTATTTCTCCTATGGTGTTTTTAAATCCATAAATTTCTTTTTTTTCTTTATCAACGGAAATAATCAATTTTTTAGCTCTTTGAACTTCTAGTATACTTCCTGGATAAATAACAGTAGACATATCGGGAAAAATTAAATCTTTTTCGTTTAAAACTATTTTTTGAGTGTCTAAAAAATCAGCGACTGTTTTTGAGTTTGTTTTAAAATTGTGTTTAAAACCGTTGTCATCTAGTATGATATTTTTTTCTCCCGCAATGATTCCCAATATTCTATTGTCTTTAAAAAATAAAATTTTGCCGATATAAAAACCACCCAAAATTATTAGGAGCAAAAAAATATATTTAAGTTTTGATTTTTTATTGTTGTGTTCAACCATTATTTTAGCTATTTAATAGATTTAAAAGCTTTTGCATAGGTCTAGGGCGCATAGTTAACAGCCGAAAGTTTGCATTTTGAATTGTATGAATGGCACGATATATAAAGTGCAAAAAATATGTCAAAAAACAGATTACTTGGTAACCTATTTTAGACATATAGAAAAACATAATCAATAAAAAATATTTTTAAGCTTAGAAGGGCATTTTTAGGTCTCCGGATTTCATTTCTTTTTGCATTTTTTTTTGGACACTGCCCATGGCATTATTGATGGATTTGAGGATATTTTTTTCCAAGTCATTGGAAGTACGAGCCTGGTCGCTGATTTGAACGCTCAGAACTTTCATCGCGCCATTGATAGTAACCTTAATACCCTTGTAATCTTCAGTCGAAGTAATGCTATCGAGCATTTTTTTCATTTGATAAAGTTGTTTCATTTTGTCTAGCATATTTTTTCTCTTAAAATTTACAGTAGTTTGATTATAACATTACTGCTGATTATTTCAAGAAAAAATTATTTAGTCATCAGGGCAACTGTCATCGGTCAAAGGTGTGGTTAGATGACTTTTGACTTGATGACTG
>DOKP01000064.1:27868-28102 GCA_003510795.1 Candidatus Moraniibacteriota bacterium | reverse complement strand
GATGACTTTTGACTTGATGACTGATGAATTTCTTCACTTTTTTTGCATAAAATAACTTTTTGTGTTACAATTTATTCTCAATTGTATTTTAATTAAAATTTTAGAAAAAAAGTATATGTCCAACGATGTAGCGATAAGATTTAGTGATGTTTCATTTGAATACGAAAATGGAAAAGTAATCCTGGATGAGGCGTCTTTTGCCTTGCGCAAAGGCATGAAAGTGGCTTTGATGGG
>DOKP01000064.1:27485-27808 GCA_003510795.1 Candidatus Moraniibacteriota bacterium | reverse complement strand
GGCATGAAAGTGGCTTTGATGGGTCAAAACGGAGCCGGTAAAACCAGCCTCTTTAATCTGATAATGGGGACAAATAAGCCTTCGGCGGGAAATATTTTTATTAAAGAAGGTGAAACCATCGCTTGCTCGCAACAAGTAATTCCTCGAGAACAATTAACTTTAACTTTGCGAGAATTTTTTGCTACCTATTTTAAGGGAGAGGACTATGCATTAGATAAAAAAATAAAAGAGGTGATGGAAATTGTAAACCTCACTTTGCCAGTTGATAAGCCACTGAGCGCTTTTTCGGGTGGTCAGCAAGCTAGACTTTTGATGGCTTCAGC
>DOKP01000064.1:21673-27416 GCA_003510795.1 Candidatus Moraniibacteriota bacterium | reverse complement strand
TGGCTTCAGCCTTGATTCAAAATCCAGATGTTTTGATGCTGGACGAGCCAACTAATAATTTAGACTATGATGGTATCGGACATTTGATGACTTTTTTGATGGCTTATGAAAAAACCTGTATCATTATTTCCCATGATGCAGATTTTCTCAACATGTTTACAGACGGCGTGATCTACTTAGATATTTTTAAGCACAAAATCGACCAATATGTGGGAGATTATTATGTGGTAGTAGAGGAGATTAAAGCGCAGATAGAAAAAGAAATTCGTAAAAATGCTCAATATGAAAAAAGAATTAAGGACAATAAGGAAAAAATGAATTATTTTGCCAATAAAGGAGGAAAAATGCGTATTATCGCCAAGAAAATGCGCGATGAAATCGAGCAGATGGAAGAAGATAAAGTAGACGTAAGGAAAGAAGATAAAACTATTCGTAAATTTGTAATTCCTGCCCAGCCGGATGTAGTGGGAAATATTATTACCATCACTTCAGTTGGTGTGATGAAAAACCATCAACCCACAGAAAAACCGGTGGAAATAATTTTAAAGAAAAATCAACATTTATTATTAAAAGGTCCCAATGGAATAGGTAAAACTACTTTGCTGGAAAGACTGGCCAGAAATAATACCGAGGGTGCTAAAATCTTAGATGGTATTCGAGTGGGTTATTATCGACAGGATTTTTCTACTTTGGATTTTGAAGAAAATGTTTATAATACTTTGATAGGGGCCATGCAAAAACAAGAAGAGGAAAAGATGCGAGCAGTGGCCAGTGGTTTTTTAATCGGTAACAATATATTGCATTCTAAAGTTGGTAGTCTTTCAGAAGGACAGAAAGGCTTAGTGGCGTTTGCTCAGCTAGTCCTTCAAGAACCGGGACTGTTAATCCTAGATGAACCGACCAATCATATTAACTTTCGCCATATTCCAGTGATTGCTCAAGCGCTTAAAAATTACAAAGGCGCTATGATTGTTGTAAGCCACGTGGATGAGTTTGTGGAGCAGGTGGGAATTACGGATGAACTTGATCTTGCGAAATAATTTTTGAGAAGTATATGTTAGTATTTCCACCTCTCCTTTTAAAAGGGGAGGGCAGGGAGGGGTTAGAAACTTGGTAATATTTAAATAAAATATAAAAAGCAAACCCCCTCTGTCCTGCTGGACATCTCCCCCTTGAGTACAAGAGGGAGAGGGTTTTAATGTGGGGGATAAATTTTATTCTATATTATATGCTTAATGCTAAAATTAAAGCACAACTAAAAAAACTTTCCGCCTCCCCAGGTGTCTACATTTTCAAAAATAAAATCGGAGAAATTATTTACGTGGGCAAGGCTACTAATTTAAAGAATCGAGTGGGCTCGTATTTTCGTTTTTTGAGTGGTGTAAATTTACAAATGAATGCGAATGATGCGAATATGCAAATGGGCATGGTACGTCCGATTGAAAGAATGATTTCGCAGGTAGAAAAAATTAAAACGATTGAAACCGAGACAGTATTAGAGGCTTTGATATTGGAGGCTAATTTAATTAAGAAACATCAACCCAAATATAATGTAGAAGGTAAAGATGACAAGACTTTTTCTTATATTGTCATCACAAAAGAATACTTTCCGCGGGTTCTTATTTTGCGAGAAAGTGATTTACAGAAAAGTCATCAGTCATCAGTCAGCAGTCATCAAAATAGAATAAAATCAGGAGATAGCAAGAGTCTACAAACTACAAACTACAAACTACAAACTGCCAGTACCTTTGGTCCTTACACTTCTAACACCCAAATTCAAATTGCCCTAAAAATTATTCGCAAAATTTTCCCTTACCACAGCCGCAACGAAAAAAGTGAAAAGGGATGTCTCGAATTTCAGTTAGGACTTTGTCCCGGGCCTTACGCAGGAGCAATCAGCAAGGCGGATTATAAAAAAAACATTCAAGGAATAAAGATGATTTTAAGTGGAAAGAAAAAAAATCTTTTAAAACTTCTAGAAAAAGAAATGCAGAAATATTCGAAGGAAGAGAAGTTTGAAAGAGCCCAAGAGGCAAAAAATAAAATTTTTGCTCTCAAGCACATCCAAGAAATTGCACTTTTAAGCGGGGAAGTAAAATCATCGGCAAATAAAGATTTTCGCGTTGAAGCTTATGATATTTCCAATATTTCCGGAGAGTTTTCGGTTGGGTCAATGGTTGTTTTTACGGGAGGGGAGCCGGACAAAGCCCAATATCGTAAATTTAAAATTAAAACCGTAGCGGGTTCAAATGATACCGCGATGATGAGAGAGGTTTTGCTTCGAAGATTAAGAAACAATTGGAAATTGCCAGATTTAATGATTCTCGATGGAGGGCGAGGACACTTAAATGTGGGGATAAGAGTTTTAGGGGAAAATAGCATAGCCATTCCGCTTATTGGAGTAGCCAAAGGTGCAGAAAGAAAAAAAATAGAAGTAGTGGGTGCAGATAATATTAAAAATAAAAAAATATTAAATATCTTATCTGACACAAAATTGCTCAAAAGAATTACTGACGAAGCTCATCGATTTGCTATTACTTACCATAAAAAAATCAGGGATAAAGAATTCAGGATTAGTTAATTTTTTTAGTTTTTAAGAATAGGAGGGCTTGATGAATTTAAAGAATATTTATCAACAGAATCGTAAAAGTAAGGCCCACTATTGCTCCAGCAATCACTTCACTTAAGCGGTGGCCCATTCTTTCTTTGAGCTCGGGATACTTTTCATTATCCATATCCAGTTTGTTTTTGATAAAGTTTATATATTCACTGTGAGTTCCCATATAAACCCGCAGGCGTGTGGCGTCATCTACTACTACGATAGCCATAATGACAGCGAGCGCAAAAACTCCGGAATCTATCCCCTCATAATGGCCAATAGAAGTGACCATAGAAACCATCAGGGCAGTATGAACGCTGGGCATATGGCCATAACTCATGGCGTGTTTCCTAGTGTAGGCCAAATCTCGATTGTGGCGGAAATAAAAAATAACAAACTTTAGAACGCGCGTAAGGGCTAATACTGCAAAAGGAATAATGAAAATATTGTATTGTGATAGGTTCATGATTTTTATTTTTTTAATGATTTATCATAAGTATAACACAGAGTCTGACTCCGCCAAAATCGTGTTTGATGATAAACAACTTGCCGATAGCTGAGTAAGTGATATAATTATAAAGTAAGGTAATAATTAAAAAGTATTTATCATTACTTGATAAATAAGTAACAATAAAAATATGATACCACTAATAGTGATATTGGCAGTGCTGGCAATTCTTGTAATTTGGGTAATCTCAATTTACAATGGTTTAATTAAATTAAAAAATAGAGTGGATGAAGCTTGGAGTGATATTGATGTTCAATTAAAAAGAAGGTATGATTTAATTCCTAACTTGATTAGTACGGTGAAGGGTTATGCGGCTCATGAAAGTGGAACTTTCGAAAGAGTGACTGAGGCGAGAAATAAGGCTATGCAAGCACAGGCAACTGGAGATGCTAAGACTCAAGCCGAGGCCGAAAATATGCTTTCAGGAACATTAAAATCAATTTTTGCTTTGGCAGAAAATTATCCAGAATTAAAAGCCAATCAAAATTTCTTAGAATTGCAAAGAGAGCTAAGTGATACTGAGGATAAAATTCAAGCTTCACGAAGATTTTACAATGGTAATGTGCGCGATTTCAATATTAAAATTGAACTTTTCCCCAATAATGTCTTTGCAGGAATGCTTAATTTTACCAAGAGAGAATTTTTTGAAATAACAAATGAAGCAGAGAAAGAGAATGTGAAGGTGGAATTCTAGGATACTACGAATTACGAATCAAATACGAATATACGAACTTGGGGGAAATTTAAATAAATTTAAATGTTGATACTAAAAATAGCATATTAATTTTTGTATTTTTAAACTCGTTAATCCGTTAACTCGTTAACTAGACAATAATCAATTTCAATATATATGACACTCTATACCCAAGCCGATAATAACAAGAGATTAACCTGGATTTATATTTCAGGTTTTTTGGTTTTCGTAATTGGCGTCGGTTACGTTTTTGCTGGAGCAATGGGTAATAGTTGGATTCTTTATGGGGCGGTTATTTTTTCTGTTTTAATGAGTTTCGGATCTTATTGGTGGAGTGATAAGATCGTTTTGGGAATGAGCGGAGCCAAAGAAGTGAATCATGATAATGCTCGTGAGCTTTATCATTTAGTGGAAAATCTTTGTATCACTGCTGGGTTGCCACTGCCAAAAATTTATATTATCGAAGACAGCGCGCCTAATGCTTTTGCTACTGGGCGTGATCCAGAGCATGGAGTAATTTGCTTCACCACGGGCATAATCCAAAAATTAGAAAAAGCTGAGCTAGAAGGGGTAATTGCTCATGAACTTTCTCATATCGGCAACCGAGACATCCTACTCTCTACAGTCATTGTTGTTTTGGTCGGATTTGTAACACTACTTGCTGATTGGTTTCGTCACTGGGCTTTTTGGGGAGGGAAAAGCGATGATAATGGTGGAGGGCAATTTAGAATTTTTTTGATGATTTTGGCGATTATTCTCTCAATTTTAGCGCCTATTGCGGTGATGTTGATGCAACTAGCCATTTCTAGGAAAAGAGAATTTCTAGCTGATGCCAGTGGGGCGCTTCTGACCCGTTATCCCGAAGGATTAGCTAGAGCTCTAGAAAAAATATCAGCTGACAGTGAACCCCTTGAAGCTGCCAATCGAGCCACCGCTCATTTGTATATCGCTAACCCTTTTAAGGGAAAAAAGATGTCAAAATTATTTCAAACCCATCCTCCTATTGAAGAGAGAGTAAAGATACTTCGCGGAATGGATTTATAATATTGCTCCGCCGAATTTTTGTATAAAATAAATTAAAAATTTAAATATTTAAAAAATTTAAACTATGAGCGAAGAGGAAATAAATTTTACGATTCCGGATAGATTGCCTCGAGATAGGTTTGTTTTTCCAGAAGTATTAGTAGGCGTATTTAAAGATAACGATGCAATCGTGGAAGCGTTAGAAAGTAATGTAGATCATGAAATAAGAGAAAAAAGAATTAATAATATTAGTGATGAGGTTATTCTAAAAAATGTTGTAGGGCCATTTTATGAAGATTTCAGTGTGGAGGAAAAAAGAATTCTGATAAGTATAATTAGAGAGATGAGAAGCGAAAAAATAAAGAAAGATCAACTTGAACCTTTGGGCAGTGCAAGTAATAGAAAATTGTTATCCAGTGACGATTTGCAAAAGGCGGTAGCTGGCGCAAAAGATTTTTTAAAAGAAGATGCTGCGAGAGCTGGATTTACTTCAGAAGTTTCTCGCGATTCTATCACTGGCAGTTTATCGCCAGAAGGGGACGCAGAGGAGTTAGAAGGAAAAATAGTTTTTGATTAAAAGATGTTACTGATGGTTTTGAAAAATAATTTGTAGAGTTCTACTCTTATGACTTTTGGAAATTTTAAAGCTCCTAAAAATACTGATAAATATTATTGGACTAGGCACAGTATCGGCAAGATGATGCAGTATGGTCTTAGTGCTCAAAGAGCCATCAGAGTAATCAGAAGTTATCAAAGAATAGAACTGGGCGTAGCTAAAAATACTGTGGCTGTAATGCAACCAGTTTCAGTTAAAACTGATAAAGATGGCAAGAAGAAATGGAGCCAGGAAATTTGGGTGATGTATCAGACGCCGAAGGCGTCAATTAAAAATTCAAACCTGTCAGTCGCGACTGACAGG
>DOKP01000064.1:21388-21609 GCA_003510795.1 Candidatus Moraniibacteriota bacterium | reverse complement strand
TCAGTCGCGACTGACAGGTTAAACCCGCTAGTTGTGATTGACAGGTCAAACCCGATCGCGATTGACAGGTTGAAAAATCAATTGTTTTCGCAAAATCAATTAAAAATTATTAGTGTCTGGCGCTATCCCGGGGTGAGCCCAAAAAACAATCCAATCCCGAGTGAGATTTTGGAAGAAGTGGGTGAGATGATATAGTGGTAAGTTTATAAAGTTTTTAAAGT
>DOKP01000064.1:19278-21322 GCA_003510795.1 Candidatus Moraniibacteriota bacterium | reverse complement strand
AAAGTTTTTAAAGTTCTTAAGGTTCGTAAAGTAGGAATTTATGATTTTAGGAATGTGAAAATTTGTGAATTTAAGTAGTTGAAATTATTGGTTATTAAAAATTTGAATATTGAATGAAAATTGAACATTGATTATTGAAAATTATCTGTCCTCTTGATTAAAATTAATTTAAATGATAGTATATTATTCGTTGGTAATAAGGCAGTAGTTTGCCTTTATTTTTATTACAATAAAGCATATGGCCCTATCGTCTAGTGGTTAGGACAGCAGGTTTTCATCCTGTAAACAGGGGTTCGATTCCCCTTAGGGCTACTAAAGAGGATTTATCAGCACAATATTCCTGATTTATCCTATAAACTTGGCTTAAACCAGCGGTTCCAAAATCATTTCCGTCAAATTCTATTCTTTCTTTGAAGATCATCTTTTGAAATTTTATTTTAGTTGGATAATTAGCCTCAATCCATGCTTTTGAGGTGTTTCGAACAAAGGAGAAACAATGATCCAAGGCTTTCTCCATTTCGAATTCTTCCTTCCACTTATCTTGTATTAGAAGACGTTTTTGGATTATCTTTTTACTTATAATTTCTTTTTGCTCATCAAAGTCTTCATCTGTATATTTTCCGGTACGATGAAAATCAAAAACCTTTTGCCTTTCATCTTCTAGGGCGGTTATTTCTCTTTGTATTTTAGCATTTTCTTCATTAATTTTCTTGTGATTATTTTTCCAAATATCCAAAACTACTGATTTAAATAATTTCTCATATTTAGCATCTGGAGTTATATTGTCAAGATGCTCTACAAACAATTGTTCGAAGGTTTCTTTTGGAATTGATCCAGTATTCTCGCAATTTTTATTTGCATGGTGATAATAGGGGTATTTTTTTCCATGTCTTCCCGTCGAAGAGCTTCCTGTTATTGGAGTTTGACATTCTTTACAGGTAACCACTTTTCTTAGTGGAAATAAAGGGTTATTGGCTGATCGCGGGGAAGCATGGGATGATTTCAAATATTCTGGCTGACATCTCATAAATAGATTTTCTGAAATTATTGGTTCAAATGTTCCCTGATATCCACCCCAAGTATTTATAAATCCATAATATATTGGATTTTTTAATATTTTCTCCATGAGCTGAGGTGTCATCGGTTTTCCTTGTTTTGTTTCTAAACCTCTTTTGTTTGAAAAATCAGCAATACTTTTAAAAGTGTGAATTCCCTTTGAATATTCCTCAAAGATAATTTTTATAATAGGGCTCTTTTTGGAGTCTGGTGTTATGCTGGAGCCTTTAAAAGGTCGGTAATACCCAATAGGTGCTTGCCAAACCCACATGCCTTGTTTTATGCGTTCTAACATGCCTTGCCTAGTTCTTTCTGTTCGCATATTATTATCCAATTCAGCAAAAACAGAGAGCATTCCCTCCATAGCTCTACCCATAGGAGTTTCATTTATGGGCTCAGTTACAGATCTTAATTCAACGCCAGCTTTTCGCAATAAGGCTCTTACAGTTACATGATCATCTTGATTGCGAGCAAATCTGTCTAATTTATAAACAATAAAAAAATCCACTTTATTTTTCTTGTTAGTACAAAATGACAAAGCCTTATTAAATTCTGTTCGATTAGCTGTTTTGGCTGACTCTCCTTTTTCTATATAGGTTTGTAATATTTTTATATTATTGCGTTCTGCGTACTCTATGCAAAATCTTTCCTGACTACCCAAACTAGTACCATCTAGCTGATCTTTAGATGATACTCTACAATAAATTATTCCTGTTTTTATTTCTGTTTTTTCCATGCTTTTATTTTACTCTTTCATTTTTATTAGGCAATAACCATTCGGGATTTTTGGAAACATTATTTTTATTATCCCAATCTTCTAACGCCAATTGCGCCATGCCATAAAGATTTTTTCTAACTTCAAAGACCTCTTTGTCTGAGAGGTTTTTTAAATTTGGATCAATTTGTCGACATTTTTCAATCGAAAGCATAACTCGAATAAAAATAAAATAAAAAAGGGATCGTTTGAAAAAAGCATCTAAGCTTTTTT
>DOKP01000064.1:187-19216 GCA_003510795.1 Candidatus Moraniibacteriota bacterium | reverse complement strand
AAGCATCTAAGCTTTTTTCAAACGATCCCTTTGCTGTCCATGTTCGTCGCTTGTTTTAATTTTAGTTGAGATAAATATCTTATGTAAAGTACTTGCGTAATCATGTTTATTATACTCCATGAATTCAGATAGTCAAATTTAATGTATTATTTGAAAATAAAAATAGGTGTGTTATAATCCAATTACAATATAGCCTAAACCATTGGAAACTATGGCATGGCGCAATAAAAACCTAAGCAGTAAAAACGGTCTCGTGACTGGTACTTATTGCTTAGGTCGGTGCTCGAAAGAGTGTCGGGTTGCCCGAAAGGGTTACCACTGGTTCGCGGGACCTTTTGTGTTCCTTGAATCAGTTTAAATCTTAAATAATAAAACAATGGAAAATCCTAAGCAACCCTTGGAACAGGGGCGAAATGTTCAAAAACCATTTTATAAAAAATGGTGGTTTATTTTAATTGCAGTTTTATTACTGCCGTTCTATTTTTATTTGTTGCCGTTCGTCTTAATTTGGTATATTTGGGCAAAAACGATGATAAATAAGATCTTGAAAATAATCATTACTGTGTTTATCATCACTTTGCTGATAATTTTTTTCGCAAACATTGATACATCTGAACAAAAAACAAAAATAAATGGACAGGAACAACCCAATAGAGAACTAGAAATAAAAGAAAAAACAATCGATCAAGATCAAGAAATTTTTGAGTCTCAAAAACAACAAATACAGCCAGACGTTATTTATGATGAGCAACCCGAACAGGTAGATCAGGCAAAAGAAGAAGTGAAAATAGAAGCTGAAAGCGACCCAGAGATAGCCTCCAGAGAACAAATTGAAATTATTGTAAAAAATATTGGAGATTATGAAGTTACAGTTTGGGATTTAAAAGGAAATCTAGCGAAAAATACAACACCAGCACCATACGAAGTTTTTGTTATTGCGGGAAATGGAAAAATTGCAAACTGCTTTCATGCAAAAAATGTCATGCTTGATGTGATGAAAAAACTGTATTCTGATACCGCAGTAAAAGATAAAATAGCCAGAGTTATGTTTACATCTTGGGGTCAATTGAAAGTGAGTCTTGGATCTGAAGACGGGACGAAACTTGATTGGGCAACAGTGGGTCCAACAAATTTTTGGGATGTAATGATGAAAGTTAAATCTTATGAAGATGAAACAGGACCAATAAACCAGCGCACTTGGGGTGTAAGTATTGGAAAAGACTGCGAATAAAGAAGATAACAAATTAGAGGCGGAACTATATCCGCTTCTTTTTTTACGTAAAATCTAATTTCGCATACCTTCTGTCCATCTCTTGTCCACACTAAAAATGTATATGTATTTTGGAAATCACCTACCTTTTGCCTACCTTCTGCCCACAATTTATATATGTATTTAGGAGATTGCCAATCAAATACTAATCTTTTGCTGGTCAATTGCAGTCAATGTTTAGTTATTATTGTGTTAAAGTTGAATTTAGGGTTAAATTAAAGTATGAATGAAATAAAAATTAACTGGCTTGAAAAATTAAAGACAGCCCTTATTGTTATAACAATCAAGGGTGAGTTGAGACAACCACAAAATTATGCAATGGGACGCGTTCCAAAAGGTCAATCTCGTTGGCATATAGCGCAACAATACATCTATGATATAGATAGAATTTTACGAGAAATGCGAGCCGCGACATCCTTTGTTTCAAGTTTACCGGAGGATGATTTTTTAAAAAATCATTCAATTAGTCGTGAAGATTACATAATGTATCATCAAGGATATTTATTGGATCTAACACATCAATTAAAAGATAAGGCTTGCCAACTAATCAAAGCAGTAATAACGCCCGAAAAAGACTATAAAAAGAAAAAACTAGAAAAGAAAACAAAACTTAGCGGGCTACTCAAAGACTCTAATGTGAAAAAAATACCTAGATTGCTAGAATTTTTAACAGTATGGGATGATGACACTCAAAATGGACCAATAGCAAAAGCATTGAAAAAAAGGACAAACTATCATCACTATAAAAATCCTCTGCCTAGCGTACAAAGCTATATGCGCGCTAATTCTTTTAGCTCCATGCTTGATCCAAAATTCTTAAATCAAATAACTGAATATGGGAAAAAAAAGCTTAAGGAAGAAGCTGAAAAAAATTCAACGTTATGGCATTTAGATGGATCGAGAGAAATGAGCAATCTTCTTAGTGAGGCAGAAAAAAATATTGATAACATGGCAAAATCCTTAATGAAATACTATAAGTTCTCCACTTTTAAAGAGGATGTGGATTTGATAAATAAGTATTTAAAATTAGATGATCTAGTTAGAGCAAAGAGAGCTTCATATAGTTTGGATTCATTATTACCAGAAGTCAAAACTGTTATTGATGCTTTAAGAAAAGTTTTACTTGAAATTTTTGGAGAAAATTTAAGTGCTATTTACGTAACTGGCAGTATTTTTCGTGAAGATTTTATTCCCTTTATATCAAATTTAAATTTTGTAATTGTTGCAAAAGAAAATGCCAAAAAAGAAGAATTATTAGCAAAAGTTTTCTTAAAAAAGATTTCAAGAGAAGCTGGTTTTTTAACGGAAATTAAGGTATTTTCAAAAGATGACTTTACGGCGCCAGTATCAGAAAAAATACGGTTTATTTGCCTAACAGATGGGTTACTATTGGTAGGTGAAAATTTACTTGAAAAAGAGCGTTTACCTAAGGTCTGTTTCAATTTAGCGTGGGTGTTAAATAAAGATTTTAAGGACTATGTAGATAAGGTAACGGAAAAATTGAAAGATCCATTGGTGGTTCTTTCAAAGAATCAATTATCTTTTATTGCTAGAGAATTTATAAAAAAATGCTATTGGTTAAGTTTTTCAATGGTAATAGGAAATCACGTTATTTATACTACAAGCTTTAAAAAAATTAGAGAACTACAAAATTTTTATTACCCAGAAAATAAAAAACTCAACAATAATCTATATAAATTTTTGCAGGCAGGCATTAGGGTTGATAGAGAAATGCTAATTGAAGTGGTTGAAAGTTATGGTAAAAAACTTATGCCATTATATGAGATGATGGAAAAATACTGTGATAATGATAACCCGCAATTAGATGAAAAATTTACTATTCAAAATAAGGAATAAATGTCTTAAAACCTACAATTTATACGCGTATTTCTAAAATATTGTTTTGGTAATGACAAATTTAAAGACGGATCTATTTATCTAGGTATTCATCTAGCACTATTCTGATAAAACAATTTTTTATTATATTTAGTTGAGCACAAGCAAGTCAAAATAATAGGGGGTGGGGTGGTTATGAATTTGGGATTATCAACGCTACTTTATTGAATTATTGTTTAAAATTTCTTTAGTTTCTATTATTTCATTATCTTTGCTAGACTCAATAATTTCTGTTTTGTTGCTTTCAATTCTTTCTATAACAATCTGAGGCTTAACATCTCCCCCTTTATTGACTAAATACATTCCAGCAATAAAAATAGTCAAAAATGAAATAAAGAATCTAAATAAATCATCCCAAGAAAATGCATTTTTATAGAACCAACGAATTAAAAAGAAGAAGAATAAAGGAGCAGTATTTATCATAAGCACTAAACCAGCAATCTGCCATACATTTTGAGCAAATCTTAATAGTTGAATATCAATAGAAATTGCTGTAAAAATAGCGACGAAAAGTCCGAAATATTGAATCAAATCACTCTTTTGCTCCCTTAAATCTTCTTTTTGTTTTAAAATTTCAGAGTCTTGATTGTCAATTTTCGATTGCTGTCCTTTTATTTTTGACTGTTGTTGTTCGATTTTCTTTTGTTGCTTATCGATGTTTTCTTGTTGCTCTTTCATTTCCGATCTTCGCTTTTCATCATTCATTCTTAAAACTTCAAGCTCTTTATTGTGATCGTCTATTTTTGTGCTAATCTTTTGCTGACTATCTACAATAGACTTAATAATACCAATAAGAGTACCGTCCAAGGGCTTATTCAATTTATTTTTTTCATCTGTCATTTAAATTAAATAATCAAGAGAACTAAGCCTAACCAACATAGCCGCTCTTGATACCTTAAAATCTACCTTAGCTATAGTATCTACATTCTCTAATGATTCAATAAGTGGTTCAGGAAACTTTTCTTTAATTAAAGTTTCAGGCATAAGAAGTTCGGCCGCAAAACTATTTGCCTCCTTCTCTTCTATACTGCTCTTCACGAAAGTCCCATCAGGTCTTCCAATTATATTTTCTGTAGGATCCTTAATGATTCCAAAATCTGCTGGAAAAGGATGATTTAGTAATATATGACCTAATTCATGGGCTATAGTAAATCTTTTTCTTAAGTCATAATCAAAAGGACTAACCCTTATTGTATATTTTTTATCCAAATCCTTTTTCACACTTCCAGAATATTCCAGGAAATGACCTAAATTTTCCATATTATCATCACTCGAGCCATTTTCTTCTAGCGCTATTTCGAGTCCATGTTTGTTCATAGCATTTTTTATCGTTTCATTTAAATCTGTCTCAAAACGATTAAGCTCATTTGCGACTCTTACGCCTAAAGCTATGCTTTTAATATCTCCTATAGTATTCATTATATTTTATATTTATATCAAACTATTTAGAATACAAATGGTATCATTATACTTTTTGTTTTGTCAACTTTATTATACTCTTATTAGCACATTTTTACTAGTATATATATAATGATTCTATTACTCAATGGCAGATATAAAAATAATAATATATCTGAATTTAAGCCATATTTTCCGCACTGCTAGCTTGTTTCATGAATAAATACCACTCATTAAGCTCTATAGTAATTTGATTCCAAGAATTTCTAACTTGGGCTACTGTTGATAGCAAAATAAAAAATACCTATAACTGGAATGGTTTTTTCATTTTTTGTGCGTCATAGCTATTATATATGTTATAATAGATATTGATTGAAATTAAATTGATTAAAAATTTTATATATGGAAACAACTTTATTGGTTTTGCTATTGGCAGCGATTGGGGCGGTAATTTTTATTTTACTTAACAAGAAAGAAGATAAAAAAGGAGAGGAGAAAATAATTGCGATAATGCAACAATTGTCTGTTTTGAATGAAAAAAATAATAACTTAGCCGGTCAAAACAGGGAATTGCGTGAAATGGTGGACAGCAAGCTTTCTGAAACCCACCAAGCCACCCAAAGCAATATTTTAGCTAGCAATAGAAATATCCAAGAAATTCACAATCAATCAGTCCAGCAAATTACCAACATTACCGAAAAACTTTCCAAGTTAGAAGAAACTAATCGCCAAGTTATCGGCTTTACAGAGCAACTTAAGAGTCTGCAGGATATTTTAAAAAATCCCAAGCAAAGAGGGGTGTTGGGCGAATATTTTCTTGAAGAAACTTTGCGCAATGTTTTACCGCCCAACGCTTATCAGATGCAGTATAAATTTAAGGATGGATCAATTGTGGACGCGGTGGTTTTTGTGAAAGATAAAGTCGTGCCAATTGATTCAAAATTCTCCTTAGAAAATTATGAGAAAATTATAAATAGCAAAGATAGCGCAGAAAAAGAAAAATATGAAAAACTTTTTAAGCAAGATTTGAAAAACAGAATTGATGAAACCGCTAAATATGTAAAGCCATCGGAAGATACTATGGATTTCGCTTTTATGTTTATTCCTTCGGAGGCGATTTATTATGATTTGTTGATTTCTCGAGGAGCGGCTCAAATAAGCGCTGGCGACTTGATCGAATATGCCTTTAAACAAAAGCATGTCATCATTGTTTCGCCCACAAATTTTTTAGCTTACCTGCAGACAGTTCTGCAAGGATTAAAGGCGATGCAAATTGAAGAGAATGCCAAGGAGATCAGAGCTAATGTGGAAAAGTTAGGCAAACATATCCTTTCTTTCGATGGATTTATGAAAAAATTGGGTGCGAGTATGAGCACGACAGTTAACCATTACAATAGTGCTCAAAAAGAATATGCTAAAATAGATAAAGATGTAGTGAAAATTACTGAAGGAGAAAAATCCATTGAGCCGTTGATTATCGACAAACCGAGATTGGAAGAATGATAAAATTAAGGTGCAGATGTTTTAACAATATTTTTTAGAAACTGAATATTTTAAATTTATGAAGGTAACATTGAGTAAATATGCGGGGTTTTGCGATGGGGTAAATGGGGCTTATGAAAAAGTCAGAGAAATCGCGCTTGATCCAAGGGTAAAAAAACCTATTTTTGTTTTAGGCTCTTTGGTGCATAATAACGATGTGATTAAAAAAATAGAGAAGTTGGGAGTAAAGAAAATTGATTTTAATGGTTCTATCAGTGAAGTGGTTGATAAGTTAAATAGTGAAATTGGAACGTTAGTTATAACAGCGCATGGCATCGGACCAAAGATATTTGAGATTGCCAAAGAGAAAGGAATCAATGTAGTGGATACCACTTGCCCCAAAGTAATTAAAGCGCAGAGATTGGCCAAAGTTTTTTTTGGTAGAGGATACCAGTTAGTTATTATCGGAGAAGAAAAACATAAAGAAGTCCAAGGGATTTATCGTTGGGCGGACAAAAAAGCGCAGATAATTTCATCTGTGGAGGATGTTGAAAATCTTGATATAAAAGATAATCAAAAGATAGCCGTAGTTTCCCAGACTACCCAAAACAAGGACTTTGTTGATAGAGTAACGGGGAAAATTATAGCCAGATATCCCGAAGCGGAAATTTTGGATACAGTCTGCCTTACTACTAAAAATAGACAAGAGGAGGCAGCCCAATTAGCCAGGGAGAATGATTTAGTTTTTGTGGTGGGCTCAGCTGAGAGCTCCAATTCCAATCGATTGTGGGAAATTGCTAAAAATATTAATGACAATACTTATTTCATTGAAAGATTAGCTGATATAAAGGAAAAGTGGTTGGAAAATGTCGAGTGTGTAGGCATCACTGGTGGAGCATCTTCTCCCAAATGGGTCATTAAAGATGTGGTCAAATATTTAGAAAGATTAAATTAAACTGCTAATAACAAGAAAATGAAAAACAAAAATCAATTCGGACATGTGGAAAAAATAGATCGCAAAAGGGTTCATTTTATCAATATAACTTCTTTTTTGATGGGTTTTGCAGCAGCACTTTTTGCTTATGTGATATCTTCTTATTTTAAAGAAGTTTTAGGAACAGATAATGTGGGATTTATTTATCTGTTAGCTTATTTAATAATTTTATTTATACTGCTTCATCTGCATAAAATTGTTTATATTTTTGGAAAGTCATTCATTTTGCATCTATCGATAATTTTAAAAATAATTTCGGTGTTTGGACTGGTAATGTTTCCTGTTTCTTTTACGGGTATTTGGTTTTTGGTTCTTTATACTATCGCGGGAACTTTATCCTGGACTATTTTGAGTAGCATATTGGAGTCATTTTCTGTGGATAACGAGTCAGGACGAATAAGAGGGATGCATTTATCAATTTCTAATGCGGGCTATTTGATGGGGCCACTTTTATCCTCTCAGCTATTAAATAAGTATGGTTTTAATGGAGTGTTTTTAGCCTCTCTGATTGTTTATATTGGTATTTTTATTTTTAATTTAATCTATATCAGGAGGACGAATCATAAATTCAGTACCAAAATTAATGTTAGCGAGTTATTGAAGAAAGTATATAAGAGGAAAAATATAATGAGAATTTATTATGTTTCTTTCGTTTTGGAATTTTTCTATGCCCTAATGATTATTTATGTGCCTATTTATTTATTGGAAAAAGGTTTCACTTGGGATCAATTGGGGGTAGCTTTTACTGTAATGCTCATACCTTTTGTACTAGTTCAGTATCCAGTAGGATTAATGGCCGATAAAAAAACCGGAGAAAAAGAATTTTTAATTTTTTCTTTCTTTATCTTAGGAATATCAACTCTTTTATTCTATTTTTCAGACAGTAAAGATATCATGGTCTGGACGACTATATTGGTTTTGGGAAGAATTGGGGCGGCGCTGATAGAAATTCTGAGAGAATCATATTTCTTTAAACGAATTGATGGCAATGATGTGGATATTGTTGATTTTTTTAACACCTCGCGGCCAGTGGCTTTTATTGTAGCAACCGCTATTTCTAGTATTCTATTATTATTTTTTTCTACCACTTCTGTATTTTTGTTAGTAGCCATAGTTTGTTTTTCCGCCATTTATCCCGCTTTAAAATTGGCGGATAATAAATCAGAAAGAGATGTGAGAAAAGAATCAGCGTGTTAGTTTTTGACAATTTACTGCAGTTTGCTGACTATTTATGAGTGATGTGATATAATGCAAATATAAGATGGCTATAAATAGTCCAATTCTATGAAAAAAGAAATTAGAAAATTAAATAAAACTTCTAATCATAGCTATTCAATCGTGCTTCCCAAGGAGATGGTGAGAAAATACAAGTGGAGAGAAAAACAGAATTTGATAGTGGAAGAGCGAGGCAAGGGCGTCTTGGTTATTCGAGATTTGAAAAAGAGATGAGGTAAAGTATATACCTAGGTATATACCAAATTAGATATAATTTATGAATATAAAAATTTTAGAAAACGTTATATTGGCGCCACAAACCACCTTTAAAATAGGGGGGGTGGCTAAATTTTTCACAGAAGTATCTAACGATAATGAGGTTATTGAAGCCGTAAACTATGCTAGAGAAAACAATTTGGAAATATTTATTTTGGGTGGAGGATCCAATGTTTTAATTAGCGATAAGGGTTTTGATGGATTGGTAGTAAAAATAAAAAATAGCGAAATTAAAATTAATGGGTGCGAGATTGAATGTGAAGCAGGGGTGAATTTGATGAGTCTGGTTAATTTTTCAGTTGCCAATAATTTGGCTGGCATAGAATGGGCCGCTGGAATCCCTGGAACAGTTGGCGGAGCAATTAGAGGCAATGCGGGGGCTTTCGGGGGAGAGATGAAAGACACAGTGGTAGAAATAAAAATTTTAGATATAACTGAAAATCCTTTAAAAATAAAATATTGCAAAGGTGAAGAGTGTAAATTCAAGTACAGAAGCAGCGTGGTTAAGGAAAATAAAAATATTATCTTAATTGGGGCTAAATTAATTTTAGAAAAGAAAGTTGACCAAGATAGTGAAAAAATGGTGGAGGAAATAGTTTCCAAAAGAAAGCAAAACCATCCCGCTGATCCGAGCGCAGGAAGTTTTTTCAAAAATCCAATAGTGAATGATACTGGAATAATAGAAAAATTTGAGCATGATATGGAAATGAAAATGCGCGGAGATACATTGCCAGCCGGATGGTTCATCGATGATCTAGGATTTAAGGGTAAAAAGATTGGGGGAGCTCAAGTAAGTGAAAAGCATGCTAATTTCATAATAAATACTGAAAATGCTAGCGCAGAAGACGTAACAATCCTAAGCAGTTTTTTGAAACAGAAAGTAAGGGATAGTTACGGGATACAGCTGGAAGAAGAGATTAATAGGATTGGATTTTAGTTTTTTGAAATAACTTGGATTTTGAGAGTCCGAATCTGACAGGTTGAGTATAATTAATTAATGATAAAACTATATATTTTTAATAAAAATATATAAAATTATCCAAAACAGTATGAATATAAAATACCTTTACAAAAATATTACCATAGATGATAAACAACGAGAATATATTGAGAAGAGATTGGTTCCGCTAGCTAAATTAACTGAAAATATTTTAAAAACTGAAATAGAGTTGGATATGGACAAAAAAGGCTTATATCGCATAGAAGTAATGATTCATACGCCTAGGGATATGTTCAGAGCTGAAGAAACCACTGCGAGTGTTGAGGGATCTATTGATTTGGTGGCAGAAGAATTGAGGACGCAGATGACGAGAAAAAAAGAAAAAATTTGGACCAAAATTATGCGTGGCGCCAGATCAGTGAAGAAGAAGATGTCTATTGATAAAGACGCGAGATTTTAATAATCTACTGATTATTAAAAAAATGTCAAAGTCTCAATTTCAAATGTCAAATAAATGACAAAAATAACAAAAAACAAAAGTCATCTGTCAAAGGTCAACTATCATCATAAATTTTTCTGATTGCTGATGACTTGATGACTGCTGACTTCTTCAACATTTTAATGTTAATATGTTGACGTGTTAATATGCTGAAATAAAGAAGGTATTGACTTTTTCTCTAAAAAATATATTATTAAGTCTATGGTCATACGACTGGGTAATTTTTGATTTATAAAAGATATGTTGGCAATTATAAAAACTGGAGGAAAACAATATAAAGTTAAAGAGGGCGATAAAATTAAAATTGAAAAAATCCAAGGCCAAGAAGGAGATACTGCTGTATTTTCTGAGGTTTTATTTGTAGGAGATGAAAAAGAAGCAAAAGTTGGCACTCCAATGCTAGCAGGCGTTACAGTTGAGGGAAAAGTTTTATCTCAAGAAAAAGATAAGAAAGTCTGGGGAATTAAGCATAAACCGAAAAAGAGGTATAAGGTTAAATTTGGTCATCGTCAGCAAATTACAGTTGTAGAAATTACTAAGATTGGATAGACAAAAACAATATTTTAATACTTTTAAAACTCTTCGTGCAAGCGGGGAGTTTTTTTGTATATCTCTACGAATTACGAGACCTTTACGAATTACAAATCTGTACGAATATACGAATTTTGTGTCTGCCCATTTAATCCTGTTGATAAACAAGTTCAGGATGAGATTGCCACGCAATTTGAGAGTATCTCAGTTATGCAACGGGGTGAACCCAAATTACTCGTAATGACATACTCGTCGGATCTAACTCGGTACAAAAAATAAAACAAGACTAGGGTCCAGGATTGGACGCGAGTCTCGGTAAAAATTAGCCCCAAAAAGGTCCAACATTCTTTGCTCTGCGCATTGTTCTTTGTTTGACCAATTTGGGAGGAGAGTCTCCTAAATGCTTAAAGTATCGGAAACAGATTAATCTTGAAAAAAATAAGACATGGCCGGCATGATTTGTTTCTTGCATTAGCGTTGTAAGGATAGGAACATTATTTCCCTCAATTCCATGCGGATGATCAGATTGGTTCATAGGAATTCTCCTCTGGCTGATGCGGGTTAGCTGGTTCAGAAATCAATTCTTCGTATAATTCGATATCTTTTTGGGTTTTAAATTCAGGGCTCACTCGCAAAAGATATGATCTGATGAGATCGGATATCTCTGGCGTAGAAGTGAAATAAATATTTAACCCTAGACCATCGATTATATAGAAAAAATCTTCCTTAAGATTGGCGGAATTTTTGACGACGTCGGCAATTGCTTCAGCTGTTTTCCGGCAAGATAATCCTTTCTCGGTAGCAAAAAGAATTATCTTTAGAGCATCTTCATCAACTTGTGTTTCCGGCAGTGGCAAAACAATCTCAATTATACTTTTTGATGCGGATTGCCGATATTTTTCAGATAAATCAAAGATGTTCATTTCTCCTCCCCAGTGAAATTGATTGTGACCGTAATTTTTTTTATCCTTGCTTTGTGCGTCTTTTAATAAGAACTACATTAATAGTAGTCTAATTCATTTGTTCGCGATTAGTCAAGGCGCTGGAAAGAGTGATTTCATCTGCGTATTCGATATCTCCGCCAGTAGAAAGTCCTCTCCCGAGGCGCGTAATTTTTATATTGAAGTCTTGAAGTTTTCTTTTTAGATATAAGGAAGTTAAATCTCCCTCGGTCGTGGGATTAGTAGCGATAATAATTTCTTCCGGTTTTTCTTTTTTGATGCGCGCCAATAATTCGGGGATTTTAAGCTCATTATTTTCAGTGCTGGTGTCAAGTGATCCGCCTAAGACATGGTAAAGTCCTTTGTAGAGATTGGTTCTTTCGATAGAGATAATATCCAAAGAGTCCTCCACGACGCAAATGGTAGAAGCGTTGCGATGCTGATTGGAACAAATTCCGCACAAATCTTCTTGGGAGATATTGAAACATTTTTCACAATGGCGCAAATCTTTCAGTTGAGTTAAATTTTCGGCAAATTCCAAAAGCTTTTCCTTATCTTGCTTGAAAAGAAATAAAACTAATCTTTCGGCCATTTTTGGTCCAACTGAAGGAAGGGCGGAAAAATTTTCGATTAATTTTTGAAATATTTTAGGATACATAAAAATAATTTTAACATGCTAACATTTTAACATATTAACATAGAACATGTAATAACAATATATGGCATAAAAATAAGCATATATCATGAAACAAAGATAAGTCATCAATCATTAAAATGCATTTTAACTTTTTTGACTGATGACTTGATGACTGATGACTTTTATTTTTTTAGTTTTCCGTATACGCTTCTTGGGCGTTGTGAACTCTTTCTAAATTTTTAAAAGTAGTGGATTGTTCTTCGAAATAAAGACTGGCTCGGCCGATGGGACCATTTCTGTGTTTGGCAATGAAAACATCCACAATTTGTTTGTTGGGCGTATCGGGCTTTTCTCGATCTTCACGATAAAGCATCATCACCACATCGGCGTCTTGCTCAATAGATCCTGATTCGCGCAAATCGGAAAGTTTGGGAATTTGCGGGCTACGAGATTCTACATTACGCGATAACTGGGAAAGAGCAATGATTGGAATATTAAGCTCGCGAGCTAGTTGTTTTAGCGCTCGGGAAATTTCTGAAATTTCTTGGACGCGATTGTCGCCTGATCTCGAGCGTCCTTCCATTAATTGTAAATAGTCAATGATAATTAAGCCCAAATTATGCTCAGTCTGGAGCCGGCGAGCCATAGTGCGCATTTCCATGATGTTAGCCGAAGCGGTATCATCGATATAAATAGGAGCTTCGCTTAAAATTCCCATCGCTTCGTTGAGTTTTTCAAAGTCGTTTTCTGGTCCGCTGGAGCGTAATTTGCCAGTTCTTAGGCGCCACAAATCAATGCCTGCTTGAGCAGCGAGCATCCTGTCGATAAGCTGATCTGATGACATTTCCAGTGAAAAAATTCCTACAGGAATTTTGGATTGGACACCGACTTGTCTGGCGATATCCAGAGCGAGTGTGGTTTTACCCAAAGAAGGCCGGGCAGCCAAAATTATTAAGTCTGATTTTTGGAAACCGGCCAAAACTTTATCTAAATCGGCAAAACCAGAAGGCACTCCACGGATACTGCCATCATCGCGATGCAATTCATCGATACGATTAAAAGCGTTTTCGAGAATTGATTTAATGGGAACAAAGTCTTGCTTTAAATATTTTTGAGAAACTTTGAAAATTCTTTGTTCGGCCTCATCCAAAATTCTTTCTACATCTTCATTGCCAGAATAACCCATTTCCACGATGTGATCAGCTGCTGAAATCAGCCTGCGAAGCATGGCTTTCTTCTGCACTACTTTGGCATAATGAACAACATGCGAAGCGGAAGGGACAGTGTTTACTAACGAAGCAATATAGCTGGAACCTCCAACTTCTTCCAGCTTGCCAACTTCTTCAAGTTTGTTGGAAATACTCAAAACATCAATCGGGTCACGCTCCTCGTAGAGGCTAAGCATCGACTCAAAAATTGATTGGTGATTGTTTTTATAAAAATCCACTGGCAACAAAAAATCAGCTATTTTTACGATAGCTTCTTTGTCTAGCATTAAGGATCCTAAGACTGATTGCTCCGCCTCTAAATTATTCGGAGAAACTCTAATGGTTTCATTTCTTGTGGCATTTTTTTCTTTCATAGGTTAAGGATCATTTAACTAAGTAACTGTAAGTATATAGGATAAATTTTTACAAATCAAGTAACTCCTCACTGACCTCTCTCTTATGTCTTTTTTTACCCCGTCTCTGCGAGTAATTTGAGTACTCTCAAATTGCGTGGCAGTCCAGTCAAGAAAAATAGAATTCTTAATTAAGTAATATTATTCCTGGATTGCCACGGGAGTACCCTCGCAAAGACATATCTATATTTGTTTGTCCTAAAGGGGTCAGTGAGGAGTTACCAAATCAATGCTTGACAATTTATATAATTATGTGATAATCTAGCTTAATTGATATAGGAGGCTCTTTATCGCATTAGCTTTCGTTTATATTGATTTTAATAATTTTTTACCGAATTAAATTTTAGCAGATAACAACTGCTCCTAAATTTTATTAGTTTTATTATGAAGAAAAAATCTGTTAAGAAAAATAAGGATAGTTTATTCTTTAAGGAAGTTGTGGATTCGATTACCAAAGATATTAACGACCGGGCCGTTGCTATGATAGCTGA
The DNA here is from genome assembly GCA_003510795.1 of Candidatus Moraniibacteriota bacterium. Lineage (GTDB taxonomy): Bacteria > Patescibacteriota > Minisyncoccia > Moranbacterales > UBA9337 > UBA9337. The sequence continues at coordinate 5,025 of DOKP01000064.1, read as the reverse complement.
TCGTTTTGGTTTTGGAAAAAAAGATCCAAAAACCTTGGGTGAAATTGGAGAAACTTATGGTATTACCAGAGAACGGGTAAGACAGATAATCAAGGAAGCAATTCATAAGGTAAAGCACAAGTCTAAAGATGATGAATTATTCAAAGCGGCCGAAGGAAAACTTAACTTTGTTTTGGAAGAAAAGCATGGTATAATCACCAAGAAGGATCTTTTGAAAAGAATGATTGAGGACGTGGAGGATGAAAATTTTGTTAGTTTTATTTTACATTGTTCTGATAACTTTAAAGTTATAGAGGAAGAAAGTGAGATAGAAGAAACAGTAATTCTGCATCATTTTGATTTAGGTTTTTGGAAAAATATAAAAGAAAAAGCCAAGGGTATTTTAGGCAAGCACAACAAAGCGCTACACGCCAATGTTTTTTTTGAAGAGTTTTTAAAAGTGCATCCGGGATTAGAGAAAGAAATGTTTTTTAATTTTTTGGAAGCTTCTAAAGAAATCAAGCGGGGTGTTTTTGAAAAATGGGGAATTCATAACTGGAAAGAAATATCTCCAAAGGGCGTGAGGGAAAAGGCACATTTGATAATAAAGGAAAATAATAAGCCACTTCATTTTAGAGAGGTAGCAAAGTTGATTGATAAACATAAATTAAGCAAAAAAAGAACTCATCCGCAAACAGTGCATAATGAATTAATTAAAGATGAAAAATTTGTTTTGGTGGGACGAGGCACCTATGCGCTCAAAGAATGGGGATATCAACGAGGGACAGTTAAGGATGTCATCAATGAAATATTAATAAAAAGTAGCGAGCCTTTGCACCAAGACGAGGTAATTGAAAAAGTTTTATCAGTAAGAAATGTCAAAAAAACTACAGTAATAATAAATTTAAATAAATTTTTTCAGAAATCAGAAAAACAAAGATATTCCGTAAAGAGCAATAAAATAAAAAAATCTGTCTAAAACTTAGCAGCAACTCCTTGAAAATAAAAAATTATTATTAGATATAAAATAAAAGAAACTAATGGATATTTTAACAGGAAGTATTCCAGTTGTATTTTTAAACAATATTTGGCAAACATTAACTGTGGCTTGGTTTATAATTTTGCCCCCGCTTTTTTATTGGTTATTTAAAATACTATGGATGGATTTTGTTAATGATAAATATTGGGGCAAAATGCAATGGGTGATTTTGGAAATAGTTCCGCCCAATGATATCGAAGAGACTCCCCAAGCTATGGAAATGATTTATGACGGGCTTTTGGGAATTACCAAAGGTATTAACGCTGTAGAGCAATATGTCAATGGGGAAACCCGGATGTATCTCAGTTTGGAGTTGGTGAGCAAGGAGGGCGAGGTACATTTTTATGTAAGAGTGGCTAAACAATTTAAAAACTTGGTAGAGTCTAATTTTCACGCCCAATATCCGACCGCGGAAGTGAAAGAAGTCCCTGATTACATTAATGAAGTACCGAAGGTAATTCCCAATAAAAAATGGAATCTTTGGGGAACGGATTTTAAATTAAATAAACCTGATCCATATCCAATTAAAACTTATAAATGGTTCGAGGAAAGCGTAACGGGTAAATCTTTGGATCCGCTATCGACTATTATAGAGAGCTTGGGAAAAATTGGACCCAAGCAATATTTTTGGTTTCAGTTAGTTATCGAACCATATGGGTCAGAAGAATATAACACCGGATTGGCGATCGTTGATAAATTGGCAGGGAAAGCCAAAGAACCAGCAAAGGGTTTATTGGAGTCTCTTTTGACTGATATCGTAGAGGTATTTAAGGGGGTGTTCACAGGAATAGCTGGTAATCCGGTAGAATTTGGCGCTAAAGCCGAAAAGAAAGAAGATGCTCCTTTGGAATTCAGGTTGACTCCGGGGGAAAGAGAGGTGCTAAAAGCTATCGGAGAAAATATTGCAAAAAGCGCTTTTCGAACTAAAATGCGTATGATTTATTTGGGTCGTCGGGAAGCTTTTAATAAAGTAGCAGTGGGATCTTTTATCGGTAGCTTGAATCAATTTACTGATGCCAATCTAAATAGTTTCTCTCCAGACAATGACAGTAAAACTTTTGCCTTGCACCTTTGGGTCGATGCTCGAACGAGATATCGTCAACGAAAAATTTTAAGAAGGTACCGTTCTAGAAATAAAGATGGTAAGAAAATTTTCTTAAATACAGCTGAGCTAGCTACGATATTTCATCTGCCGAATATGTCAGTAATTTCTCCGGCGGTGCATAAAATAGATACAAAAACCGGAGCGGCTCCGGCTAATTTGCCAATAGAAAGATAAAAATATGTCTGAAAATATAACATTTTTTGCCAAAACCAATTTTCGAAACCAAAATGTGAAATTTGGAATAAAAACTTCTGATAGACAGAGGCATATGTATGTGATTGGAAAAACTGGAATGGGCAAAACCACTCTCTTGGAAAACATCGTGATGCAAGATATTGCTAATGGTCACGGAGTGGCCTATATTGATCCGCATGGAGATACGGCCGAAAAACTTATTAAAGCTATTCCTGCCCACAGAATTAACGATGTGGTTTATTTCAATCCGGCTGATACGGAATTTCCTATTGCTTTTAATATCCTCGAATCAGTCAGTGAAGATAAAAAGCATTTAGTGGCCTCAGGAATGATGGGAGTGTTTAAAAAGATTTGGCCCGATGTGTGGAGTGCTCGAATGGAATACATTTTGAGCAATGCGCTTCTGGCTTTATTGGATTATCCCGGTTCGACAATGATGGGGGTAAACAGGATGATGAGCGATAAGAAATATCGCCAAAGGGTTTATGAAAAAATTAAAGATCCGGTGGTAAAAGGTTTTTGGATAGATGAATTTGAAACTTGGGAGGATCGTTTTCGAAAAGAGGCAGTAGCGGCGATTCAAAATAAAGTGGGGCAGTTTTTATCTTCTTTTCTGATAAGAAATATTGTAGGCCAGACAAAATCCACAATCAATATGCGCGAGATTATGGATAATAATAAAATTTTGATTGTAAATCTTTCCAAAGGAAGAATTGGTGAAGATGCGATGCGCCTTTTGGGCGGAATGATTGTAACCAAAATTCAATTAGCCGCCATGGAACGGGTGGACATGCCCGAGGAAGAAAGAAAGAATTTTTATTTAACCGTAGATGAATTCCAAAACTTTGTAACTGAATCATTCGCTAATATTTTATCGGAAGCTCGAAAATATCGGTTAAATCTTTTAGTGGCTCATCAATATATCAGCCAGCTAGAAACAGATACTAGCAGCGTGGTAAAAGATGCAATTTTTGGCAATGTTGGTACTATTGTGGCCTTTCGAGTAGGGGCCGAAGACGCTGAATTTTTAGAAAAAGAATTTGAGCCGGTTTTCATGCTTAATGATATCGTGAATTTGCCAAAATTTAGCATCTATTTGAAATTGATGATTGATGGAATTGCCGGCAACGCTTTTTCAGCTACGGCTTTGCCTCCAATTGATATTACCGGCACGACAGAAAATGCCCAAAAGGTTATCAAAATTTCCAGAGAAAGATATGCGAAAAACAGACAAGAGATAGAAGAAAAAATTGCGCGCTGGACGGGCATGTTAACTAAAGAAAGTATTCCTGCCAATAATGTAAGGAAAGAAATTCATCTGAAAAGGTCTGAAGTAGAGAATTTTGTAAAACCTAGTATGAGGAAAGAAGCAACAGAAAGTCCTGTCGTAAAAAGAGAAACAATTTCAAAAGATATTTATAAAAATGAAAATCTTAGAAATAATTTTTCGGATAATAAGCCAGCTAAAGAATCAATGGGGAGAGATGTAATCGCAAAAAGTGAAGAATCTCCAAAGAATGATTTTCCCAATGATGCAAATGCTAGTACAGTTGGGCAGTCTCTGCCAGAAATAAAGAGCCCAGAAAATATAGGCTGGGAAAGCATTCATCCAGTTGGTTTCGAGAGAAATGATAATTTGTCTGAGAAAAATGAAGATAAGGCAGAAGAGCCTCCAGCTAAGATAGAGAAAGAAAAGGTTTTATTTAATTCAGAATGCGATACTTGCGGAGTGGAAATTCAGATTCCTTTTAAGCCTGATGGAGAGAGGCCTACTTTTTGCAAGGATTGTCTTAAAGATTATCAAAGAGCTATAGCTAGAGTTCAAAATGAAGAAAATGAAAATAAACGAAGAATTTCTGGAAATAGTGGAGATGCTGCCAGCAATGGCGCTGACGTTAAAAAAGAAGATAGTTACAGGCCAAATTTTAGCGGAAAGATAGAGACTGAGCAAAGAGTTTATCAACCCAAAGAGAGGCCGCTCAGCCTATCTCAAACAACATTTATGGCCCCTAGAAAGATAAAAAATATGAGTGCAGGGAGAGAATTGTCAAAGTTAAAGGAAATAATAGAAAAAAATAATCAATCCAAATAAATTAAAAATATTGACTTGGGATATGAATGGGTGTAAAATATTTTTTGATAATAAATTCACCGGATATTTTGTTGAAAGTTTTTCAATAAATTTATCCAAACAATAAAATGAACATACAACCTCTAAAGGATAATGTCGTAATTGCTCCAGAAAAAAGAGTAGAAAAAGCTAAAACTGAGACTGGGATTTACTTACCAGAATCATCAGTTAATGAAAATGAAAAACCACAAATAGGAAAAGTAGTGGCAGTAGGAGAAAGCAAAAAAATAACTGTTAAAAAGGGGCAAAAAGTTATTTATAGCAGATATTCCGGGACAGAAGTGATAATGGGAGAAGAGATTTATCTAATTGTTAAAAATGATGATATCTTGGCGGTAGTGGGTAAATAAAATTTTTATAGATCTAAAAAACACCTTCAATACCGAAGG
>DOKP01000064.1:0-124 GCA_003510795.1 Candidatus Moraniibacteriota bacterium | reverse complement strand
AAAAAACCCCTTCAATACCGAAGGTGTTTTTTATCTCTACGAATTACTAATCTGTATGAATATATAAATTACTAATTTAAGAATCTAAAATGTAACTCCTCATACTGAATCAACTTAAATACTG
>DOKP01000063.1 GCA_003510795.1 Candidatus Moraniibacteriota bacterium | reverse complement strand
ATTATTCACACCAACTCGTCCCGCCCATAGAGAGCCCCAAAGAATATCGGAGGATTAACAAAGCATCGGTTGAATTGGAAGTCCCGCTGCAGTCCACGTCCCCAGTTGTCGCTCCCACTTGCCATGCCGTACCGTCCATCGAAAGGCCGAGGGAATTTCGTAAAGTTAAAAGAGCGTCGGTGGTGTTGGTGACAGAAGAGTTATTAACATCACTGCGGACGGTTATTTCTGAAGAAACATATTGAATCGCGCCAATATCGATATTTCCACTGATATGTGGACCACCGATCATATCTGTCACAGAGTAAGTTACTATAGTATCTGACCCTGAATCAATAACCGGGCTTTCCAACTCAGGAACATAATTTATCAATCGTGGAGATTCGCTATACTCAGCCCAGGCAGGTACAGCGGGTGAACCTACAACGTCATAAAATAGGTTATTGTCATAAATATCTGGCGTACCACTGACGTAGGCGACATTCCTGTTACCAAGAAAAATATTGTTCTCATAAGTCAAAAATCCACTGCCAACACTATTGGCACTCGCCCATCCAGAAAACGTATTATTGACAATATTAACCACTGTATCAGATGATGCATCTACTCGCAGTGCGGCGGCGGGTGCACTCAGTCCCGGTAGATTATAATACGTGTCTGTTATAGTCAGGTTGTTATAAACATTAATTGTTGTCGGATTAGAAACACAACCAAAGTTAATATTTATCGCGTTTCCTCCCTGATTTTTGACAACATTATGATGGATATTAATACTCCCACTCCAACCACCACATAATTCCTGGTCATAAATATGAATACCTTGATAGATAGGATTATCATGCAAATTATTCCATGCAATTTCAAACCCCTCCGCTACACTCCCTGACCGGTTTGATATATAAAAGAGGTGTTGGAATTGATCAACAGATCCATCCACTGCACCATAGTCATGCACTTCATTACCATAAATTCGATGACCGCCACAGTTATCCGAAACATTTCCAGCGCAACCACCACCAACCCAACCAGAATAACCTGAATTAATTGTTGGTCCAGTGACATTATTACCGATAATTCTACTTCCCTGAAAAATCGAAAATGCTTGATAATCAGTAGCCAGAGAAAATTTTGAAAAATTCCAATATCGATTGGCGCCGTTCCAGTTACGAAAGTTAGCTGTATTGCCATTAGTTGCAGAACATGAAATATTTGGATAACATATAACAGAATATGGATCGCTGAGTGTTCCGACCTGGGCTGTAGTTGACCCAATATTGACATCGGACATGCTTCCCACTCCAACGCTATAGATGACATCACCCGCGGATATTTTTCCATCACCAGATAACGCATTGGATAAATTTGCCCAAGCATTTTCCCATGATCCATTCCCCGTTGTGTCATTACCAGTCGATTTAACAAAATAAATATTCCCCGCTCTCACCGTAAAAGGCAATGTCGTTGAGTTAATACCACCCACCACTACTTTAATTGTAGTTTCTCCATTTGGAGCACTGCTTGGTATAGCAAAGGTGATTTCTTGCATTTTATGATAAGTATAGAGATCAGCGGGACCACCTGGTAATTGGCCATCGGCATTTTTCCAATAATAGACTGCTGTAGCTTCAACATCACCGACATAGATTTTGGAACTGCCTTGCGCCGATCCCAAATAATTCCCCCAGATTGTCACAATAGCTCCGCTCCCAATACCATCAGTATTTCCAGTCTTAGGACCGCTGGTAATGTCTGAAAAATTGAGAATAGGCGAAGAAGCTTCGACAATATCCACCATAATCAAAACGCCTAGAATACTGACAAAAGAGATAAAGAATATACTTGTTGTTTTAACCATATTTTATAATTATTGCTTTATTTTGACTTGTCCCATTCCATATGAGTCATTTATTTCGTCTTCCGAAAGTGTTCGACTGTAGATACGAACTTCATCAATAGCACCATTAAAATATTGCGTTGGAGCGAAACCAAAAGCCCCTATTCTTGTTGGCAAGTCATTTAATTGCATTGTGCTAGGACCTCCCACTGTCCAAGAACCGCCTTGAGAAGCCCCATTAACATAAATTATCGGATTAGCCTCATTATCAGCATACTCGACAGTAATATGATACCAGTTATTAGATTGCAAATTGGCAACCGACGTTCTCCATTGTTTTTCTGTACCGGTATTCCAAAAAATAAATTCAATTTCGTCAGAGTTAAGTCGTAATAAATAGTTTCCCACGCTGCTACTTCTTTTACCTACAATAGTTTGATAGCCAGATACGGCACCTAGATTAATCCAGGATTGAATAGTTATTGTTCCCTCTACATCAATATCCCCACACTCGATATTATCATTCCCATCAAACCCCATTCCTTGCCCTTTTTTCCCCATCACCGGCGTGGCGCCGGAGATAGTGCCGTGGTTATTGTTGCCACTTCTGTCATAAGCCGTTACTCCGGAGACATCCGGGCCATCGAAACTCCACATCCCCACCAACCCGTCGGTTAGTTTATCAGTCTGCGTGGTTTGAAATTTATCTTCACCCATTCGGTAAAGATGTCCAATTTCATCAATAGTTAAAGCACGATTATAAATACGTGTTTCATCAAACTGACCGTTATAATAATTGCCGCTATAGTCTCTGCCCAAATCCAAATCATCGCTACCTGCGTATACGGAAATATGAGAAGTGAAATCTCCATCATCAGAAACTACTTGTCCATTCTTATAAATATCAAACACTCCATTATTGAAGATTATAGCAACGTGATTCCAATTTGTATCTAAATTAGTTTGTGCAATTTGAATTTCATTATTTATTCCATCTGAAGAAATTCTTAAATTTATATCTTCGCCCGCATCAATAAATACACTATATGACCGACCTCCTGCTGAAGTAATATACTTATTAATAATTCCTCTATTTGAAGATCCTGTATCAGCCAATTTTATCCAGAAACTCCAAGACATTGCGCTAGCTCCATCTAATATATTATTATCATTTATTTGAATATAATCATCCCCATCAAAATTCATCCCTTGCCCTCTTTTGCCGATTGCTTTCGTGGCACCGCTTATCGTGCCGTCATTATTATGACTGCTCAAATCTTGGACTGTCGAACCAGAAATAGTCTCGCCGTCAAAGGACCAATGCCCCACTAATCCCTGATTAATATCTAGGTTTGGACTTTCTGTTGAATTTGGTGCAGGAGTTTGCACTGTCGTCCCCGGGCCGTCATCGGCACCGATGGACCAAGAACCGGTTCTTTGCTGACCGTCGATATCCGTGTCAAATGGCAAAGCGCTATCGTTCGCGAGCGATATGCCTGCGTTTCGCGCGGCAGTGTCATTTAATGAAAGATGAAAATCTTTGTTGGCGGCGTCGACGAAAGAAACAGTGGTAGAATTTTTAGAATTAGCCCCGGGAGCATCAGCGGCTAAGTCAGAAATATTATAATTAGAAGAAGCGTCAAATCCACTATTATAACCATTTGTACAATTTTGGGCTATATTATTTTTTGCTAACACACTATTGTTTCGAGATTCGATTCCAACATTAAACCCGTTCACAGTATTATTATAAAAATATCCCATTGATAAATTTGTTGATGAATAACTTCTTATGCCTATACCTACTTTAAGATCATCTGTTCTATAAACAATGTTATTTATAACTTTCACATCCCCAAATGTTCCTTCAATATTAATTATATACTCGCTGTTTAAAGATGAATCTTTAATCATGGAATTGCTTAAAATAATATTATTAGCTCCAATTTTAACTGCATTTGGATGTGTTCCGGTACCAGAAACATCGAATTGCAATCCATCAATTTCGATATATTCATCAAGTATATATATCGTATAACCATTAACATTTTCCTTCGATAATTGATATTTCCCATCATCCCAATTCCCCTTGTGTCTTTGAGAAACCCCTACTTCCTCGGTATATACCGGAGTATATACTTTAATAAAATTATTTTCCCCTGTATTCCAGCCATCAATCGTTACAGAAGTCGTATCCACCGCGTCACCGTAGCAGGCGATGTTCCATTGTTCATTATTTACTACCAAATCACGATTACCTCCGTTGAAAGTTATGGGGATGGAAGTATTTTTCGTGCCGGCTTCAGCGTTAGATAACGATGTATAAGCGCGGAAGATTTGATAAGTGTTGTTCACTGTAATGTCAGTTGGTATTGCACCAGTATGAGTGCGCAAAGTGTAATGAGTACTATCAGTTCTTCCGTGGACAAATAATAAAGTATCAGAAGTATCAATTGCATCAGCAGTTCCTCCAGTGTCAATAAGAATCGCATCCCCCACTCCGATGTTATCGGCGAGAGCATTGCTAAAAGTCGCCACCCCAGAAGTCAGCGTCACATTGCGAGCATGAGCGGTATCGCTTTCAAGAACTGCGGTAGCAGATGGTCCGACACTTCTGAATATTTGCGTGGCGGTTTCATCAGCGCCGATGTCCCACTGTGTCGCGCCGAAACCTTGGTGGAGGCGGAAGCTACCATCAATATCAGTATTAAATGGGAAATTAGCATCCGCACTTAAATCCGCGCCTGCATTTTTCGCGGCTGTGTCAGAAGGAGAAAGATGAAAATCTTTGTTGATGGCATCGACGAAAGAAATTGTTTGACTGCGACAACTATGTCCACCACAATCAGTTGAGCCAGAATTTGGAGAGGTAGCATCTTTGGAAATATTATTGGTCGAAGAAGAACTAAATGTTCCAACATAATCAGTACCATTATCATATGCAAGATTATTTTTGACAATAATATCTTGACCCGAATCTCTAAATCCGACCGTATTGCCATGAGCAGTATTATTAAAAATATAAAAAGATTCTATATCCACGCTAGAGAAAAAATAAGCAGATCCTACAATATCATAAATAATATTATTATAAGCAAAGGATTTATATCCAGATGGCATCGTAGCAATATATATTCCACCAGAATTATCCTGGGCATTAAGTTGCTTAATTATATTATTTGATATTTTCATCCCTCCAATATTATTGTTACCGCGGATACCGTATCTATACGTATCATTAGGCGATATTGATATCTGCAATCCATCAATTATCGTATAGTGAGCTGAATTTAAAATCCCTATTCCTGTAACATTTAATCTATATTTCCCATCATCCCATTTCCCCTGATGCCTTTGTGAATTGTTCACTTCTGTGGAAGTATTATTGGGCGTATAAATCTTGATATAATTATTTGCACTAGTAGTATAACTATCAACTGTGACTTCGGTAGTGTCCGCTCCGGTGTCATAATAGCAAGGCAGATTGAGAACTACATTAGCCGAGACAAGGTCGGAACTATTGATATGAAAAATATTGCTAGCCGCCGCTTCCGCCGAGTTAAGGGAAGTAAATTCCCGAGTGATTGAAACCACCGCTGAATTGGAAATGTCCCCTGGTAAGCCCCCTGTCGCCGTTACAAGGCTCCAGTGCATGCCGTCAGCGTTGGTCTTGGCGCTAATATATGCCACTGCGCTAGTGTTATATGTAACCCGGTCTCCTACACCGATGTTGCCAGTTTGTGCCACAGAGAAGACCCCCGCACCTCCAGTAATGGTTACAGTCGGTGCTCCAGACATCAGGTTTGCGACGGATTGCCCGACACTATAGTAGACTTGATCAGGATTAATCAATCCCGCATCACTGACCGCAGGAGTGAGATTATCATCCAAAGGACTATAGAGATTTAATTTGTAATAAAAACTGGTCACCCCACTCCAATTCAAAGCCGACAAATCCAGTGAGTTGGTAATATCCAAATGCGCCCCAGAAGACAAAACATCCTCGCCCCACAGCGTACCGCCAGATGAATACCAATTAGTGCCGTCTTGGGAAAATTGTACACTCGCGCTAGTACCCGATGGCAAAGAACTGACGTTATAAGCAAAGCGCACAGTGTTGTCAAAAGCCATCGTGCCACCAGTCAGAAGATTGGTAGAAACCACCGCTCCTTGAGTAGGATAAGAATTTCCGCTGAGCGCCGGCACAACCGTGCCGTCATAATCCACTTGCGCGTCACTAATAGTCGGCGTTACTGCCACATCAGTCGAAGTCAATTGAATTTTATAAAACAAAATTCCGCCCGTCCAAGCCAAGCCTGTCAAATTGACATTAGTTACTCCATTGGCGCAAGTATCCCAACCTTCTTTCACTCCGGCTGAATTGTAATAATTTACTTTGTCTTGGGAAAATTTAACGCTCACTGTAGTGTTGGCTGGAACAGTGGCGGTAACTTGGAAACCATTGATGGCCGTCACGGTCGCGCCCGAAAGCATATTTTTGGACTCTACAATTCCTTGCGCGGAATAATCCGCCGAAGCAAAAGTTGCCCAAGAGAAAAGGGTTAGACAGAATAAGAGAAAAATTGTAAATTTTGTTTTCATTTTAAGTTTCTTAGATAACTTAAGACTCTTATTTTAAGATTCTTAAGTTACTTAAGATTCTTACTAAGCTTCTTAAAAGCCCCTATATTCTTTCCTTTTCCGATACAACTCCTCCGAGAGTCCGCCCTCCTTTTGATGTTTTAATTTTAATGCTTCGACTTGACGATGAAGGAGTAATGTCGCTTGGTGGCAAAGTGTCAACAAGAAATTTGCTGCTTCCTCGTCCTGTTCGGGTAGCTCGATTGTCTTGAGGAGTTCCTCGATTTCCTTCTCCTTGTCTAAGCAGCTTAAGTCACTTAAGGTTCTTACCCATTGTGCGCTTCGCGCGCGCATTGCGAGCACGCGCGGATCATTTTTATCCCACTTGGATAATTTTCTTTGACGTAAAAAATCCTCCAAATCACCAGTCAATTCCTCTAATGAGCCCTTGGCAATTCCAGTGAGGTTAATAGCCACTTTTAAGGAAACGGACATATCATCCGAGCCTTCTGCGATGTTTTGCTTTCCACTCCTGGCTGCGCCGTCCATCTGCTCTTTTAGCTTCCAGCTTTTAATCCATTTATTAGTAAACTCAACTTCCAAATCATAAATAATAACTGAGAACCAATAAGTATAAAGTTTTTTATAAGGTTGCATAATTTTTTTATTTTTCTAAGTTTTTTAAACGACTTAAATTTTCGCTACTTTATTATACCACAAGAGCACTCACAAAAATGGAATTTATGCAGTATCAAGCGCTCTTGCATTAGCCCATTTGACGTGGCCAAAAAAAGACGCTCGCACAGCCATTATTTTTTTTAAATTTCCATCATCTTTATTTAACTCAAAAATTTTATTCTTAAACCTTTCTACTACTTTTCTGCGGACCAAAATATGCGTTGGTTTTAAATAATATCCCAAAAAATCAATTCCTTTTATTATTTTTTCTATTTTTGTCTTTTTTGAATTTATTTCCAAATTTAACGAATATTTCAAACAATCTACAATTTGTTTTTGCCAAGCAGTAAGAACTTTTGCGTCAGCATCTAATAAAATCAAATCATCTACATAGCGAATATAAAAAATACACTTCAGCTCCCGTTTAATATACTGATCAAGTTTATTCATATAAAGATTAGCAAAAAATTGCGATGAATAATTTCCAATTGGCAAACCCTTTGTTGATGGAACATCAAATAGACTTTTTCCAAACGGAACCGAACCACTCAAGTCAACTTTGCATTTATTGACTAAACTTTTTTTACGCCAGCAATTAAACGTCGGATTATGAAAAATAATAATTTTACCCAGCCAAAACATTTCTTCTTTCCATTTTTGGGGCATATTTTCCTTTTCTATAAATTGCTGATAAATATCAAACAAAATTCCCTTATCGATAGACATAAAAAAACTTTTTATGTCCAAATGAAGATAATACCCTTCTTTTGTACTATTTTTTGTTACTTTACGGATAAAATCCTTAAGGCGCAACATGGCGCGATGAGTTCCTTTATTAACTCGGCAGGCAAAACTATCATAAACAAAATGTTTCTCTGCCGATTCGATTATCTCGTTAATTAAAAGATGATGAACCACTCGATCGCGAAAATCAGCAGCGAATATTTCTCTTACACTCGGCTCCAAAACGACAAAGCAAATCGATTCTCCTGGCACGTAAGTTCGATTCGATAATTCATTCAATAATATCTGCAAATTATCCTCAAAGTTCCACTCAAATTTTAAAGCATTACGGGTTTTTCGCTTATTTTTTCGACAATCAAAATATGCCTTAAATATTTTTTCAGTGTTAAATATTGTCTGCATCATTATTGATAGTTTTATTATTTATACTTTTAGCCTCTTCCTCAATCGCCCATTTTTGCCAACCGCCGATTTGGTCGCCGATTGGATAAAGATAATTTTCATAGATATGGGCTAATTGTTTTGGGGATATAATTTCCGTTTCAGCAACCATTCTGAATCGCATTTTTAATTGATCAAATTTTAGACTAAGTTGTTTGATTGAACCATTCTTTTTTTCATTATCAGCGGAATTTATGATAAAAATTAAATCAATACATTGCCAACCTAAATTCAAGAGGTCTTGACCGATAGTATGTTTATGATTTCTTGGGAAATTGCCCGTCATTTTATAAGAATATTTCAAAAGCAACCACAACTTTAAATATATTGGGAGCTGGTCGGTTTTTGGCATAGAAAATATATTTAATTAATTTAAATAAAATGGGTGTTTTGATTCTTATTCAAAACAGAAAAAATAATGACTACCCTCGCACACAGCGGACTGAGTTGCTATTCGTCTTATTGTTGTTGTTCGAATTGCCGTCATTGAAATTCACGTTGCGGGCGTTCGTCGTAGAGTTCTCTGTCGCACTCCAGTAATTGCTCGTGCCAAATAAAATCTTAACACAGTACCATCCTGCGGCAATAAGATTTAAAAAAATATTAAAAATTATTACCTGACATTTTATCAAACTTTTTGTTTGGATTAAGATCGTGGTAAATGTTTTTTCATCTCTTTTTTGATTATTTATATTCAATACCGAGAAAAAATACAAATATCCAAAAAAATCTGACCCATTTTATTTTTATTTTCCAAATTCCAAATTTTCCAAATTACCAACCTCGCACACAGCGGACTGAGTAGCTATTCGTCTTAAGGTTGTAGTTCGAATTGCCGTCATTGAAATTCACGAGGCGGGCGTACGTCGTAGAGCCCTCTGTCGCACTCCAGTAATAGCTCGTGCCAAAATTATTTCCAAAAATCGTACGGTTAGCATAGATGCATTGCAATTCGCTGATAGTGGGCAACCTACCACCTGCCATCTTGCAAGCATCCTGCGCGGGATAACCAGAGAAGTTGACCGTGTTATCCGCCACCAGATTATCTCCGTCTTGCCCGCCGTCAGTCGCGCAATTTGGTTTGTCGCAAGCCGTGTTGGCCGGTTTCCATTGTTTGCTACCGGTTTCATTAACTCTTTTGACGATAATATTGGTGCCATCTCCCAGACTGTTGGTACAAGTGGTCGATAGAGAGCAAAACCACACGCCGTCATCGCAAGTTTTATCAGCCAGTTTGATTTCTCCCGCCCCAGTGTCCACATTTACATTCCAAGTATTGGCAATTCTGGTTGTGTCCAGAAAACTGTCGATAAACGACTGCGCCAAGGCATACAATCCGAAAGATAAAGCCATACCTACAACTACTACCCCAAACATCATCAATTTTCTTTTCTTGGGATTTTTTTGCCAATAGGCTTTTATTTTTTTCATTTATTTTTTTGATATTTAGCTAGTTATTTTATATTTCAATTATCGCATAAAAGGGGGAGTTTTTCAATTTATTCGCACCAACTCGTCCCATCCATCGAGAGTCCCAAAGAATATCGAAGAATTAAAAGTGCATCAGTCGAATTGGAAGCACCACTACAATCCACGTCGCCAGTTGTCGCTCCCACTTGCCACGCCGTACCGTCCATGGAAAGGCCGAGGGAATTGCGGAGAGTCAGAAGTGCGTCAGTGGTGTTGGTGGCGGAAGAATTGTCGACGTCCGAGCGGATAGATATTGCTCCGCATATTTCTTCAGGACATTCATTGCCCAAGTATTCCCAAATATGTTCTGTTAATGTTTTGTTGGAAGCGCACCACTCAGGTTCCCATCCTGCGCCATTGGCTGATGTTCGATGGGCAGTAATTAAATCATCAGGATCACACATATTTTCCCTGATTAAATCCTCATTGGGCCATGGCCACAAAGGGATTGATGTCAAGTTGCCATCGACGTAACGGTTTACCATAGTTCCACCGCGCTCATGTCCAGTTACCATTGTGGGCCTAGTGAGATAATCTAATGTTGGAGCATATGATGCCTCGATTGGACTACCAGATACAAGATTGATAGCTGTATTATCTACAAACGTGGTTACAGCAGAAGGATTTTCTAAATAAAATCCAACCCCACCTGTAGTGTCAATAAAAAAGTTTTTAATGGTTTCGTCTGACACACCATTAGTCCCTGTTTTAAATCCAAGTGCCCCAGAGTTTTTGATTGTAATATATTCATATATTCCCCTTGTCTCTAGCTGTTCAACAACAGCACCATAGCCGGTAACTTTATGAAATATCAAATCTTTAAATTGCTGATCTTCATTAGGCGACCCACCACCATTTGTTAACAAACCATTACCAACAGTATTGAGAACAATCGATCCTAAATATTTGTTTCTGGCACTATGTGTTACGTACGCCGGAGTCAAATTCCCACTGGCAACCATTCCCGCCATATCGCAGCTCACTTCTGGGGGCATCGGCGCCCCATCGAGAACTATAATATTTTCAAAAACTGAGTCTTGGGTGTTATATCCTGAAAATGCTCTCCTTGGATCGTTTATTTTCCCTGTTCCCCGCCAGTAATCATACCTCAAAACGACTCGCCTGACGGTTATATGACTCGAACCAAAAGCAATCATTGCTGCCCGACCTATGCCGTAGGCAAAGCTGTCCTCAATGGTAATATAAGTAGCGTTATTTCCTATTGCTACGGCAGCGGCGTTGGCGTCAAGAGCCGACCCGAACGCTCCTATGTTCCTGATTATAATGCGTTTTACCATTTCTGCTTCAGTTGCAGAATCCCAGCTATTAATCACAATTGTATTATATTCTCCATTACTCCTCGCAATCAGGCCATCGATGGTAATGTCGTGACAGTAAAACGCTCCCCCCGGATAACCGCTTGAATTACTGGCTAGAAGAATGGCTTCTCCAGGCGTTGTCATCTGGATTATCGCCTGTCCCCGATTTTGCGCCATATACGTAATAGGGTTCCCTTCAGTGCCTGATTTTCTCGGGTGGAGTTGCTGATTATATATCCCGTCCATCAGAATGAGTGTATCGCCAGCATTGAGAAGTGTTTCAGCATGCGCGAATGTCGCCACAGGAGTGCTGGAAGTCTGCCCGTTATTAGAATCATTCCCGGTCGGTGAGATATAGAAGTCCGCGGCAAAAACATTTTTAGCGGACACTCCCAGATAAAATATCAAAGAAACTAAAATAATTATCAATTTTATTTCTTTCATCATTAGAATACTTAGAAAAATTATTACTTTAATTGCAAAATGATCCACTCACACCAACTCGTCCCGCCCATCGAAAAATCCAAAGAATTATTCTTTCCCTTCTTCCACAATCCACCAATTGAATTCCAAAGCGTTGTCGACTTCTATGCCGTCATTTGTTTCGATTGTGAAGCTTTCACCTTCTTTGATATCTACTACTGCCAATGGTTGAATAATAGCGGCTGAAGTAGAGGTGACAAATATCTTACTATTTTTACTTACAGCTTTAGTAGGAACGATTACTTTCTTTCCATTATTAATAATGGGCTCATGCGTATCGTCATCAATCCAATCATGATTTTCATCTTTGGGCATCGGCTCAGTATTATTTGTCCAATCATTCATTTGGTCTCCATCTTTGTCATATGGAATTTTATTTCCACTGCAATCATCAATATTATCGTAATTTCCGTTCTCATCTTTAGTATCCGCAATCAAACCGCAAATTTTTCCAGTTCCAATTGTTGGCGCCTCTAAGTCAATATTTTTTATCACCAAAGCGCCTGTTTCCGTTATGGCTACTTCTAATTTTCCATCAATTTTTACATTTCCATCGGACGCATCTAAAAAGCTCAAAAGAGTATCCAGTTTATCATTCATCTCAACAAAATCAATCTCTCTAATTTGTTCTTTGATTTGATTCATCTGGATTTGAATATCAGTAACCAAAAGACCATTGCCAGTTACAGCCAATTCCAAGCTCGCTAAACTGGATCTAACTTCCAACATTTCTGCGCCATTGGCAATAATTTGATTAACTTGATCTTCTATTTCCATATTGGCAATTCTGTCTTGGATAGATTGCTCGACGGTTTCTACGGTCAAGCTTTTATTCCTCCTGGAAATCATCACTTGAATTGTACTATCACCGCTAACTAATTTCTCCAACGCGATACCAACCGTTGACTCTCCGGCTTCGGCTTTTCTTAAATATCCGGGCATATTGGCCGCAGCTAATCCATCTCCGATTTTGATAGCTCCGTTTTCATCATTTACTCTGGCTGGAATCTGGCCTAACATTCCAATCACTTTATAATTCTCATCATTTTCTCTGTCATCTTGGCCATTACCGATTACCGAAGGATTGCTGGAAACAATACCCATGATATTAGTGTCTCCGCTTCGGCTACATCTCTTTATGGCATTATTATTTTCTTCATCGATACAAACTGTTTCTCCGGCCACTAAATCTTTGTTCTTAGTAAAGAAATACTCAGCATAGTCTGCGCCTGTCCCCGTGTAAGCTCCATCAGCATAAACCGCTCCATTGGCTTGCACGCGGAAAACTGCATCATCGGCGCTCGCCACATCTGAGCGAAGCATCATAATATTATTTGTGGAGGTAGTTTGATTAGAATTAATTTCTAATCCCACCACGCCCTCAGTTCCATTTAGGTGTAATAATGCTGTTTGCGCTACGGTACCAATGCCGATTCTTCCATTGGCATCCATGGATAAGAAATCAGTCGTGCCCAAAGCTCCGCCTAAACCGATTTTAAAGATGTCATCCGTGTCATCCAAGCCTAAATGAAAGTCCTGAGCATTGCCATCAAAAATTGCCAAAGAATCTTCGGCTAAGCCCGAACCGATAGTTATTTTTGAACCACTCGCGCCACTACCGCTCATCACGAGAGCGCCAGTATTATCAGCCGAAAGCGTAGCGTAATTGCTAATATCATAAGAGAATCTCAATTGATTATTTACTCCAAATAAATCAAGCATTGATCCAGGAGTATTGGTACCAATTCCTAAGCGCTTAGTGGAGTTATCCCAGAAGAAATTACTATTATCCTGGGTATACACTCCGCCCGCTCCAGCAAATGGAATTGAACCAGTTGTAAAGGCAGTCGAAGTTCCCGTTCCTCCATAACCCACTCCAATAGTGGCGCCCATCCAGGTGCCCGCTACCACTTGCCCGCTGGCGTTGATTGTAAACAAAGAGCTATCATTAACCTGAAGATTGATAAAGTTTCCTGTAAACGATCCGCCTCCCCTTCCCATGTTCATAACTAATGCATCGCCTGAAAAAACACTACTAGCTTGTGTAAAATATGCAAGAACAGAAGAAGTTATGCTTCCACTATACAGTTGCAGTGCGCCTCCAGAAGCAGTACCAGCATGATCACCTCTTAATGCCCATCCACCAACAGCCGAAGAACGAACACCTGTCGTGTTACTGGTTCCTGAAGCACGAATTACAGAACTGTCCGTATTTCCATTGCTTTTATTTGCATAAAAACTATATAATTCACTGCTATCATCAGCTATTTCTAAATTATAAGTTGGCGTGGCTGTTCCAATCCCCACATTTCCATTCATAAAGGCGGCGGAATAATTATTATCCGCGCCGGTGGCACCGTTTACATAGAGTCCATAAGCATTGGTCGTAGCAGCGCCGGTGTTTTCTCCTGTGGCGCTGAAATATCCGCCGTAAGTATTGACTGTTCCACCGGTGGAAATTCCGCTGGCAGTGGCGTTAGAATTGATGCCATAAATATTAGTCGTGCCGGTGGTAAATATTCCAGTTGAATCCACATCAATGTTAGTTCCATAATACTCCCCGGCAGTAACAGCAGATAAATCGACATCATTTAAAAGAGTGTCAGCCGCCACGATATAACCATCATTAGCCGCGCTCAATGTCAGATCTAGATTTTGCCAAGCGCTAGTGGTTTGAATATATCCTGAACCATTAAAATTAATATTAGCAGATGAAGAATTACTCATCACCAAATCATACGCCATTGAGACATCTCCAACTGAACCGAAGGCGACTGGATTGCTGAAAGTTGTTTGGGTATCAGTCACGGTCATGATGTCGGAGCCGGCGGAAGAAATCCTAAATAGATTGGAAAGTCCGCTAGCACCTGCAATGTCTAGCATATATGTTGGAGTTGTTGTACCCAGTCCCAGATAATGATTTGTCACGTCATAAAATAAATTGTCATTATCCTCCGAAACTATTCCGCCTGTTCCGATGAATGGAATTGAACCGGCAGTGAGGCCGCTTAAAGTCAGGCCAGCGAATGTCGGATTGGCGGCGGTGTGGATATCTTGAGGTAAAGATAAGGTCAAAGAATTAGCGGCTGGGGTAATTGTAACTTGATTGGCAGTCCCAGAAACTGTTTTGTATTCCAAGGCGTCCCCAGCCGCATTCATTCCCATGATTTGATTAGCAGCGCCGTATGAAGTCAAGCCAGTTCCACCATTTCCGACTGGCAATGTTCCGGTTACATCAGTAGTTAAATTTATTTGATTAAGAGTAATCGCTTGATCGGAAATTGTAAGGTAATCATAAGTAGCGGGAGAATTGGTGAGCGTGACAGCTGAAGCGGTAATATCACTCATAAAGGCGACTTCTTCTCGAGTAGTATTTGGAGTGAAATATAAGTTAGTACCATCATATTCAAAAGCTCCAGCTTCGGGAGTGGTTAAATTTGTTCCGCTGGTTAGTTTGAGAGGAGCTCCGCCTGCAGTTGCCATTCCCGCAGCAATGTGAAGTTTGGCAGTTGGAGTAACTGTGCCGATGCCGACCCCCAAATTGTCTACTCCACCCAATCCATCAGAAAGGCCATAAATTGTTAGCATTGGATTACCGTCAAGTTGAGCAGTATATGATTCTATCGTATTGTCCACTGCACCAGACGTAACTCCCATATCAATCCAAGAGATCGCCCCGGAATCATCATTAAAAGCCAATTCTCCCAGCTCAAGATTAGCAATTGAAGTAACTCCATTTTCATCAATGCTAAATTCAGATGTTCCTGCGATGCCATTGCCGGAATATATTTTAAATTTATTGGAATCAGTCGCGTCAATGCCAAACGAGAAAGCTGAACCAAGATAAAGATAATTGCTCGCGTCATTCCAAGATAGATTTAAGTTATCCTGCGAAACTATTCCACCCGTTCCAATAAATGGAATTGATCCGGGGGTAAGTCCACTCAATGTTACTCCGGCAAATGTTGGGCTCGATGTGGTGGCAATATCTTGTGGTAAAGATAAAGTTAAAGAATTAACCGCGTTTGTAACTGTAATTTGATTAGCAGTTCCACTAACTGTTTTGTATTCGAGGGCATTGCCGGCCGCGTTCATTCCCATGATTTGGTTAGAGGTTCCGTAGGCACTCAGTCCGGTGCCACCATTTCCGACTGGGAGAGTTCCGGTTACATGAGAAGCGAGGTTAATTTGAGCAGCTGTCAGAGCTTGACCGACTCTGGAAAGATACGATTCTCCACTTAAGGTCATAGCATCATGCAGTTCAGCGTCGCGAGCAATTGAAGCCGCGATACTTAAAGTATCTCCGGTTAAAACGATTTCACCTGATCCATCTACGGCCAGATTGGTATAGTCAGAAATATCAATATCTGTTCCGTTCCATGTTCCAGCCACTACTTGACCAGAAGAATTGATTTGGAATAAATCACCATCACCAACAGTGAATAATGAGGCGGGAGTGGTGTCGCCAATACCGACATAACCAGAATTTTTAACTACAAATAAATCTCCATTAAGATCATCATTCGAAGAAAGCATAAATAAATCAGTAGCTCCTCCATTTGCGCTAATTTCCATCCGCGATTCAGGTGTCGCATCTCCAAGCCCCCAATTTCCGCCAACGGAAATGAAAGTATGATTTGTGGAATTTCCTCTAAAGTTCAATACGTTTGTCCCCCCGTCTATTGTCATTGATGGGCCACCTGTAATTTGCGGACCGGCAGACCATTTTAAGCTATATGTATTATCTAATAATATATTTCCCCCCGAAATATGTAATGCTTCTGTTGGAGCAGCTATCCCAATCCCCACATTCGCTCCACTGAAATAAAATGCGTCATTATCATTAAATCCAAAAGTTCCGGTATCGCTATCGGTAGCGGTGAAGTTAAAACTTGGGTTAGCGCTCGCGTCTGAACCAAAATAGAACGCTCCAGCTGATTCATCAACACCAAACATCGAAGAAGCTAGAGAAGTTCCTCCGATAATAAAATCATTAGTCACGTCTGTTAGATAAGTAGCGGTTCCGTCATCAGTCCAATCGCTTGATCCGGCTGTATTAGTAGTGCACTCCCATCTGACATCATCCGCATCCCAAGTTAAAATTTGTCCATCATTACATCCCCCGATTAATCTCACTCCATCGGCGGTGGTCTCTAATCCGGAATTAGAAAAAGTAGTAAGAGTTGTGCCAGTCGTAAGTGCGTCTATAGAAAGAGTAAGCGCTGAACCCTCGCTTCCTCCGTTTCCACCTAAAATTCCATCACCATTAGTTATCGACTGCACATAATTTCCAGCTGTGTGAGTTCCGAGAGTAATTAAATCATTAAGAGTTGTCGCTCCGGTTCCGCCGTTAGCAATCGGAAGTGTTCCGGTTACATGGCTGGCAAGATTAATTTGATTAGCCGTTAGAGCTTGACCAACTCTGGAAAGATATGACTCTCCGCCTAAAGTTACTTCGCTGTGAAGCTCACTATCTCTGGCGATACTGGCTGCAATGCTTAGAGAATCTCCAGTAAGAACTATTTCTGTGTCGCCAGCAAGGTTAGTGTAATCAGAAATATCAATATCAGTTCCATTCCAAGTCACTCCCGTTAAAGTGGAATCTAAGTTTAGAGTAACATTGTTAGACGCATCGATAGTTGAAGCTATGTTAGTACCGCCTAAAATTGAAACTGTTTCAGTATTGCCAATAGTTTGAGTGGTGCCGGTGTCCGCTGCGAGAGAAAAGGAACTCATTCCGCCCACTCCACTGACTAATGACCAACTCATGGTTCCATCCGTAGCGGAAGTTAAAACATAATTATCAGCCACTGGCGCACCTGATGGTAAAGTATAAGTTACATTCCCGATTTGATCGGCTCCTTGGAAATAAGTATAGAAAGTTGCTCCGTCACTTTCTCGGATTCCCAAAGTTCCCGTAATTGCTTGATTGCCATTTAAAGTTAAGCCGACAAATGTTGGGGAACTTGTGGTAGTTAAATTTTGTCCGGTATTAAATTCTAATTGAGTATCTCCGATGGAGTCTGCTCCGATAGCTAAAGTCGCGGTAGCATTTTCTGCTCCTACTCCGCCGACAACTATTTGAGTGTTGCCGGTAATGGTGTTTACATAACTACCCGTTGTGTGAGTGCCGAGAGTGATTAAATTATCTAAAGTTACAGCTCCGGTTCCGCCGTTAGCAATTGGAAGTGTTCCAGTTACATGGCTGGCAAGATTAATTTGGTTAGCGGTTAGAGCTTGACCGACTCTGGAAAGATAAGACTCTCCGCTTAAGGTCATAGAGTCATGTAGTTCAGAGTCGCGAGCAATTGAAGCGGCAATATATAGAGAGTCACTATCTAAAACTATTTCAGAATCTCCAGCCAGATTAGTTTCGCTGGATATATCAATACTCGTTCCTAAGGTGGAAGCTACTGTAATTGATCCGGCTCCATTGGTAATATTAATTCCATCTCCGGGAGTTAAGGTGGCTAAAGTATAGTTATTAGCTGTGTCATTTCCAATTAGAAGTTGTCCATCAGCAATAGCAGAAGCGTTAACTCCTGTTCCTCCTCGACTTACGTTGAGTTGGTTTTCTCCGGCAATTGTTCCCACTCCGGTCCAATAGGCTACTTGATTAGCAGCCCCATTTCCATTTACTGCTCCCACCGCTCCACTTGATTGCCACGCCAAAGTTCCATCCATAGCGGAAGTCAAAACATAATTATCAGCCACTGGCGCACCCGAGGGTAAAGTATAAGTTACATTCCCTATTTGATCTGCTCCTTGGAAATATGTATAGAAAGTTGCTCCGGTACTTTCTCTAATTCCTAAAGTTCCGGTTACTGTTTGATTACCACTAACTGTTAGTCCGGCAAATGTTGGGGAACTTGTGGTAGTTAGATTTTGTCCGGTGTTGAATTCTAATTGTGTATCTCCGATGGAATCGGCTCCGATAGATAAAGTCGCAGTAGCATTTTCTGCTCCCACTCCCCCGACAACAATTTGAGTGTTACCGGTAATAGTGTTGATGTAATTTCCGGCTGTGTGAGTGCCGAGAGTAATTAAATCATTTAAAGATGTAGCTCCGGTTCCTCCATTGGCTATCGGGAGTGTTCCGATAATGTCGCTTGTTAAATCGATTAATCCTCTGACAATATCTTGTCCAACAAGAGTAATATAGTCTGGAGTGCCACTCATAGTAGCGATAGTGTGAAGTTCACTATCTCTGGCAATCGAGGCTGCGATAGATAATGAGTCTCCAGTAAGAACTATCTCTGTGTCGCCGGAGAGATTGGTTTCACTGGAAATGTCAATTTGACTTCCTAAATATGAAATGGAAGCAGGAAGAGTTGTAGAAGTATGAGCATGAGAATCATCTCCTACTATAGTATCAATTGAAGTTGTGCCACTGCCTGTCACGTCGCCCGTAAGTGTAATAGTTTGATTAGCAGTTAAATAGCTATTTGTATCCCAAGATAAAACTCCAGCAGTATTTCGAAGCAAACCGTTTGTATTTGATGCTGGCAATATATAAGTAATATTTCCTAGTTGATCCGCTCCTTGAAAAGTTGTATAAAAAGTTGGTGTTCCTCCGCCTTCTCTAATGGCGAGAGTTCCATTTAAAGTTTGATTGCCATTTAAAGTTAGTCCGGTAGTTGTAATTGTTCCATTTACATCCAAGGCAGTTACGGGAGAAGTTGTTCCAATTCCTAGTCTATTATTAGCAACATCCCAAAAAAAGTCTCCATTACTGTCATAAGTAAGATTACTTGCGCTTGACCAATAAGGAATATGTCCCGCCAAACCAGAGCCGGTTGTTCCACCTGTTCCAGAAACCGATGTACATTTCCAAACTCCATTTGTATTGTCCCAACCCATTACTTCATTGGCTCCACAACCTCTAATTAATGATAATTGTCCGCCCACAAATTCCATTCCGGAATAAGAAGATGCTGTTGCACTATCGGTGTCAGTAGATAATAAATTAATAGATAAAGTTCCTGATCCAGTTATTGGACCTCCTGTTAAACCGTTGCCTGAACTAACACTAGTAACTGTTCCAATCCCGCCTGTTCCTCCAGCCACTAACGCCCAATACAAGTTACCACTAGCATCTGTTTTTAAAACTTCTCCATCATTCCCTCCTGCAACTGGAAGGGTGTAAGTTACATCCGCACTTTGCACTCCTCCGACAAAAGTTGTGTAATTAGTTGGTGTTCCTCCGCCTTCTCTGATAGCTAATGTTCCATTAACTGTTTGATTGCCATTTAAAGTTAGACCGGCAAAGGTTGGGGAAGATGTGGTAGTTAAATTTTGCCCGGTATTAAATTCCAGTTGAGTATCTCCGATTGAATCAGCTCCGATAGATAAAGTCGCAGTAGCATTTTCTGCTCCTACTCCGCCTACTACGATTTGAGTGTTGCCGGTGATGGTGTTCACATAACTGCCAGTTGTGTGAGTGCCGAGAGTAATTAAATCATTTAAAGTGATAGCTCCGGTTCCGCCGTTAGCTACGGGGAGTGTTCCTGTCACATGGGAAGTTAAATTAATTAAACTTCGCACGATATCTTGTCCACTTAGAGTGATATAGTTTGGAGTACCGCTGACAGTTGCGATAGTGTGAAGTTCAGAGTCTCTGGCAATACTGGCAGCGATGCTTAGAGAATCTCCGGTAAGAACTATTTCAGCGTTGCCACTTAAATTAGTGTAATCAGAAATATCAATATCATTTCCATTCCAAGTTACTCCCGTTAAAGTGGAATCTAAGTTTAGAGTAACATTGTTGGAAGCATCGATAGTTGAAGCTAGATTAGTTCCGCCTAAAATATTAACTGTTTCTGAATCACCAATTGTTTGAGTAGTTCCAGTATCGGCAGAGAGAGAAAAAGAATTCATTCCCCCTGCTCCAGAAATTGATTGCCAAGCTAAAGTTCCATCTGTTTGAGCAGATAGGAAATAGCCATTGCTAGAAGGAGCTCCCGTTGGAAGGGTGTAAGTTACATCCGCACTTTGCACTCCTCCGACAAAAGTTGTGTAGTTAGTTGGTGTTCCTCCGCCTTCTCTAATAGCTAATGTTCCATTTAAAGTTTGATTGCCATTTAAAGTTAGACCGGCAAAGGTTGGGGAGTTGGTGGTGGCTAGATGTTGACCGGTGTTAAAAGCTAGTTGAGTATCTCCAATTGAATCTGCTCCGATAGATAAAGTTGCAGTAGCATTTTCTGCTCCTACTCCCCCGACTACGATTTGAGTGTTGCCGGTGACGGTAGAGATGTAATTTCCAGCTGTGTGAGTGCCCAGAGTAATTAAATCATTTAGAGATGTGGCTCCGGTTCCGCCGTTAGCTACGGGGAGTGTTCCTGTCACATGGGAAGTTAAATTAATTTGGCTGGCAGTCAGAGCTTGACCGACTAATGATAAATATGTTTGACCACTTAAAGTTACAGCACTATGAAGTTCACTATCTCTGGCAATACTGGCAGCGATGCTTAGAGAATCTCCGGTAAGAACTATTTCAGCGTCGCCAGTTAGATTAGTTTCAGAAGAGATGTCGATTGCCGTCCCCAACGAACTTACCAAATTAATACTTCCGGCTCCATTGGTAATTACAATACTGCTGTCAGCACTAGTTAGGTTAGCTAAAGTGTAGCCGGTTCCATTTCCAATTAAAAGTCTACCGTTAGCAACGGTACTTCCATCAATTCCAGTGCCTCCTCGGCTGACATTCAATTGATTTTCTCCAGCTAAGGTAGAGGTGCCGGTCCAGTAAGTTACCTGGTTAGCTGATCCGGTTCCAGTGGTGCCTCCGGTTCCACTAACTGATTGCCAACTCATTGTTCCATTAGCAGCAGAAGTTAAAACATAACCATCACTTGCCGGAGCTCCAGTTGGCAAAGTGTAAGTAATATTTCCACTTTGATCTCCTCCTTGGAAGTATGTGTAGAAAGTTGCTCCAGTACTTTCTCGGATACCTAAAGAACCAGTAATTGTTTGATTACCACTGACAGTTAAGCCTCCGAAAGTTGGAGTACTGGTGGTGGCAATGTCTTGAGGAAGATTCAAAGTTACTCCAGTTCCGATAATAGCTCCTGTTCCTCCTGCCACGGAAACTCGATTAGTTGTACCTGTAATATTTCCAAGGGTTAGGGCATTTTGCTTGTTATTGAAAGTATCCCAATCTGTATCGCTAAGGGCACCGATGGTAGAAGTACTCGCTAAAGCTAAAGATAAAACTTGAGAAGCATTAACACTGAGACCGTTGGCAGTAGCGTTGATAGTAAGAGCATTGTGCCCAACAGTAGCACTGTCTGTATTGCAAACCAAGCCTGAGGTTGTGTCATAAGTACAAAGTCTGCCGTTGGCAAGGAAACCTTCACGCAAAGAAAGAGTATCATCTGCCCTAGTTAGCAATGTACCGCCAACTGCCAGATTAGTTTCACTGGAAATATCGATTGCCGTCCCCAACGATGTGGTCAAAGCCCCTCCGGAAATTATCATTCCCGTCCCCGTCCAATCAGTTATTGTTTCTCCGCCCACGCTAAATCCAGCCGCCGTTGCATTGCCGGAAATACTCAATGGATAGTTAGTTACAAAAATATCATTGGCAGAATCCCACTGAATTGTAGCTGGTAAATTTGAAACTCCTCCATTTTCACCTCGATCAAAAGCAAGGAAACTGTCTTCTGTATCATTGGTAGCATTATTGGAATTAATGGTAAATATGTTTGCTATTGATCCGGAAATATCCAATCCCCCCACGCTTATATTATTAACATCCAAATTTTCAAAATATCCATATCTGAATCTCTCTGTCGCTGTTCCGATATCTTGAGAAGTATTAGTTGCAAAAATACTTCCGCTTAATTGGATATTTCCAGCCACGGTTAATCTTTCTGCAATCGAAGAAGTGCCTATTCCTACATTCCCAGCCAGATAATAAATATCTGATCCAGTGGTAATCCATTGCGAGGAAACTTTATTATTAAAAATATTCCAATCGCTACTGCTTAACGCTCCGTTGGTAGTTGCGCTAGCTAAAGCTAAACTGATGGTTTGCGCTCCATTCACTGAGAGACCATTGGCTGGAGATCCTATACTTACTGGCGCATGTCCGACAGAACTGCTTAGAGTATCACAAATTAATCCATCTGTAGAACTGTAAGTACAGAGCATTCCGTCAGTGAGAATTCCTTCATTTATGGAAAGATTATCTCCAGTTAAATTCAGCAATAAACCGCTAGCAGTCAAGTTAGTTTCGCTTGAGATATCTACATTTGTCCCAAGAGAAGAAACTAAATCAATAGCACCCGATCCATTAGTGATAACGATACTTGAATCTGAACTGCTTAAATTTCCCAAAGAATAACCGGTGCCATTCCCAATTAAAAGCTGACCGTCTGTTGCAAACGCTCCATCCAATCCTGTACCTCCCCGGCTAGCCGATAGTGTTCCGGAAATTATATCTGCAGTTGAATGAGTATGTCCGATCAAAGCTCGCTGATCGATTTGGCTTTGCAAAGCGCTACCTCCGCCCAATTCCGCGAAAGTCGTTCCATCGTTTGAAAGTTCCCATTTCTGGCTTAATCCGTTAAATCGAATAGCGGGTTTGTTGGAAGCATTTGAAACCGTTAAATTAAAATTACTATTTACTCCAGTCCCGTTGCCAATATTAAATTCCGTTGAATTTGTTCCCGTATCCGTATTTTGATCATGCAATCTTCCATCATCTCCCAAAACCAATGAATTTGCATCAGTTCCCGTAGGCAACCTGTCTAAATCTATTTTGCCATTTTTTCCAAGCAGTAAAATATTTCCTTGCGCAATTCCTGTAGTAGCACCATTAACGAAAGTAGAATTAACTGAGTTTATAGCATTTATGGCTGAGGGCACATAGCCAATTTTTTTCCTTGGTATGCTCTCACTATCTTCACCGATTCTAATTCCCAAATAATATTCGCTAGCCGCCAAATCAATATTCTCCGGAAGAGCGCTGACTAAGCCCAGATAAGTATTAAAAACACCACTGGAAATTTCAACTTCCTGCTCCTCTTCCCAAATTCTCGAGTTCTTATCATCATCAGATGGATAAGGATCTTTTTCACTTCTATCCTTGGAATAAATTGCAAATCTTACTTGATACTTTCCATTGGGAATTTCTTTATTTTCTTGGTTTAAAATATAAGCTGAAATATCAAGCGTACCCTTGGTTGTTTTTATTGTTTGCGCCTTAACTAAGTTTAAACCAAAAACAAAACCCGCCAACAGCACGCCCACTGTAGCAAAAAATATCACCCGAATTTTATTTTTTTTACCGAAAAACATTTTTATTTAAATTGTTTTTTATTTTTTATTTTTTCAATTCTCTTCTCCCTCTTGTACTCAAGGGGGAGATTAAGAGGGGGTTTCTTTATTTTTTCATTTTTCCCCTACATCGCCCAGCCAAACACATCTTCTACAGCATTAGTTATTAAATCAAATATCGATTCTGATTTATCTCCAGTATAGGCACTGAAATATTCTGTACTAGCTTTATTTCCCCACTTGTCCGCAGACTCAATCCGATAAGTATAAATTGTAGAAAATTCCATATTTTTTACAAGCATGCTGTGTTCAAATCCGTATCCCTCTTCCGTAATGACCACGGCATTTTTCCCATCACTTTTGGCGTATTCGATATTGGAGATAGCTTCTTTGTTTGTTTTCCAAGTAATCAATATTCTGGGCTCATTATCTTCTTGGGAAATTATCATCTCACTTTTTACTTGAAATATTTCCAAAGTAACATCTCTGGGCAAGCCTCGCTCTATGGGAACGCCTACTCCGAAATTTATCTGGCTAACTCGATAATTTTCACTCACCATTTCTTTCGTGTCTTCGAAAACCGTTGCCTTATCAACATTTTCTCCGTTATCTTTTGCGTTCTCAGAAATTTCATCTTCCGGCTCCCCGTTTTCCAGATCTCCCTCCAAACTTAAATTTTCATTATCACTCGGATTGTTAGTTTGCTGCCTATTTTTATTCCAGAAAAACAAACCTGCTATAATTAAAAATAAAGCCAAAATAACCAAAAGTAGAATCCTCTTTTTTTTGGATTTTTTTTTATTATTATTTTCAATTTTTTCATCCATTGGATCTTGCAAATTTTATCCTTAAAAATTCAACAAATTCAAGCCTTTTTAACGAATCTATTTTACTTAACTTCACTCTTATATTATACACCTTTTTCAAAAAACCTCCAAGCCTTTTTGGGCCCAAAAATGTGGATAAAAATAAGGGTCTTTTAAATAGGTTCTAAGACTCAAAAAACACCTAGAATTAAATTAAAAAATCTAATTTCACAAAACAAAAAAAGCCCCATTCGAAAGCTTTTTCAAAACAACTCAAGGATTATTAAATTATTACATCACTTAATGATTTTTTAGTATTAAAATTCCACCCCCCAGGGTCACTTCCCCATCCTCCGGCCTCTCTGTGAAAAATCAACAATCGCTTTTTCAAAATCATTTTTAGTAAAACTGGGAAATAATTTTCTAGAAAAATAAAGCTGCGCGTTGGCCAAATCCCACATCATAAAACCCGCCGATAAATGAGGTTCACCACCTGTTCGAATTAGCAAATCCACCATCGGCAAATCTTTGGTCATCAAATTTTCCTTAATTAATTCTGGCGTAATTTTTCCCACATTATCTCCAATTTTTTTGGATATTTTTTTAATAGCTTCCAGCATTTCATGGTCGCCATTGTACGCCAAGAAAAAATTCAAATTATGTTTTTTATAATTTTTAGTTTTGCTGATTCCTTCTTCCAATATTTTTTTCAAACTTTCCGGAAATTGCTCCCGCCAGCATCCAATAATATTAATTCTAGCTTCATTTTGATGAATTTCCTCGCTATCCATAAGTTTTTTGAAGTATTTTTCATAAATTCCCAAAAGAGCTTTCTTTTCCAAAAGTGGCCGCTTTTTCAAATTATCCACAGATGATCCCCAGAAAGAAATGTTTTCTATTTGCATTTCCAGCGCCTTTCGCACCAACTCTTCAATGCGCTCTGCTCCTGCCATATGCCCTTCCCAAGGTTTAAGATTTTTCTCTTTTGCCCAGCGCCGATTACCATCAGGAATAATCACGACATGGTTAGGCAAATTTAAATTATTCATAAAATTCATTTTAACATTTTAACCTATCTACGCTTGTCATCTCGACCAAATAAATTTTTGTACTCAAAAATTTATGCGTGGAGAGATCTCTTGCTCAACTAATTCTACAACTTAACATCATCCCTATGGTAAATATAATTAGAGAAAAATGCAAGGAAAAAATCATATTAGCATATTAACATTTTAACATATTAGCACGTTAGCATTTTAGCATTAAAACATTTGGACTCAAAAAACAATTATACAAAATGCCGAAATTCAAATTCCAAATTTCCAATAAAATCAAAAACCTAAAATTAAAATTTTATAATTATTAACATTAAATAATTTATTTGGCATTGGAAATTTGAAATTAGACATTTATTTTAAATTTGAAATTTAGATTTTGAAATTTTCCTAAGTATATACTTAGGTATATACTTAGGTATATACTTTTAATTTTTATAATCAAGCAAAAAACCCTTTAATATCAAGGGTTTTCGCTGTTTTTTTAAATAAATGCAAAAAAACTATTCAAGTATGCCATCAAGATTAACGTCATAAATTATTTGTTCTTGAATTAGCCGATAATTAAAAATTTCTTCGTCCTTAAACCAGTGTTTAATTTCCATCTCTGCTTCTTCGGGAGAGCCCGAAGCGTGAATTAAATTTCTCACAGCTCTACCATCAGCATCACTTAACTGATAAGAATCTAAAACAAAATCTCCTCTAATTGTTCCCACGTCACTTGTTAGTGGTTCTGTACCTCCTGTAACTTTTCTTACAATTTGCACAGCGTGCGCTCCTTCAAAAATCATTGCCACTACTGGTCCGCTTGTCATATACTTTTTTAATCCCTCAAGGATAACCGCTGTTATTGCCAACGGATCCTTGCTTGGTGGCTCAATCCCTTTCTTTTCATAACTAGCAATAGTTTTTTCTCCAGTAATTCTTCTCCACTGCGGGTCAAGAGTGTAATGCGCTTCAATATGCTCTGCAGTTGGAACAAGCATTTTCATAGCTGTAATTTTGAGACCCATCCTTTCATATCTTTTTACAATTTCCCCAATGAGAGTTCTTTGAATTCCATCAGGCTTAATCATCACAAATGTTCTCTCTTTTTTAAGATGCATTTTTTCTGTCATATTTTTTTAAAATAATAAATTAACACTTTAAGATTCTAGCATAGAAATAAACTCAGGGCAAACTAATTAGGAATATTAAAATTTAAAAATTTTAATATTCCTAAAGTTGGTCATAATTTCCCGACAACGCTTGGACTCTTTTGGCATAATTTGTCAGTCCATAACAGCTCCAACCCAAATATTTAAGCGAAGCATATTCTTCCCATTTGATAGAAATCTTTTTCCCATTGCAAGGACTGGTGATCGTAGTTTTTCCACCTTTAGTTGCCCCGTCGTTTTCTAATTTTAAAGCCATCGCCATCACTCCATCAACTAGATTCCATGGATCAGGAACGCTATGCCCCGATGCATTGGCTATTTTTGATTCATAGCCCCTCCAAGTATCAGACATGAACTGCGCAGCCCCCATGGCGCCACCTGTGCCCTTATAGCTCGATGGCGGACAGGAAACTTTTTGCTTTTTATAATTATAATTCAGCTCCTCGCAAATATCTTTAAATATAGTAGCTCGAGCCGCACTCATCCGACTTTGCTTAAAATCACAGCCTCCCACTGAGGCGCCTAATCGCGATTCGATGGACAGCATTCCAAAAAGAAAACCCTTTCTCACTCCCGTCTGTTTGCTGGCAAATTTAATTGCTTCTTTTACATCGTTGGTATCGTAGCTCTTTCCTAACAATTTATTTAAATCGTTTTTTGTTTCAGATAATTTTGAACGCAGACTCTCAATGCTATCTGCTACTTCTGCTACTTCTTCTTGGATTCCATAAGCCTCTCTTTCCAAAGCTTTCTTTTGGCTTTCTTTTATGTCCAATAACTCTTCTTTTTCTTTTTTAGTATTATCCAATTGAACAGTTTCATTTTTTACGCTTTCTTTATCACTTTTTATATTCTCCATCAAAATTAAGATTTCCTCCTTTACCCTAAGTAAATTATCAATACTGGTAACGGCATCCAAGAAATTATCCTTATCAAAAAAAATAAATAAAAACGGCTGACTAGAATTAACGTAGTTTTCCTGTATCATTTTTCGTAGAGCTTCTTTTTCTTTTTCAATATTTCCCTCAAGATTTATTAGATATTTTTTCTTATTCTCAATATTTTTTTCCGTAGCGTCAATTTGAGCTTGCGTACTAGCTATCGCTTGCCTAGTGCTAGAAACCGCTCCATTAACTTTTCCCAGACTACTTTCCAATGAAGATTTTTCTGATTCTTGCTTCTTCAATTTCTTTTCCAAAGCATCAATATCGTCTTCGATATCATCTTTTTCATCTTCGCAAGCCGTCTTTTCTTCACCCGTTAGCACATCACAATCCACCGCCCAGGCCCTCGAAACACCAAAATCAACCCCCGATATATTTGAGGCTCCCAAGAAAAAAACAATTAACAATAAAAATTTTATTTTATTTTTCATGATTCAAGTCAATTTTATCACAAAAACTCGTTTTACGAAACAACCCATTGTAAAATAATAAGAAGTAAGCAAATAACACATAGCCAGTATCATCATGGACAACCGCTAAAATCCACTTGCGCCCCAACATCTCTTCTGTTAAATATGAACATACGCGGAAAATAACAGCTTTCTCTTTTTTATTTTTTTAAATTTTCTCAACCTCGCACATACTGCTATTTATGAACATACGCGGAAAATAACAGCACTTCCGCTTTAAGATAAAATTATTAGAATAAACACTAAAAAAATCACTTTAATTTAAAATATTTTTTTAATTCTTTTTCATGAAGCACTCTATCCGCAGTAATTATCTCCACATATTCGCTTACTGCATAAAATTCCGCCACTGCCAAAATTTCATCTTCACAAGGATAAGGATGAAACCAGGCGCTCTTTTGAAATTGATAAAAACCCAATTTCTTAATCTTTAGCCTAAAAGAATTTCTTTCATTAGTCATCCGATTAGGTATATCAAAAATTAAAATACGCCATTTTTTATCCCACACCTTAGGCACGCATATCATCAAATCATCTATAACGATATCAATAATTCTTTTCCTTCCCTTATTAGTAAGTTTTATTTTTATTTTTCCATTTTTATTTTTTATTATTTTAATAAATTTTCCTCTTTTTAGAGCCTCCACAGCATTCCTAACTTTTTTATCTGAATAGTTGCTACTGCCCTCAAATTCTTTGATGCATTTTAAAATCCCAGGGATAAGCGCACCCCCGAAAGCAAATGCCCCCACTGCCACAAAAGCCAAGACAAATTTTGTCGTCATGGCCAGAGCGCTATCTGAATGAAGAAAATTTTCGATACTTTCTTGAATATCAATTTTATTGTTGTTTTTGTGTTTGTTTTTCATATTCTAAATTTTAAAAAATTATCTATGTAAAAAACATTAAATTAAAAAACGCAATCAACAAAAAATCCTGTCATTTGTAAACATACGCGGAAAATAACCGCAACTATTTTTCATATTTTTATCTTCTTATTTTTTAATATTTCCATATTCTTATTTCTTCATATACGCCTATCCTGTTAAATATCAACATACGCGGAAAATAACCGGATTTTATTTATCTTTGCTATTTAGAAATTCTAGAAATAACATTTAAAATAATTCCAATACGCTATCTGGAAATAAGCTGATAAGGTAATAATAATTTTTAAATAGCTTGAGAATTAAGACAGTCATATTAAATACGCCTGTGTAATAATATAACCGCCTACCAAAACAAACTACGGAGAAAATTTTTCATTTTAATTTTAAAAAATATCATCCATTCTTTTTTTGAAATCATTGAAGCTTGCAAAAAGAAAAGCATTCCAACCGCATCCATTAGCCCCATCAACATTTTCTTTTTTGTCATCCCAAAAAAGAATATTTTCTGGTTTAATTTTTTCAGTTTTTTCTAGCACACTAGCTATAGAATCATAAAATCTCTCATTTGGTTTTTTGTATCCGATATTGCTTGAGGAAAAAATTCCATCAAAAAAAGCACCTAGTCCCATATCTTCTTCTATATATTTCATTCTGTATTTTTCTTGCTTAGTGCCCAGATAACATTTTATTCCCTTTTCTCTCAGTCTTTTTATTTCAGTTATCGCCCTGTCATCTATATAATGTTCCGCTTCAAACCAATATTTTAAAAGCTCTTCGACACCGCCTTGCCACTTCCATTCCTTTAAAAGAGGTTTCAGTTCTTTTTTCAAATCAGCCTCACCCACCAAGCACTCTTGAAATTTTCCCTTAAAAAAAGGTAGCATAACATCATTGGAAACATTAAAATCTTTTTGGTATTGTACGCTAAAATATCCAGGCGAATTTATCACCACCCCATCCGCATCAAACACGACTGCTTTTATATTCATATTTTTTAAAATTAAATTAAACTTTTTATCATTTGAAATTGATTTGGAATTGGAAATTTGAAATTTGAAATTATTTTTTAATATCAATTATCTTCATCTGTATCTTCTTGTTCCCATTCCATTCATCCTCTTCCAAATTAAAAAGTAAATTAATCTCTTCTCCTACTTTTAATTCTTTAAACCTCTCACTCAGATTAAAACCAATGGCTTCAAAAATTTTAGGACTGCCATTTTTAGGACGTACAAATAATTTCAAATGCTTTTCTCCATTTCCCACCCATTTCAAATCTTGAATGATTAATTCTTTCATCATAAAAATCGGTAGCTCGTTTCCTTGGCCGAAAGGTTCCATTTTTTTTAAATCTTCTATCAATTCAAGGCCGATGTCTTGGGAAGTTAATTCCAAATCTACTTTTATTTCCGGCGATAAATCCATCCCATCTAATTTTTCATCAATGATCCTTGCTAGTTTTTCATAAAATTTTTCTAGATTTTCATTTTTTATCGTAATTCCCGCCGCTTGAGCATGTCCGCCATATTTAACCAATGATTCACTACACGCTTCGATGGATTCGATAATATTTATTTGAGGAATACTGCGGAATGATCCCTTGCTTTCTGCATTTCCTTTTTTCAAAATTGCCACTGGTCGCTTAAATTTATCCACCATTTTCCCCGCCACTAAACCGAGGATACCTATCGGAAAATTCTCGTTAGCCACTAAAATAAAATTTTTATCTTTAAAAGAGTTCTTTGCTATTTTTTCTGCTTCACTTACCACTGTGGCGGTTTCTTTTTGCCGACGGCTGTTTTGAGATTCGATATCCAGCGCCATATCCCGAGCCAATACTCTGTCCGTTTCTGCCAAAAGTGAAAAAGCTTTTTCAGCATGCGTCATGCGACTAGCTGCGTTAATTCTGGGCGCAATTTGAAAAGAAATCTTTCGTGCGTCTGGAAAATTATTTTCATCAATTAAAATTCTCCCTACCTTAAACATTTCTTGAAGTCCCACTCGGCGAGTCTTAGAAAGCACCAAGAGCCCAAATTTAACCATAGTTCTATTTTCTCCGGTCAAAGGCACCATATCCGCGATTGTTCCAATCGCCACCAAATCCAGCATCCATTTAGTTGCCTCTTTTTTCTCCGGTAAAAAAGTGTCATAAATCGCCTGGGCAAATTTGAAAGCCACTCCCACGCCAGCTAGATTATCTTCGGGATAACCGCAATTTTTTATCTTGGGATTTATTACCGCTACAGCCAAGGGGATCTCCGGTGGAACATGATGATGATCAGTCACAATCACATCCATTCCAATTTTTGCCGCTCCTGCCACCTCGTCTTTGCTGGTAATTCCGCAATCGGTAGTTATCACAAGCGTGAAACCTTTCTCGGAAAAAATTTTAAGAGCTTCGTCGCTCAATCCATACCCATCCTCTTTGTCAGGAATATACACAGTTGTGCTTAGTCCAACTTCCCCCAAAGTAACTTTCAAAATTAATGACGAAGTAATTCCGTCAGCATCATAATCTCCAAAAATTAGAACTTTTTCTTTATTTTCTTTGGCTAATCTTAAACGCTCCATTGCCTTAGGCATATCCTTGAAAAGAAATGGGTCCAGTATATCTTGATCATAATTAGGAAACATAAATTTTTTAATTTTCTCTTTGGTTTTTATACCTCTCTGATTAAGCAATTTTAATACTTTTGGATGTAAAGCCAGTGGTTCATCAATCAATGAATCATTCTCAAAAACCTCTTCACTATTTTCTTTTAATTTCCAAATCATACCCTTATAATTTTTAATTTCGAATTTAAAATTTCGAATCAACTTTTAATGATTTAATATCTTAATTTGTTTTTATAAATTAGTTATTAAGATTTGAATCAAAATTCAAAATTTCAAATTTAAAATTAATTCCAAATTAACTTTACAAACCTTATGAACTTTAAAAACTTTACAAACTTTTTAATTTTAATTTGCATATTAGCATCATTTGCATTTCATTCGCGTCATTTGTATCAATTTTAAAGTATCACTTTAACATCCACCGCCACCAGCTTTCCCTCTTTCGTTATCAAAAGCGGATTGATATCAATTTCTTTTATTTCTTCTTGCTCTTCGACTAATCTAGCAAAATTAAAAATAAATTCTGTCATCTCATCAATATCCCCCACTTTCTTCCCGCGAGTTTCTCTAAATAAAAATCCAACTTTACTTTCCATAATTCTTTTCTTTATCTCATCTTTCCCTAGCGGTAAAATTAAGAAATCCACCATTCTGAAAACTTCTGTATAAATTCCACCCAAACCAAAGACGATTACTGGACCAAAAACTAAATCTCGCTTTAGTCCCACAATTAATTCTGCTTCATGCTCCAACATCGGTTGGATAATTAAATTTTCTTCCGCAAAATTATTTTTCATTTCTGCCACGGCTTCTCCAAGTTCTTGGATATTTTTAATTCCCAACACCAATCCGCTTTTTTCAGTCTTATGCAAGACATTTTCGCTATCTACTTTTAGCACCACTGGAAATTTTACTGAAACTTCGCCCAATTCTTGCCCTGGCGCCAAGTTTACAAAATCCACGACTGGGATTGAATACTTTCGCGACAACTCTCCAGCCTCTCCAAACAAGAGAGCTTTTTTCTTTTCCGCCAGAGCAATATTTATAATATTTTTATCTTTAGATCCGAATAATTTTCCCAGCAATGATTTGCTAGCTTCAAAAATTTCTTTCTTTTCCAGCGCCTTCTCTAGCCCATTAATCACTTCTTTAGGAAAATTAAAATTAGGGATGTTATTTTCGGCTAAAATTTCGACGGCTTTTTTAATTTTTTCCCCTCCAATAAAAACTGGGATAATATTTTTTTGAGATTTTTCTTTAAAGTCTGCAATTACTTGGGCAATTTTTTCGGTCGGAGTTTGATCTTGGGCAGTCATCAGACAAAGTACATTGCCCACATCCTCACTCTCCAATAATTCTAAAGTTTTTTGGTAGCGCTCCTGGGTCGCGTCCCCCAGCAAATCAATCGGATTTTCTACGGAAGATTCTGCGGGCAAGAATTCTCTTAGCTTTTCTTTAGTTTCTGCTGAAAACTCTTTTAATTTTATTTTCTTGCTGCCAAATGCATCTGTGGCCAGTACGCCAGGCCCTCCGGCGTTAGTGATAATTACTGATTCTCCGCTAACATTATTTTTAAAGTTAGCCATTAATGCTATTAGGATAAAAAAATCTTCCAAACTTTCCGCTCTGATAATTCCAGCTTTACGAAAAGCCGCATTCATAATTTCATCACTTCCAGCCAGTGACCCAGTGTGGGAAGCGATAGCTTTTTGAGCTTTTTCACTTATGCCGGCTTTGAGTATGATAATAGGTTTTTTTTGCACCACTCGTTTGGCAACTTCGATAAATTTTTGCCCATCTTTAATCCCCTCAAGATAAAGAGCGATGACTTTTGTTTCATTGTCATTGGCCAAATATTCCATTAGTTCTATTTCGTCCAGTTGCATCTTATTGCCTACAGAAATAATTTGAGAAAATTTAATTTGTCTTTCACTCGCCATATCCATCATCGCCACCACCAAAGCCCCTGACTGAGAAATCAAAGATACTCCTCCGCTTTTTGGCATCCCGCCCGCAAAAGAAGCATTTAAATTTAATTTTGGGATAATTAAACCCAAACAATTCGGCCCTAATACATTCACATCATTTTCTTTAGCAATTTTCAATAATTCAAGCTCCTTAAGCCGTCCTTCTTTTCCAATTTCCGAAAAACCGGCAGAAATCACGATGAAATTTTTTACATTTTTTGCTAATTTTATAGTTTCATTTACAAAAGCAGCTGGAATCACGATAATAGCCAAATCAATTTCTTTTTCCACATCATTGAGTGAAGCGTAACATTTTTGTCCCAATAATTCTGGATATTTAGGATTAATCAAAAATACCTCGCCCGCATAACCTAAATTTAAAAGATTTTGGGTAATGGCATTGCCCACACTGCCTGCCTTATCCGAAGCTCCCACAATCGCCACCGTCTTTGGATTAAAAAGTTTTTCTAAATTTTTTTTCATTTTTTTATTATTAAAAAATCAAAGCCTCCCCTCTCCATCTTTGTACTCAAAGGGGGAGATGTCCAGCAGGACAGAGGGGGTTGTTTGCACTCTAATTATATACCACCCCGCCTTTTCTCGCAAAAAACAGTCTCTTCCAATACAATATGT
>DOKP01000056.1 GCA_003510795.1 Candidatus Moraniibacteriota bacterium | reverse complement strand
GATTGCTTCGTCGGAGTACCTCCTCGCAAAGACGAACCTGTTTTTGCCATAGGTGATTAGTGAAGAGTTACCTAAATTTAAGCAAAGCACTGAAAAAATCAATTCAAATAACTTAATAATTAATTAAAATATAAAAATGAAAACAAGATTAAATCAGTTCAAAAACTTTTTAAAAGAAAAACACACTCTCATAATAATAGCAATTTCCATTGTTTTTTTGGGAGTGTCTTTTTTAAATGCCAACAATGACGCCGCCACTTTTGACGAAATCGCCCATATCCCCGCCGGATATTCCTACTTAACCCAACACGAGATGCGCCTTAACCCAGAGCACCCTCCTTTGATAAAAAATCTTTCTGCTTTTCCGCTTCTTTTTTTGGACTTAAATTTTGATACATCTTTACCATTTTGGAGCGGAGAGCTACCCCGCAAATGGGATGAGGGCCAATGGGCGGCGGGCAGACATTTAATTTGGGAAGCAAAAAATAATCCAGACCAAATAGTTTTTTGGTCCAGAGTTCCAATTGTTATAATTTCACTTCTTTTGGGATTATTTATTTTCAAATGGACCAAGAAAATTGCTGGCACGCTAGCCGGACTTTTGGCTTTTATCCTCTATTCTTTTGACCCAAATGTTTTAGGGCACAATCATTACGTTACTACGGATATTGGGATAATGGCTTTTCTAACTTTTTCTTTTTATTATTTTCTGAAATTCATCAAAAATCCTACTTGGAAAAATGTTTTTATCGGGGGATTTTTCCTGGGACTTCTTCACCTGGCGAAATTCTCCTCCATACTTACTCTTCCTATTTTTGGCTTAATTCTTATCGGCTATCCGCTTATCAAAAAACTCAAACATGAAGAAGGGCGCGCTAAAACTTGGTCTATGTATTTTGGAAAAGGATTAACAGCTTTTGCCATTTCTCTTCTTATGATCTGGGCGGTTTATTTCTTTAACACTTTTAATACCTCCAAAGAAACGATGACTCAATTGATTGATTTTAACGCTCCACAAACAGATCAAAATATTAAAAATGTTTATACTCGCAAAGTACTGCATTCATTTAATGAAAGTGCTGTTACTCGCCCATTGGCTGAATATGGGATAGGGGTAAATTATGTCTTCAGACGCGTGGCGGGTGGCAATGGAGCTTACTTTATTGGCGAAGTTTCCGATAACGCTTTTACTGCTTATTTCCCGACAGTTTTTCTCCTCAAGGAAACTATTCCACTTATCTTATTAATTATTCTTACCAGTTTTTACACAGTTTATCAAATATTATCCACAGTTAAATTTAGATCTAAAACTGTCATTAAAGACGCTTGGCATCATTTCTTATCCTGGATGCGCCACGGAGTAGTTCAATACACTCTCTTTGGTTTTATCGTTCTTTATTCTTATTTGAGTATTACCGGCAATTTAAATATCGGCCTCAGACATCTCTTCCCTATCTTTCCATTTATTTATATTTTGGTCGCCAAAAAAGTTCATGATTTCTTTAAATCATTTGAGTCGCATAAATTATTATTTGCTAAATATATCTTAGCCCTACTTCTAATTTGGATTATCGTTGAACCGATTGCTAATTATCCTTATTACCTTTCTTATTTTAATCAACTGGCTGGTGGACCAAAAAATGGCTACAATTACGTCACTGATTCCAACGCTGATTGGGGACAAGACTTAAAAAGATTTAAAATATTCATGGACAAGCATCCTAAAATCGATAAGATTCGTTTAAACTACTTTGGCGGTGGAAATCCGGAGTATTATCTGGGAGATAAATTTATCAATTGGTGGGACAGCAAACGTCCAATTGAAGCTGGCTGGTATGCCGTCTCTGTCAACCAATCCCAAGGAAGCATTTATGATACTCGTAAAAACCCCGATGGCACGCCTCGCAAGCCCGATGAAGAATCCTGGCGCTGGATAACTGCTTACACTCCCGTTTATCAAGTTGGGACTTCTATCTTAATCTACTACGTGCCGGAAAAATAAACCAAATAAAAAAATCACCAATACTGGTGATTTTTTTATTATCCTCTTCTGACGGGTTTAAAATAAAACATCTTCAAATATATATCAAATACAGTCCCACACTTTATGACTAAAATAAAATAAATCAACTCGAAGAGAGCGTTAAAAAACTTTGTCATGGAGCGGATGCGGAACCCAAAGTTTTAGCGAATGAGAGTTAGATTTATTAATTTTAGGAGTACGTGTGGCAGTTTTTTTGTAACCTTTTTTTGCTGTCAAAAAAAGTTAGTGAAAAATCATTTTTTCAATTTCTCTGCCAATCTCCTTATCCTCGCATCACTTTCTCTCGGTCCGTCATTAGAACAGACAAACCCTTCATATTTCTTATAATAATCATTTTTATGACTCGCATACTGTTTCCAGATTCCTTTCTTCATGTGTCCTGTCCCATGCATCGGATAAAGCTTGATGTGCGCATGATCAATTCCTGTCCCCTCCATTACCAACCCCACTCGGCCCACATCTGGAAATTTTTCAATTAAAATTTGTGAAACTTTTTTGGCCGCAATCATAATGTTTTTCAATGTTTTATCGGGCAAGGCCAATACATCGCTCTTATAATGCTTTTTGGGAATAAGAACTGTCGCGCCCAAAGAATTTGGAAAGATTGAGAGAAAAGCCATAAAATTTTTATCTTCCCAAAAAATCCCTGGCGTTTCCATTTTACCCTTGGCGATTTCACAAAAGACACACTTCCCCTCTTTGTTTTTTGATTGATATTTTGTCATAGTTATTTTGATACAGAGCCTTAGATTATCTCTTTTAATTTATCCTTATATTTATTATACATAAATGATACAGTCAAAAGAATAACTCCCAAAGCAATATAAGAAATAGTTCGATATATGACCTCTAGGCCTTGAATATCATAAATAAATACTTTAAAGATACTAATAGTAAATATTATAATACCCTGGATTCTTAAACTTTTTCGACTTAGCACGAAACCCATCGAAATTAAAAATAGCGCCAAGATGCTCCAGCCTACAGAAATCCAATAATCTTTCATTTCCAGCATGATCAGTAAAAAGGCCAAAAAAGTTCCGTAATAAGAATATATTCCTGCTATTAGTTTATTTTTTTCTTCTAACTTTTCTTTACGGCTATTTAAATAAATGCTAACCATATAGAAAGATAAAGACGCCGCCAATAAAGAAACAAATCGCGAATCCAAAAACGACGGACTCATTTTCAATTCCTTCAATATCACTGCATCAAAAAACAATACTTTTACAAATAAAATCTGTGAAATCGCTACCGCCTGATACAGCAATTCCTTAATGCTTACTTTTGAAACAAAGAAATAAATTAACATCAGACATCCCAAGCCTACGGAAACTTTGGCTAGATAATCATCACTAAATTCAATAAAAATTATCAACAAAATCAAACTCATTGCCAGCCAAGAATAAATATTCGCTATGGTATTTTTTCCAGATTGCAAAATTGAGATCCTTCGAAGATAAGCATATACTCCGTAAAAAATTACACTTACTGCTAAAAAAACTCCCAGCCTATTGCTGCTTAATATGTTTTCTGGATTAAATGAGCTGAGGTTCGAACTGTCATAAAATAAAAGCTTAAGAAAGATTATACTAGCAATCGTATTGGCTTGATAAAAGAATTCTCTCCCTCTAACTCGATTTCCCAAAAGCATAAAAATAATTACCAACCCAGCTAGCACTACCGTTGTCCAGGCAGGAAATTTTTCACCCAGCTCAACGAAGATAATCAACACCAACAAACTCGAAGCCGCCCAAGAATATAGCATTAAGGCTTCTGTTTTGAAATTTTGGATTAAATTTCTATTTTTTAAAATAACTCCATAGATAAGATAAAAACATACAATTGTTACGCCCACCGAAATCAATCTTGTGCTCTGGAAAAAATTATCCAAATTCATCGCTCGAAGATTCACTAGATCATAAGTTAGACTTTTAAAAAAAATAAATACGCTCAAGAGATTAAAGGCTAACTTTAAAATCGAACTATTTGTCTTAATGTAAAGCATCGCCAAAAATAAAGCCTCGAGAGACCAGATAATAGAAACCAGCTCTCGGTTAAAATAAATTGGCACTGTCAAAGTGGCAAAAAATATTCCAAGATATAGATGTGTCTTAGCTAATGCCTGAATGTTTAATTTTTTATAAAATACAAATCCACCCAAATAAATAACTGCTAGAGCCAGCGTAAGCCAACCGCAATAATCTGGATAGAACTTTTTTACTTCCGCATAAAATAAGCTAAAGAACAAGGCCGAGTTTATCAACGTTATAAGGATATTGTCGACTTCCAATTCTTTTTTCTTAGAAAAAAAGAATGATTGCAAAGTAAAAGATATGAAATAAAAAATTAAAATAAGAGCCGCGTATGAAAAAATTTCCTGATTATTGGCATTCCATAAAATATACATCAAATAAGAAGCACCCACGCCTCCCAGACCTATGGCTGGCCATTTTTTATAAGAAACCACAACTACCAGCCCGGCTGTCAACAGCAGGGTATAAAAAAGAGCCACCAATTCAAAATTGTCATTCAATAAAGCAGTTACATATCCTAGGAAAAAAGATTCGGCTGCGATTACCTGGGAATTATCCCGCAAGGAAAGTACCACTGCTACTGAAACTACTCCCACCATTAAAAATAAATCTAAAATTTGATTCATCCCGATAGCCTGGCGGTACGATTCGAAATAATAAGCC
Source organism: Candidatus Moraniibacteriota bacterium (assembly GCA_003510795.1). Classification (GTDB taxonomy): domain Bacteria; phylum Patescibacteriota; class Minisyncoccia; order Moranbacterales; family UBA9337; genus UBA9337. The sequence goes on along the minus strand of DOKP01000056.1, from coordinate 4,517 downwards.
ACATAAACACAAAAATATGTTATCGCCAAGCCCCCTCCCACTAAAGTTTTTCCCCATTTGGCGTAATTTGTTTTTTTAGAAATAATTTCTCCATAAACAATCAAAGCGCTTCCAAAAATTACTCCAAATATAATCCTAGCCAAGTGATTTATCCAATCCATATCAACAGCATATTTGATAAAAAATCCCACTCCTATTACCAAAGCCAGGACTCCGATTCGAGAAAACCATTTCATTCCGATTTCTTCTTCAAAAGAAAATACTTTCTTTGCAACCGGCTCGGCATTTTCTGCTAAGACAGGCTTTATTGGCGGAGTAAAAACACCCTCTACCTTTTCGACAGTAACCGCCGTAGCAACATTTTTAATTTCCGACTCAAAAACTTTTTCTTTCGGAGTTAAATTAATTTCATTTTGCAAATTGTATTGGTTGATTGCTACTCTGTTCTTATTTGATTTAGACAAGGAAACTATTCCCCATATCAAAAGAGGCAATCCGAAGATGATACCTATTCCCGTCAGACAGAGCACTCCGCCGAAAATAATCAAAAGCCAGCTACCCTGACGAGTTAATCCAGGGGCTTTTTCCGAAATCGCAATGCTACTAGGAGAAACAAATTCTGGCGTTTTGATTTCTTCTTTTTTGGTCAATGTTGTTTTTTTATCTTCAATTAAATCCAATCTTTTTTTGATTTCCGTATTATCTTTTCTTAAAGATTCAATTTCTTCCGCCAGCATTTCAATAGTTTTCATTTTTTTATTTTAAAAATTAAATATTAAAACAAGCTATCTTAAACTGCTTTTATTATACAACAAAATTTAAAAAAACTCACACAGTTGGCTTGCCCTAATCTTTTTCTGAACTGCTAGAATCTCCTTGAGAGTTTTGCGCACTTTCTTTCTTTAATTCTTCCTCTTCTTGCGTTACGCCTCCCTTCATCCGGTAAAAAACTTTATTTTCGCTACGCAAGTCGATATATTCCAATTCGTGCAAATCTCTCAAGAGCAAATGTCTATTTAATAATGTTTTCAGGGTTTGAATTGATTTTTCAATCGGAATTTTAGCATTCAAATAAATATCCCAGCCATTTTTTGTTTGTACAATTAATTCTTCTGAGATTCTTGATCTGGTCCTGTATTGATTCAATATTTCAACATTAGTATCATTTTTCAATTCGTCTCTGATAGCCACGATGAACTCTATATAACTAGGTAGCAAGACATATTCATTTTCTCGTATCTCTTTGCCACTTTCATCAATCAATTCGATGATTTCACTTTGGTTGGCAGGGCTCTGATTGGGATTCATTCTTTCATAAGCATAGCCTCTTTCGTCAATGAAATAACAAGCCCCCCTTGAGCATAGAGACAAAATTAAATTACGTTCCTGAATTTCTATATTTGCTTTATTGGGAAATATCCTTTTAACAGATGCTAACTTTATTTTTTTGAAATTACTTTTTAATTTACGCTCTAAATTATTTACGCCAAAAAAAACAAAATTTCTTTTCGATATTATTTTAAAATATTTGCCGTCAATTTCTTGGCTTATGAAATTATCTATATCCTCTCGCGCGATAATTCCGCTATTGGTTACTTTGATATCATCAACCTCCATAAAATCAGCAAAGATGAAAGCATACAAGGCCACACCAAAAAACAACACAAACAGAATATTTCTCACCAGCGCCGGCCGAATAAATTTCTTTATTTTGGAAACAGTTTTCTTCTTTTCTTTCTTGCTGGCCCAATGATGTTTTTTTTCTTTTATCATTATACTTTTTATTTATACACCCTACTCATTAGTGTCATTTGGGTGTTTATTCGAGTCATTCGAGTCGCACTTCAATAGCCCGACTCTAATACCCCAATTAAACTCTAATGACTCGAATACAAATTCAATTGCACAAGTTCTATGTATACAAATCCTACAAATCCAAAAACAGATTTTCTAAAATAAGCCTCACATTTAAACTGGGATTTTTTATCTTTGACAGTACATTTTTAATTTTATCAATTGCTTGATAATTTTTTTCCAGGCTTGATTTATCGCCCAAATTCCGAAAAATTTGCACCCTGAGCATCCAGATCCAAAACTCCAGCCGTTTTCTGCTCTCCATCACATTTTTCGAATAATTTTGCGCCAAATCAAATTTTTCAAAAACAGCTAATTTTTTTAAATTGCCCAGATCTCGAATAGCAGTCTCTCGTTCTCTAAATTTATCTTTATTTTCTATCATTTTTTGCGCCTCCCCTGGTTTGCCCATAGAAAAAATTACTATTTTTTCTAAAAGGTCATCGGCAACTTTGTCTTTAAATCCATTTTTAATTTCCTCCAATGAAACTAGATTAAAATTTATTTTCTGGCATCTGGATTTAATAGTTTTAAGGAGCTTTCCATCTTCATGTGTAACTAAAATTATAATCGCGCTACTGTTGGGCTCTTCTAAATTTTTGAGCAAAGCATTTTGAGAGGCTACCGTTAACCGATGCGCATCATTAATGACCAGAATCCTGTAATTTCCTGTCGCTGGAAAAAGCGCTAAATTATTTTGAGCATTTCTCACTCTTTCCACATCAATTTCCCTAGTTTTCGTAACTCCTTTTTTCTCAATTATTTCCGGAGCTAAAATTTCTATATTTTGATTCTTGTTTTCCGTTTCATCTTTGAAATCATTTAAAATATCAGAGTTATTTTCTATTAAAGCTCTCGAAAACATCTTCGCTAAACAAAATTTTCCGATATCTTCCGGTCCGCTAAAAATATAGGCCTGGGAAACTTTACCCGCCTCAATTAAATCTTTCAAAAAATTTATTTGTTTCTTGTGTCCTATGAACATATTTTATGATCCTTAAAAACTTACACATTCAAACTAAATATTCCTAGCATTTGTCCGTCTTTGCGAGACGGTACTCCGTCGTGGCAATCCAGGGATTTAGCAGAATTAAAATATTTATATCAAGTCCAATTAACCCCTACTTATCTAATGTTTAATAAATTGACAACAGTGAATAATAGTTATTTAGCGATGATATTAACATCCCTGGACTGCCACATAAATTCCGAGTACAAAATTTACTCGCAGAGACAGCCTCTGATTATATTCCATCTCTCCACACCACAGTACAGCTAACCTTTTATTTCTCTTTCGATCAATTCTATTAGCTCACTTTTAAATTTCTCTTTCTCAAATCGCTGAGCATCTTCTTTTATAATTTCTTTATTATAACTATTTTCTTTTTCTATAAATCTCCTCACTCCATCGGCCAGTACCTCCATTGTTTGCGCATCAAAAAACTCTCCCGTGATACCCTCCTTGATAATTTCTTTAGCTCCGCCTTTTCTAATAGCAATCACGGGGGTGCCTTGGCTCATGGCTTCTGTTATTGTTAAGCCAAAATCATCCACAGCCGGAAAAATAAGCGCTCGCGCATTTTTATAATACTCACTTACAATCTCATCGCTTTGCCAACCTAATATTTTTATATTGTCCTTGGCTATTTTTTTTATCTTTCCCATTTCTTCCCCCTCACCGATAACTACCAAGGGTAATCCCATTTTATTAAAAACTTCCACCACCAAAGACACTTTTTTATAAGCCGCCAAACGTGAAACGACCAAAAAATAATCAGATGCATTCTTTTGCTTTATTATTCCCTTGCTTTCATGTTTTATTGTTTTAATGTTTTCATGTTTTAATGATAACGTTGCCGGATAAATAACTCTAGAATCTCGGCGATAATATTTAGCTATTCTCTCTTGGGTGTAATTTGAATTAGCAATCAGTACGTCCGGTCGTTGGGCTGCTTCGAAGTCCCAAATGCGCAAGTAATTTAAAAATATTCTTTTACAAAATCCGATTTTTTTGCCAATTTCTTTCAGGTATTTTTCATTATAATCCCAGACAAAGCGCATCGGCGAATGCATAAAACAGATATGCTTGGTATTTAAACGAGTAACAATTCCTTTACTCCAAGCACCTGAAGATGAGATCACTAAATCGAAATCGCGCAGATCAAATGTTTCTGGAGCGGTTGGCATGAGGGGTAACAGATATCTTCTTCTGTTTTTTAGCCACTGGGGAAATTTTTGCAAAAAAGAAGTATGAATTTCTCTACTTTTAAATTTGCCGCGCATTTTTTTCTCGTCATAGAGCAAGGTATAAATCGGCGCCTCGGGAAATATTTCCGCAATTACCGCTAAAACTTTTTCGGCTCCTCCATAAGTATCCAGAAAGTCGTGCACAAGCGCTACTTTTATGTTGCGTATATTGCTAAATTGATTCATGGCTAAATATTTAAATTATTTATTTTTTAGTTAACGAGTTAACGTATTAACGAATTATGGTAAAAATGCAAAGCTATTCTGCTAATCTTTTTTCAATTAACAGTCCTATTTTTTTCGTAAATTCGTACAGATTCGTAATTCGTAGAGAATGTAACTCCTCACTGACCTCTCTCTCATGTCTTTTTTTACCCGTCTCTGCGAGTAATTTGAGTACTCTCAAATTGCGTGGC
>DOKP01000029.1:545-4028 GCA_003510795.1 Candidatus Moraniibacteriota bacterium | reverse complement strand
CGCAATTAATTCGCCGAAATGTTCAAGTATGACATTTTAAAAAAATTCCCAAGTATGTCATTTCTAAATAACGTTGACATAATATAAGGCCTCCTTGCTAAACCTTATTTTTTGATATAAAATAACTTAGAGATTTAAAAATTATTCATAAAAATAAGGAGTCTTAAATAAACAAAACCTTAGTGATTCAAAGAGCTAAGGTCAATGTTCATTAAAGATTGTTTTTATTTTATTATTTTATGAAAGTAGTATTATTGCAAAATGTTAAAAAACTGGGAAAAGCAGGGGATGCGGTCAATGTTTCAGACGGTTATGCGAGTAATTTTTTATTTCCCAAAAAATTAGCCCAAATAGCGACACCAGATGCCCTAAAGAGAGTCGAAAAAAATAATGCTGATAAAATTCTTAGTGAAAAAGAAGAGATTAATAAACTCACAATTCTTGCCAGAGAAATAAAAGATAAAAAAATAACAATTTCTGCCAAGGCTAAAGGAAAAAAACTTTTTGGTTCCATTGATGCAGGGGTTATTATTCGAGAATTAAAAAATCAATTAAATATTGAAATTGCTAAAGAATATATAAAATTAGACGCTCCGATAAAAGAAGTGGGGGAGAAAAAAGTTAATATAGAATTTTTAAACAATATCAAAACTAGCGTTAATGTGGAAATTAAAGAGGAAAAATAATTTATCCCTTAGCTTTAAATTTAATTTTTTTAATAAATTTTATCAGAAACATAAATATGAAGAAAAATAACAAGAAATATATTTTTGTGTTAGGTGGAGTAATGAGTGGAATCGGAAAGGGAATTGCAACCTCATCATTGGGAGCGATTTTGAAAGCGCGTGGTTATAAACCCACTGCGATAAAGATTGACCCATATGTAAATGTAGATGCAGGTACCATGAATCCAACTGAACACGGAGAAGTTTTTGTTATGGATTGCGGCTTGGAGACTGATCAGGACATGGGAAATTATGAGAGATTTATGGAGATAAATTTGCCAGGAGAAAATTATATGACTACGGGAAGTATTTATCAAAAAGTTATTAATCGAGAAAGAAATTTGGAATATAAAGGCAAGTGTGTGCAAATAATTCCGCATGTGACTGATGAAGTAATTCGAACGATAAAAAATGCAGCTAAAAATAATGATGCTGATGTGGTACTAATTGAAATTGGTGGGACAATCGGAGACTATGAAAATATGCTTTTCATGGAGGCCGCCAGACAAATGAAATTAAAAAACCCCAAAGATGTAGTTTTTGTGATGATTACTTACTTACCTTATCCGCCCAAAGTAGGAGAGATGAAGACTAAACCGACTCAGCAAGCCGTAAGAGAATTAAATGCTAATGGAATTAATCCAGATATAATTATCGCCAGAAGTGAAGTGGCTTTGGACAAGAAAAGAAAAGAAAAAATTGCCCTTTTTTGTAATGTTAATGAGAAAGATATTATTTCAGCTCCTGATATCGAGACTGTTTATGAAGTGCCGATAAATTTTGAGCGCGATGATTTAAGTCGCAGAATTTTGAAGAAGCTGGATTTACCAAGTAAAAAAACAGATCTTAAAAAATGGTTTAATTTGGTAGAAAATATTAAAAAATCAGAAAAATCAGTTAAGATTGGAATTGTGGGAAAATATTTCGGCACTGGAGAATTTATGCTAGGCGACTCTTATATCAGTGTTATCGAAGCGATTAAGCATGCTTGTTATAAAGCCAAAGTAAAACCACAAATTGAATGGTTTAATAGTGAGGAATTTGAAAAGAAAGGCGCTGACATTAACAAGCTTAAGGCTTATGATGGAATTGTTGTTCCGGGTGGATTTGGCTCGCGAGGAATTGAAGGAAAAATTAATGTGATTAAATATTGCCGAGAAAATAAAATTCCTTTTTTGGGTCTTTGCTATGGGATGCAAATGGCGGTAATAGAATTTTCGAGAAATGTTTTGAAATTAAAAGATGCAAATTCTTCTGAAATTGATCGAAAAAGTAAATACCAAGTAATTGATATCATGCCTGAGCAAAAGAAAAATTTGGAGGATAGAAATTATGGCGCTACAATGCGTTTAGGCGCCTATAAAGCTTTTCTAGAGAAAGATACTATTGCTTACGAGGCTTATGGCAAAAAAGAAATTTCAGAGCGCCATAGGCACCGTTGGGAAGTAAATCCTGATTATATTGAAAGACTGGAAAAAGGAGGGTTGGTGTTTTCGGGTAAATCTGCTGATGGAAGATTAATGGAGATAACAGAGCTTCCCAAAAGCAAGCATCCTTTCTTTTTGGGGACGCAATTCCACCCAGAATTTAAGTCAACTCCACTTAGTTCGCATCCGCTTTTCTTTGAGTTTATAAAAGCAGCGAAAAAATAGAGTATTTTCTAATTTAAAATTTTTAATTTCGAATCAATTTCGAATGTCTTAAATTTTAATTACTAAAATAGCATAGAATGCATGGTTTTGTATTTTCAAAATTAAAAAATTAAGATTTCCTGCCGGCCGGTAGGCGGGGAATCGAAATTCTAAATTCAAAATTAGAAATTTAAAATAATATTAAAACAGACCACCCGCAAAGGATGATCCGTCTTAGACTACTATTTGTTTGTGATTACTTTTTCTTTTCTGGTATAACGCTTACAAACCTTCTTTTATCAAGCTTGCCTGTAAAAGCTTTTACTTTTTTCTTGCTAAATTGCACAATACCATTAGTAAGCGCATATAGGGTATCGTCCTCTCCACGAGCGACATTTTTTCCAGGGTGAAATTTAGTTCCCGTTTGGCGGATAATAATATTTCCAGTAGATGCTTTTTCACTACCGAAAATTTTAACTCCTCTTCTTTTTGAGATAGAATCACGACCATATTGGGTGGATCCACCAGCTTTACGATGTGCCATATAATTTATTTAGAATATTTAAACTAATACCGTTATGATATAGTCTAATCAAGCTTAAACTAGCGTGATTAAGCCATAGCAACATAACAAAGATTAGTATAGCAAATTTTATGAATATGTCAAATAAAAATAAAGAAAAAATCCAAAAAATAAGGACTTTTTGGGAGAAATATGAACAAAAGGTGGTTTTGACAGGAGGGTTAATTTTGATTGCAATTATTTCATTTGAAGCAGGGATTCTCCAGGGACACAAATTTGAGCAAGGGACATTGGTAATAGAAAAAGCTGTCAAATCAGAAGCAGAGTCTCTTAAAATTGACAACGGCAGTGTTTTGGGCGTTCAAGCTATTAATTCTAAAGCAGGGAATCCAAAAATTGAATCTAGCAAAGACAATAAAGAATGCCTATTAGTTGGCAGTAAAAATTCTACCAAATATCACAAACCTGATTGCCGTTTCGCAAAAAATATAAAGCCGGAAAATTTGGTATGTTTTAAAAGCGAAGAGGATGCGAAGAGCAGGGGGTATGCGGGGGACAAGGGATGCATAAAATAATTTCCAATTTCCAATGACCAATTTCCAAT
>DOKP01000029.1:257-487 GCA_003510795.1 Candidatus Moraniibacteriota bacterium | reverse complement strand
ATTTCCAATGACCAATTTCCAATAAATGACTTAATTTTCAATTATCAAATTTTAAAAATATCTTGTTCGTAAATTCGTATAAGTTCGTACTTTGTAGAGAAATTCCGTTTGACAAACTTTAGCGTATAACTTATAATTTAATTGAAACGATTTTATAACAGAGTGTCGTTTCGGTAATTAGTAAGAAAGAAAAAAAGTATGTCAGATACAATAGACGCAGGGTTTATTGA
>DOKP01000029.1:0-171 GCA_003510795.1 Candidatus Moraniibacteriota bacterium | reverse complement strand
AAAATGCTTGTTGATAATCCAGATGCAGTGAAAGTAGAGAGAAAGGTTGATGAAATGGGTGTTCTTATTAGTTTGGATGTTGATCCAAAAGATATGGGAATAGTCATTGGTCGCGAAGGACAAACAGCTAAAGCGCTTAGAACTTTGCTAAGAGTTATCGGAGCAAAAAAC
>DOKP01000015.1:7630-7876 GCA_003510795.1 Candidatus Moraniibacteriota bacterium | reverse complement strand
CAACCGAAACAGAAAATTCTTTTGTTGAAGTAGCACAGAGAGGTGAAGGCACTACACATTTAGCCAGAAGAGCGCTAGCGCATTATTTAGAAAAAAATGCTGACTCTAGCCTAACTCCTGAACACAAAATTTATATTGAAGATTACCTTCGCAAAAACATATCCCAAAAGGGACATATTGCGCTAGGTACATCAGTTGAATTCTCCAAAAGTTTGATCAAACAAGCAATTGACGCTTCAAAAAATT
>DOKP01000015.1:7418-7568 GCA_003510795.1 Candidatus Moraniibacteriota bacterium | reverse complement strand
AGCAATTGACGCTTCAAAAAATTTAAATGATGGTCAATTAAAAAATTTACAAAAATATTCAGCCAATGTTAATTTCTAGAATTTTCAGATAAACTGATAAACAATCAAAAAACATCAAGAACTTTATATAATTAAAACCCCGGCAACGAC
>DOKP01000015.1:5947-7353 GCA_003510795.1 Candidatus Moraniibacteriota bacterium | reverse complement strand
CGGCAACGACCGGGGTTTTAATGTGGAAAAATTATTTTATTTTTTAATTTAGATGATTTATATATTTGGGGTTGATAAGCTTTGAGTCTGATAATTTTTGTTTTTTCTAAGCCAATCTTATTTAACTCTGCTTTCAAGTTATCAATAAAAAACTGTTGATCGTACCCTAGGCAAATAACTTCCGGTTTATATTTTTTTATCACTGCATATTTATCTCCCAGTCCGCCCAAGATAATTTTATCTGCCAATCCGCTTTTCTGAATTGTCTTAGTTCTATTTTTTTCTTTATTGCAAGTTGCTTCTCCTTTTACTTTTTTAACTGTCTTATCCCGTGCCACTATCACAATTAAATAATCCCCGTATTTCTTTGCCTGTTTTAAAAAATCAGTATGGCCCTTATGAAAAATATCGAAAGTGCCAAAAACCATTACTTTTTTCATAATTTTATTTAAAAAAGTGAAAACTTATCCAATTGGCAGTTCGATAATGAAAGTCGAGCCTTTTCCCACGCCTACTGACTGAGCCCAAATTTTCCCCTTATGCGCTTCTATTATTTTTCTTCCTACGTAAATTCCCAATCCAATTCCTCCCGTAGCTAGTTGATCGGCGTTGCTGCCCCTGGAGAATTTTTTGAATAAGTTACCCATCTCATGCTCTGAAATCCCCATGCCAGTATCAGAAATTTCTATCCTAACCATATCATAATCCGTTTTTATCAATCTCAAAGTAATAAATCCCTTTAATGTATATTTTATGGCATTATCGATAAGATTGGAGATAACTTCTCTGATTTTTCCGGAATCCATGCGTATATCTGGAACTTTATCCTTGGGTATTTCTAATTTAAATGCCAATCCTTTATCTCTAGCTTTAATCTCAAATGTTTCTGTCAAATCCCTGATTATTTTTTCACAAGATTGATCGGGTTGGATATCATACTGCATTTTTCCAGACTCAATTCTGGAGATATTTAAAATATCTTCCACTAGTTCTATTAATCTTTCATTGGAAGTAAAAGCCCGCGACAATGAATCTCGCGTTTCAGCGTCTAAATTATTATTGGGATCTTCTTTGGCGAGAGCCAAATAGCCTTTTATGACAGTGGGCGGAGTTCTCAGTTGATGCGCAGCGATTGATATAAACTCATTCTTAGCATTATCCAGTTCTTTCAATTTTCTATTATTAGCCTCCAATTTTTTCCCCATTTTTTCCAATTCGTTTTTTTGCGAAACGTCCTGTTTGTATTTTTTAATTAAAAGATTGGCAAATATAAATAAAAATAATAACATTACCAGTCGATACGCCACGCCGATAAAAGTTTTTGAGAAAAATATCTCTGCAATGTTTACAGTCAAAATCAAACCTATTAATGTTTGGGCAAAGAATATTTTTATATCTATCAATTT
>DOKP01000015.1:0-5818 GCA_003510795.1 Candidatus Moraniibacteriota bacterium | reverse complement strand
TACGCCACTGTAAAGGAAGTATTCTGTGCCATAAAGAGCTGGCAAACTAAAAATTTCCAATATAGCAATCAAAGATGAAATTAATAAGATATTTCTATCGATAAATTTAGCTTCTTTATCTCGGCTACTTAATATTGAATCAATTAATTCGGTAACCGTTAAGACATAAAATCCAATATGCACGAGGATGAAATATGAGGCAAAAATCGCACCACCCCAAGAAGACCGGCTAAATATTTCCAAATTGCCAGCTTTGAGATTGAATATATAAAATAAACTGAAAATAATCGCTACCAGATAACCAGTATAAACCAACATTTTTCTTTTTTTATCAAGAAGCACCGTTATCCAAAAATAATAAGTAACTGCACCAAATATTAATCCTAAATTGGATACACCGAAAGAAATATCTGTAAAACTGTGTAGTTTGGTTGTAAGCCAGAGGTAATAGCCAAAACTCCACCAACCCGAAAGGAATAAAATTGCCAGAGAAATAAGGTTAATCTTTTTCACTTCTTCAAATAAAAAAGCTACTGCCAAGACTACCATGAAAATACCTCCCGCAAAATATAATACCGCCAATAGATTACTTAATTCCATAAAAATAATATTAATAAAACTACTTATATTATAACAAATAAAATAATAAATCTCAAATTATATTTACGAATTACGAATCTATACTAATATACGAATGAATACTTAATGTTAAAGAATTAAAACAATATGCGAGTCATCGGTCATCAACAATCAGTCATCTGGAAATATTTGGTATTATGTATAAATTCTTAAATCATAAATCATATATCTTAAATCCTAACTATCAATTCAACAATCAATGATACCCTGATTTCTTTTATTTGTATATTCGTATTTAATTAGTAATTAGTAAAGAAATTAACAATTTTTTTGAATCTTTATCACTGCGCTGAAATCATCTTCGTCTCTAACGCTGTTAAATCTTTCAAACCCGCATTTTTGACATCGATGCAAAATAAAATATCTCCCGCCTTTTCTCAATTCTAAGCCTACCGGACGCATCAGACCTTGGCATTCTTGCTGCCTATCCCCAGGATTTTCATCCACATGCTTGCTCCAAAGGCATTTTGGACAATGATTGGTATAGCCATCGCCAGAAACGGAAAAACCGCAATTTTCACAAATAAAATCCTCTTTTCTTTTTTGAAATTTTTTAGTCAACATTTTTTTGGGTTAATTTATTACCAATTTTTATTTCGCAACGACTCACATCATTGGCATTTAATTCTAATACTTTATTTATTTTTTCTCTGGGAGAATAAATACTCTTAGAATTATAATCGATATTTTGATTAATATCCACCACTTCGTCATCCTTAACCCAAATTATATCTATCGGAAAACGCATATCTTTCATCCAAAAAGAATAATTATCTTCTTTCTCAAATAAAAATAACATTCCACAGTTAGAACACAGGGATTCTCTGCCGGAAAGTCCTTTTTTCCTTTGCTCTTCATCACTCACAGCTTCTATAGTAAAATCACACTTGCCAACTGCAATCATATTATCTCTCTCCGCTTCACTTCTTTCCATTTTTTTATAATAAAGCCACGCCCCTGACAAAGCTACTCCTGCTACCAACAATAATCCAAAAATAATTTTACTTTTTTTCATATATCGTAATTTTAATTTATTTAGCAAATTGATAAGCTTGAAAAAAAAATTAAAGTAAAAAATAATAACAATAAGTCACCTGTCATCAGTCCAACTGTCATCATGCTAAATGCCTGATTATTAATGACTCAATGACTGTTGACTTTTTTGCTATATCAATGTTTTAATACCTGTTTGCAATAAGAATTACTTTTTCCTTTTTGTTGATAAACCGATAAAAAAACAGCATCAAAAATAATAAACCGAGCATTATTAAAATTTTTCCTAAACCTTTAACATTTAGCGCTACTGTAGCTACTAAAATAGTAATCAAATAAAAAAATGAATTTATTTGCCACTGCGACCAACCTATTTTCATTAGTTTGTGGTGCAGATGTTCATGATCAGCAGAAAATATTGATTTGCCTCCTTTTAATCTTTTTAAAATCACCCAAAAGAAATCTACTAGTGGAATAAATAAAATCAAAAGCGTAGTAGCGATTTTCGTCCCGGCAAAAATAGATAATCCAGCCACTATAAATCCCACAAAAAAGATCCCGTTACTACCTGCCATTATTTTAGCCGGTGGGAAATTAAAGATTAAAAATCCCAGAATCGCTCCCGCAAGAGCCATCGTTATTATTCCCACTGGAGGTTGATTAACCTCGGGTTTTAAAGATAATAAAAATATCGCCAATATTCCAATCAGATAAACGCCCATACCCAATCCATCCATTCCATCTAACCAATTCATCGCATTTATCAAAACAATAGCCCAAACGCTGGCAATTAAAATTACTATCAAATTTTTAACCAAGCTATCTAGCAAGATCACTTCACCCAAAGGATTGGAAATAGAATACATCCGAACGCCAAAAATAAAAATCAAAATCACTGCCAGAGTCTGAAAAAAAAACTGCATCTTCCAATTGATTTCTTTTAAATCATCCCAAAATCCAATCCCGAACACTACCAATCCACCCAATAAAATCCCGCCAATATCCTTGGTTAGAACAAGATTTTTATCTAATAAAATAACACCCAAAAAAGAAACGACTATTGCGATCCCCCCCCAGCGAGATATTTTATTATTGTGAATATGTCGGTTTTCTTTTCTGATATTTTTATTGGCCACAAAAAATTTAGCGCTTAGGTATTTTATAGCCAAAATTAAAAATACGCTTATGAAAAAAGCTTGTAAAAATGGGATTAGATATAGATTTAGCATAGGGATACAATGAAAATAAATTTTGAATTTCAAATTTTGAATTTTAAGTCAAGTCTTAATTTTCTAATTATTTAAATCTTAATCCATTACTTCTTTATTATTTTAAAAATTTTTTAGAAATTAAATCATTATAAATTTGTTCGAAATTCGAAATTCAAAATTTGAAATTAAAGCCGGAAATTAGGCGAAAACAATCAAGCCAAACTAACTTCTATTTGTAAACTCACCATATTCTTTCTGAATATAAGCTTTTATTTTTTCTTTAAAAATTTCCTTATTAAATTTTAGTGCTTTGGATCTTATATAATCACCGTCAAATTCTAAGTTTAAAAATTTATTAACTGCTACTATCACATCTTCGGGGGTTTGCTTTTCGATAAAAACCCCTGTTTTATTTTCTTCCATATTTTCAACGATGTCTCCTCCACGATAAGCAATTAGTGGCCGACCGGCCGCCATCGCTTCAATGGCCACGATGCCGAAATCTTCTTCTTGAGGAAATATAAATGCCCTGCAAGCGGCATAATACTCAGGAAGATATTTATCGTCCACTCGTCCCAAAAATTCTATATTATCTTTGGCATTTTTTTTAAGTTTTTTCATTTCCGGACCTCGACCGATAATTTTAAGAGGTAATCCCAGCTCATTAAAAGCTTCGATAACAATATCGTGTCGTTTATAAGTTATTAATCTACCTACAATTAAAAAATAATCCCCTCTTTTATCCGCGTCTTTCTCGACATAAAAATTGTCCACATTTACTGGAGGGTTTATTACTGTTGATTCTTTTTTATAATATTTTTTAATTCTTCTGGCAACAAAATTAGAATTAGCAATAAATTTATCCACTCTATTGGCACTGACTGAATCCCAAATCCTTATATAATTCATAAAAAACGGCACCAACTTTTTGATAAAAGATGGCAAACCAAAATCGTCTGTGTATTTCTGGCAGTCATCCCAAGCATAGCGCATCGGAGTGTGCATATAGCAAATGTGCAAAGTTTCTGGCGAAGTAATGATGCCCTTGGCATAGCTAGAAGAATCTGAAAGCACAACGTCATAAACTGAAAAATCAAATTGTTCAATTGCACTGGTCATCAGAAGCGGAAAGATACGATGCTTTTTGCGAGCCAAAGGAAAATTTTGTAAAAAAGAAGTATGGATTTTTTTGTTCTCAAAAACACCATGCATTAATTTCTTATCATGCATAATCGTATAAATATGGGCCTCAGGAAAAATCTCCGTAAAACATTCCAAAACACGCTCAGCTCCTCCGCACTGGACTAAATAATCATGGACTAAAGCAATCTTCATATTACTACAAATTACAAATTAAATACGAATATACAAATAAACACTACGTGTTTCCCTCTCCATCTTTGTACTCAAAGGGGGAGATGTCATGTACTCATGACAGAGGGGGTTTAATTGCAAGATATTGCTCCGTCGTGGCACTGCCTACCAGCAGACAGGAATCTCATCCTTAAATTCTCAAATTTATTCCTAAATTTTCAATAACTCAATTTTCAAACAATATAGTAGCTTATGATTGTTGTCATTGCGAGACGGTACTCCGTCGTGGCAATCTAGAACTAGCAGAAAAGAATTTGATTAATGCACATCCCAATTTTTTAATTTTTTATTACCAGTTTCTAACTAAATCCCCTATGTCGCACAATCTGTTAAATAAAAGATAGCTTTAGAATAGGTGATTAAATAAATTAAGGCCCTATGAAAAAATTTAAACCAGTTAAAGGTCAAACGGATTATACCAATATCCATTGGGCGCCGGTTATAAATTGCGTTTTAGAATTTAAAGGTAAAATTTTAATTGTTCAAAGAAATAAAAATTTAAATTTTTATCCAAGTTATTATAATGGAATTTCTGGATTTTTAGATGATGATAAAACATTAAAAGATAAAATAAAAAATGAAATCAAAGAAGAATTAAATCTAAAATCATCAGAAATTAAATCAATCGAATTGGGAAATATTTTCCACCAAAGCGCTCCAAAATATAATAAGACTTGGATAGTTCATCCTGTCTTAGTGCACATAAAAACAGATAAAATAAAACTTGATTGGGAAGCGCAAAATTTTAAATGGATAGATATGAACGATGCTGGTAAATATAAATTATTGCCGGGCTTTGGTCGTGTGCTGAAAGAAGTTAAAAAAATATCTAAAATTGAACGATTTTAGATACATATATGTTACCCATATAACTCAAAAAAATAATCAAAAAAATTGCTTAAAAAAAATCGTTTTTTGGTCAAATTAGGGTACATAGATGTACCCCTCATAATATTAAAAAATGACGTTTTTTTGATCAATTTTAAAATAGTAAAAAAATAACAAAAAACAATTATTTTAGATACATAGATGTACCTCAGATTATTTTAAAATTTTATTTTTTATAATTATATTTTAAAGCGCTCATTAAAAAATATTTTTCATAACAATATTTTATAATTTAAATAATAAAAGTAAGATCAGTATCGCGCTTGCTTTTTTTGCATATGCTAGGGGAGTGATGAAATAATTAAAAATGTAAACATAAGAATTAAGATAGGCTTGTACTAGAATAATAACTTTATTAGTTTCGGAGATAGGTTAATGTACCCTAGAAAAAGTTTGCGGGGCTTAGAAGCTGTTATATTGAGTCATAAGAGTCACTTAAATACATTAAATGGTATGACATTAAATCGGAATTGAAAATATTTTAAATTATAATTTTAAGTTTAATTTATCTAAATTCAATTTGTTTATTGACTTATTATATGCTATTTAAAAACGTTATATAAGCTGTTAAAGAGCATGAAAAGAATACTTACAAAGGCATTCTAGATGCTCAATAAATCAAGTAAATAAAGGTCTTTTCTCTATCGTATGTCGTAAAATCTACATTGTACGACATATCGAATATATAAAGAAACCGCTTTCCTGTTATTCAT
>DOKP01000090.1:10800-10935 GCA_003510795.1 Candidatus Moraniibacteriota bacterium | reverse complement strand
ATTAAAATGCATGAAGATATGTTTGCAATTTCCAAAGAAATTCATGAAGAGTTGGGTTTGCCTTATCGAGTTTTAAAAATTTGTACAGGAGATATGAGCGCAGGAAAATTCCGAGCTTACGATATCGAAGCTTGG
>DOKP01000090.1:10428-10637 GCA_003510795.1 Candidatus Moraniibacteriota bacterium | reverse complement strand
TGATAAAGATGGTAAGAAAAAATTTGTGTATATGCTTAATAATACCGTACTTCCGAGTGCGCGACCATTTATCGCCATTTTAGAAAATTTCCAGCAAGCGGATGGTAGCGTAATTATTCCAGAGGTTTTGCGCAAATGGATGCCGGGAAATATCGACAGAATTTCAAAAAAATAAAAAATATTGTAGAGACGAGGCACTGTCTCGTCTG
>DOKP01000090.1:1273-10359 GCA_003510795.1 Candidatus Moraniibacteriota bacterium | reverse complement strand
AAAAATGAAGAAAAATGGATAGGTAAATGCTTGGAAGAAAATTTTTGCGCAGACTTATAGAAGATTTTGAAGTTATTGTAGTAGATTCGGGTTCAACAGATAAGACTCTTGGCATAGCGGAAAAATTTCCAGTTAAAATAATTAAAATAAAGCCGGAAGAATTTTCTTATCCTTACGCACTTAATTTGGGTTGTAAAAATTCTGTAGCTGAAAAATATTTTGTTTTTCTAAGCGCCCATTCTATAGTAACTTCTTCTACTTGGTTAGAAGATGGGATAAATGACTTTGAAAATGACAATGTGGCGGGTGTTTATGGCAATGTGGTGGCGCTTCCGGATGCAACAATTTGGGAGAAAATACTTTTTAATATAATTTGGCAAAAGAAAGAGAAGGTGCTGATAAAGAAATCAAAAATGGGAGTTTTGGGATTCACTAATGCCATTATTCGAAGAGATCTTTGGGAAAAAAGAAATTTAAATGAAGAATATGGAAAAGGTGGGGAAGACGGAGAATGGGCGAAGTATTGGCTAGAAAAAGGATATAAAATTGTTTGTGATCCTAAAGTTTCAGTTTGTCATTCACATGGATTGGGATTTTGGGGTTTAGTAAGGCAATGGATACACTGGCGTGACACAGCTACCCCCGGACCCTATAAACAACTTAAATATAGAAAAAATGGATAAAAAACAAAATCTAAAATTTCCCAAAGGGTTTTTATGGGGAGCAGCAACTTCCGCTCATCAGGTTGAGGGAGGGACTAATAATGATTGGACGCAGTGGGAGAAAGATAATGCCGATAGGCTATCTCAAGGAGCTGGCAAAAAATGGGAAAAATGGCAACAGGAAAAATTTCCTGAAATGTTTGATTCAAAAAACTACATTTCTGGTCGAGCTTGTGATCATTATAATCGTTACGAAGAAGATTTTGATTTAGCGAAAGTTGGCGGACACAACGCTCATCGATTTTCTATTGAATGGTCGCGCATCGAGCCGGAGGAAGGAAAATTTGATGAAAAGGAAATTGAACATTATCGGCAAGTTTTAATGGCCTTACAAGAAAGAGGTCTGGAACCATTTGTTACGCTGTGGCATTGGCCCAATCCTATTTGGATTGGGAAAATGGGTGCTTGGGAAAATAAAGATACTGTTAAATATTATTTGAGATATGCAGAGCGCATTTTTGATGAATATAAGGATTTGGTTAAATTTTGGATGCCCTTAAATGAGCCTGGAACAGAAGTTTCATTGGGATATTTATTTGGCAATCAGCCACCAGGAATTAAAAGTAAGATTGTTGCTAATGCTGCTTTTAAAAATTTGATGCAAGCCCAAAAAGATTCCTATAAACTTGCTAAATCAATTTCTTCGGATTTTCAAATAGGTTGTTCCCATTTCATGTTTGATATAAAACCGTATAATAATTTACCTTGGAATATCTTAGCTGCTAAAATAATGGATTATTTTGCTAATTATAGATTTTTTAAAAAATTTAATGATTCTTGTGATTTTTTTGGGATTCAGTATTATCAATTATTTTCTATAAATTTAAAATTAGGCGGACACTTTTGGGGGATTTTTGAAAATAAAAAAGTCACGAAACTGCAAAGTGATTTGGGCTGGCAGATTTTTCCAGAAGGAATATACAATGTTTTGAAAAGAGCATCAAAAAGTGGGAAGCCGATTTATATTACAGAAAATGGCATTGCCGATGCTGATGATTTAAAACGGCCTAAATTCATAAAGGAGCATTTAAAATTTGTACAAAAAGCAATTCTTGATGGTATAGATATTAGGGGTTATTTCCATTGGTCACTTATTGATAATTTTGAGTTTGTGGAAATGAGGGGTTTTTGGCCCCGCTTTGGTCTAATTGAAATTGATCACAAAACTTTAGAACGCAAACCGAGAAAAAGCTTTTATGTGTATAAGAAGATAATAGCGGAAAATTCTGAAAACTAAATGTGGCGTCTTTGCGAGACTTGAAATTATCCCTGTGGATGATTTTAAACTCCCGCCGTATAAGAACCTCTCTTTCCCGTCTTTGCGAGGAAGGTACTCCTGACGTGGCAATCCAGAAATACGGTATATTTTCCTGGATCGCCACAGTCGTTTTGAGTACAAAACTCCTTCGCGAAGACGAGAAATAAAAAAAATAAAAATATAAAAAAATGTATAATAAAATTCCTTGCATTTATATTTTAGCCTCAGAAAGAAACGGAACTTTGTACGTAGGAGTTACAAGCAACCTTCAAAAAAGAATTTACGAACATAAAAATAATTTAGTGGATGGTTTTACAAAAAAATATAAAGTTCATAATTTAGTTTATTATGAAGTTTGCCCCTCCATGGAAGCTGCTATTTTAAGAGAAAAACAGCTTAAATCTGGATCAAGAAATAAAAAGATAAAATTAATTGAAAAAGAAAATGCTACATGGTGTGACTTATATGACAGAATGATTGAAAGCGGATAAAATTCCTGGATCGCCACAGAAATTTGGAGTACCAAATTTCTTCGCGAAGACAAACTAAGGTTGCGAAGATAGAGAATTTTTTAATTTTTTTATGTTAATATGCTAATATGCTAATATGTTTTCGTGTTATAATATATTCACCGATTAAATCTTGTAAAAAACAAATAGAAAAAATAAATGGATAATGAAGTTTTGATAAAATTGAAAGACGTTGAGCTGACTTATAATGATGGCAAACCCAATGCTTATAGGGCTTTGCATGGAATCAATCTTGAAATAAGAAAGAATTCTTTTGTGATTATTTTTGGTCCTAGTGGTTGTGGTAAATCCAGCTTGCTAAATACTATTTCCGGCTTAGAGGTTCCAGATAAAGGAGAAATCATTGTGGCAGGAAAAAATTTACTTACCATGTCTAAGGGCGACCATGTGTATTTCCACAGAAAAACAATTGGAATGGTTTTCCAGTCTTATAATTTAATACCCACTTTGAGCGTGCTAGACAATGTAGCTATCCCGCAGATATTTGTTTCTAATAATAAAAAAAATAGAGAAGAGAAAGCAATGAAGCTTTTGAATAGATTCGGGATAGAACCTCAGGCGCACAAATTGCCCTCGGAACTTTCGGGTGGACAGCAACAAAGAATTGGAATCGCTAGAGCAATCATCAATGATCAGCCTATAGTACTAGCCGATGAACCAGTGGGAAATTTGGATTCCAAGTCGGCCAATAATGTAATGCAGATATTGAGCGAATTAAATAGGGATGAAAAAAAAACTATAATAATGGTTTCGCATAACCCGGAAAATATAATTTGGGGCGACCATATTATTTACATGAAGGACGGGAAAATTGTTAAGGAAGATATCCGAAATTCAATGGGGGAAACAACTCAAGTCAGCAAAGAAGAAGAAGATGAGTTTACTAAAATTGAAGCGATGCTTAGGAATTTCCAAGGCCTGACAGCTGAGCAAATTAAAATATTAATTACCCCGATGAAATCAGAAATTTTAACCAGAGCAGTTATGATTGATATGGATCAGAAACAAGTTAGCATCCTAGAGGAAAGTATTCGCAGAAGAATTTTAAATACTATGACGCCAGGGGAATTTTTTGAAAAAATGGACAAGTCTGATAAGGAGGGCGGAGTAGATATGGATGTCAGAAAGGCGCACAAAGTAGCCAAGAAAGTAGAGGATTTGATCGCTTTGGCGCATATTGTCAATAACGCTGATAACGATGATCATGAGCAAAAAGCTAATGCCATTGTCAAGTATTTATTAACTCAGGAGAACGTAAAAATTTCCCCTAACCAACTTAACAAATTAAAAGAATTAATTAAACATAGGATAATGAACAGGATTGATAGAGGTGTTTTCCGGGATTTTTTGGATGCGCCGCTTAATGCCGACGGGGCTGGCTTTAATTTTAAAACAGCCAAAAAAATAGCAAAAACATTGGATATTATTTTAATGGTAGGATATGGAATGACCTAGATAAGCCAAGAATTTGCGAATATAGGATTTTAGGAATTTATGAATAAAAAACTTCTTCGCGAAGACAAACAGAAGTCTCGTTTTTGCGACGTTTGAATTAACTAGAGGTCTAGTCTTTGCGAGGGTACTCCCGCGGCAATCCAGGGTATTGAATTGTGAACTTACATATACCGTAAACCGTGAACTATTTAATAAAATTATGCTAATATTTGATACAATTAGAATATCGGCCCGATCGTTTAAGAACAATCGACTCAGAACGTTCTTAACAGTGATGGGTATTAGCGTGGGAATTTCTTCCATTTTCTTTTTGGTTTCTTTGGGTTATGGTTTTCAGAAAGTTGTGCTAGAGCGAATAGCCACCAGCGATTCATTGCTATCCATTGATGTATTTCCCAAACCTGGCGACAACGGTGAATCCAATGTTATTTTAAATAAAGATATCCCAGAGATAGAAAAAGTAGATGGAGTTTCAAAAATTGCGCCGATCATTACTCAAAAATTTAAATTGCACAGCGGAGGTTTTACCACAGATGCAAAAGTGAACATCGTTAATGGAGATTTTTTCAAGCTGGAAGGTTTGGCTATTCAGAAAGGTGAATTTCTTTCCGAAAAGGGTAAAAATGAGATTGTGGCAACTAGTTCCGTTTTGGACTTGCTACATATTAGTAGTGATAGTTTTGAAAATAATGAGATAACAATAGATATTTCTACTTTGACTGAGAAAGAATTGGATACAACTAAAAATAATAAGACCGTAGAAAAGAAATATAAAATTGTCGGAATGATAAATGATAAATCAAAGGCCAATGTTTATATTACAAATTCATCGGTGTCAGATTTGGGATTTGATTATTTTAACCGGATAAAAATAAGAGTTACTTCGGAAGAAAGAATAAACTCAGTGAGAAATGCGATAAGCGAAAAAGGTTATATTGT
The DNA here is from genome assembly GCA_003510795.1 of Candidatus Moraniibacteriota bacterium. Taxonomy (GTDB): domain Bacteria; phylum Patescibacteriota; class Minisyncoccia; order Moranbacterales; family UBA9337; genus UBA9337. Next base: position 5,455 of record DOKP01000090.1, on the reverse strand, counting down.
CTCAGCTATTTCTGATACGGTAGAGCAAACTAGAAAAATATTTAATGTAATTCAAATAGTGCTGTTGTCTTTTGGCATGTTGGCTTTGGTTGTTAGCGCAATCGGGATGTTTAATACGATGACTATATCCCTGTTGGAAAGAACTCAGGAAATTGCTATAATGAAATCACTCGGCGCTAGCGCTCGAGATATCTGGAGCATGTTTTTAACGGAATCTGTCCTAATTGGTTTTTTGGGCGGAACGATCGGAATCGGAATCGGATTTGCTGGCACAGAATTTGTTAATGTGCTACTCAATTTAGTGGCTAAGAATTTTGGCGGAGTAAGTGTGGACATATTTTATATCCCGCTGTGGTTTGTTGTTTTTATAATAATATTTTCTACAGTAGTGGGGTTGGTCACAGGATTTTATCCAGCCAAAAGAGCCGCGGCGCTGGATACACTAGAAGCGTTGCGATATAAATAAAATGATATAAATCACGTCGCTCGCGAAGCGACATGATAAATCTCTAATCTACACGAATTTTTTCACTAATCTTCTCGAATTCATTGGAGATTATTCGAGACTTATTAGGGTCGATTCGTGATTTAAATCCTTATATGAAATTCAATAAAGAAACTTTTGAAATAATATTTTTTGCCAGAGCGGGGCAGGGAGCCAAAAGCATTGCTGAATCTTTGGCACAAGCAGCGGTAAGCGAAGGAAAATTCGTCCAGGCTTTTTCTTTTTATGGACCGCAACGAAGCGGGGCGCCCACTAAGGCTTATGTAAAAATTTCTTCTAATCCCATCCGTAATCATGAGCCAATCACTGATCCGGACGTAGTAGTGGTTTTGGACGACACGCTTGTAACTAGTGAAGATGTGGGAAAAAATATTACCGAGCATGAATCTGTGATTGTTAATACGCGAAAAAATGAAGAAGAGATACGAAAAAGCATTCGCGATTTCAAGGGGAATATTAAAGCCATTGATGCTAACGGAATCGCCTTGGATACGGTGGGAATAATCCAGCCCAATGGCGTGATTTTGGGGAAGTTAATCGGCGTAACGGAGATTGTAAAATTGGAAAGTGTGATCAATCAATTTCGGGAAATTTTTGAGAAAAAAATCGGAGTAGAGCTGACCCAAAAAAATATTTTGGCGATTGAGAGAGGATACGACGCACTCTGACGAGAATTTCAAATTTCAAATTTCAAATTTTAAATGAATTTCAAATGACAAAGCATTAAATGTAATACCAAATAAACTAAATCTATACTACAGCGTTTGTCATCTTGAGCGGAATTGAGCTCAGCAGAGCGAAATGAAGTCGAAAGATCTGGGCCCAGATTCCTCGATTTCGTTCATCCTCTCTGAATCGGACTCACTTCACTCGGAATGACATCGTAGCAGTATTTAAGTTGATTTGGTGCAATTAGCGATTAGTTTAAAATTAAATTATTATATTTATTCGTATAATTCGCTTGCCACGTGATAAAAAATTTATTTTTTATTTTACGTGGTAATTAGTAAACATTTATGGAGAAAGGAGCAATTATAAAACATGATATAAAAAATGCGGCGCCGACCGGAAGCTGGAGAAATTACGCGCCCAGTGTGGATAGTGAAAAATGTATTGGATGCAATACCTGTGTTAAATATTGTCCAGATGCTTGTATTGTTTTAAAAAATAGAGAAGATGGAAAGCCGACGAAACTGGCGGATATTGATTTGGAATTTTGCAAAGGTTGTGGCGTGTGTGCCCAGGTTTGTCCAGTCAAAGCAATTAAAATGGTATAAAGTAGACAGTATTTTGTATAATGTATGGATGATAAAAAAATAAAATCTTTTGTTGATTTGTAAAAAATTTTCAATGAACTCTCTTTACAAAAAATGGGTCTGTCTTTGCGAGGAGGTACTCCGACGTGGCAATCCAGAAGTATATTCAATTATAGAGATTTGTTTTTTTCTGGACTGCCACGCAATTTGAGAGTACTCAAATTACTCGCAGAGACAAATACGAATAAAGGACATAATCGAGGTTTAACGAGGAGTTATACAGAGGGAATAAATAAGAATTCTTAAAAATTGCAAATCAGACAATTATAGTTGCAAAATTAATAAATGGTTTAAAAAAGATTAAAAACAATGATACCAAATACTAAATACAAAATACCAAATACTAAAAAAGTTGCCTTAACTGGTGGCGCGGCATCAGCGGAAGCCCTTCGCCAAATTAATCCTTTCGTGATGCCCGTTTATCCAATCACTCCGCAGACTCCGATTATCGAATCGTTTGCTAAGATTTGCGCGGATGGAAAAGCGGATACGGAAATAATCACGGTCGAATCCGAGCATAGTGCGATTTCAGCGGCCATTGGTTCGCAGGCCGCCGGAGTACGCACCGTAACGGCTACGAGTTCGCAAGGATTAGCCTTGATGAATGAAATTCTTTATATTGCCAGCGGGATGCGTCTCCCAATCGTGATGTTGATTTCGGCTCGCGCCTTGAGCGCTCCGCTAAACATTCATGGAGATCATAGCGATGTGATGGGAGCGCGGGACACGGGCTGGATTCAACTTTTTTCTGAAACTGTGCAGGAAGTTTATGATAATACAATTATCGGAACAAAATTGGCGGAGAAATCAGAGCTACCCATTATGGTAGTGATGGACGGTTTTACCACTTCGCATAACGTAGAAAATTTAGAATTACTTTCTGATGAAATAGTCAAAGATTTTGTGGGCGAGTATAAAAATGAGAATGCTCTTTTGAATGTCGATAAACCGGTGAGCTACGGTCCAGTAGCTTTGGCAAATTCTTATTTTGAATTTAAGCTTGATCAGGAAGAATCGATGAATAAAGTTTCGGATAATTGCAAAGAGGTAATGAAAGAATTTAAAGAAATTTCAGGTACAAAATATAATGTAATTGAAGAATATGAAATGAAAGATGCCGAGAGTGTGATAATTGTGATGGGGGCGACCGCTGGGACAGCCAAGGATGCGGTGGATAAGCTGAGAAAAGAAGGTAAGAAAGGGGGCCTTCTAAAAATAAAACTATTCAGACCTTTTCCTTACAAGGCTGTAGCTAAAGCTTTAAAAAATGTTAAAAGCGTGGCGGTAATGGATAAAGCAATTTCCTCAGGTTCAATGCCGGCACTTTATAGTGAAATAAATAATACTATCAGGTTGGCAGATTTAAATGAAATTAAAATTAGCAGTTATATTTACGGACTGGGCGGGAGAGATATTTTTATTAAGGATGTGGAGGGGATTTTTGAGGAATTATTGGATGAGAAAGTTGTTAAGGGAGTTAAGTATATTAAATAATGCAGAATTATTTGTTATTTAGTTAACGAATTAACGAGTTAACGGATTGGGTGTAAAAGTAGTCATTAAAAATAAGTGTGTCTTTGCGATGTTTAAATTATCTCCAAAGATGATTTAAAAATCCCGACGTGGCAATCTCTCTTTATTTCCGTCTTTGCGAGGAAGGTAATCCTGACGAAGCAATCCAGGATTAGAACAAAAGTTTCTTGGATCGCCACGAAAATATCGAGTACAATATTTTCTCGCGAAGACAAATAATTAATTAGGATGAATTATAATGGTGCAAAAGATTTAAGATCCATTATTAAGATTTGATGGGAGTGCTCATAAATTTTAAATAATTAAAAATTAGAAATTAAGATTTGAATCAAAATTCAAAATTAGAAATTCGAAATTAAATTAATACTATGGAAATAAAAGAATTATTAGAAAAATCAAAAAATATTTGGGGTGGAGAAAAATTAGATTTGGCTCAAATAATTGTTCGAATGGGAAAAGTTTTCGGCGATATTTGTCGTTGGGAAAGAGATGTCCAGAAAGACAAAGAAACCCACAATGATTATGAGCTAAAAAAAGAGCTGGGGAATATGATTTTTTCTAACATTCGATGGTGCAATGATCTAGGTTATGACCCCGAGGAATGTATAAAAATAGCGATTGAATGTCAGGAGAAGTTTGTGAAAGAAAACAAAAAATAATCTTAATGTAATTTAAAATTTTGAATTTCGATTGAATTTCAAATGACGAAATTATAAAAATGTAGAGCATTTAAGTTTTGTAACATGAGGTTCAATGGGAACATAAATAAACTTTTAGTATTTAAAAATTAAAAATTGATTCGAAATTGGAAATTCGAAATTCAAAATT
>DOKP01000090.1:1047-1211 GCA_003510795.1 Candidatus Moraniibacteriota bacterium | reverse complement strand
AATTCGAAATTCAAAATTAAAAAGATGAATAATGATTTAACCAAAAACTATTCTCCCGGTGGTGATACTTGCGCTGGTTGTGGAATTCCAGTAATTGTGAGAAATATTTTAGATGTAGCTACTGACCCGGTGGTAGTAATGAATGCCACAGGATGTTTGGAAGT
>DOKP01000090.1:753-920 GCA_003510795.1 Candidatus Moraniibacteriota bacterium | reverse complement strand
TATATCCACAATGCTTTTGAAAACGCAGCAGCTACTGCGGCGGGAGTAGAAACTGCTTACCAAGCTATGAAAAAAAGAGGCTTGATGGATAAAAAAATAAAATTCATCGTTTTTGGCGGAGACGGGGGAACTTTTGACATTGGACTCCAGGCTCTTTCCGGAATGCT
>DOKP01000090.1:363-647 GCA_003510795.1 Candidatus Moraniibacteriota bacterium | reverse complement strand
GATAATGAGGGCTATATGAATACGGGAGGGCAAAGATCAGGAGCCACTCCTATTGGAGCCAATATGGAAACTACGCCGGCCGGAAAAAAATCATATGGCAATAAAAATTCTCGCAAAAATATGATGCAGATCGTAGCGGGGCATGGCGTGAAATATTTGGCCCAAGCTAATGTGGCGTATGTGGAAGATTTGCGAAAAAAAGCCAAGAAAGCTTTGGAGACAGAAGGCTCCTCTTTCCTTTTAGTTTTTCAGCCTTGCACTAATGTTTGGAAATTTCCTACTTC
>DOKP01000090.1:0-153 GCA_003510795.1 Candidatus Moraniibacteriota bacterium | reverse complement strand
CAAAAAAGATTTAAGCATCTTTTCGCGCCGGGGAATGAAGAAGTTTTAAAAGGGATTCAAAATAAGATTGATGAGGAATGGAAAAAACTTTTGGCTAAAAGTTAGTTAATACTCAATGATAAGTCCCCCTCCTCCCCTTGAAAGGGGAGGTGC
>DOKP01000060.1:40487-40683 GCA_003510795.1 Candidatus Moraniibacteriota bacterium | reverse complement strand
GAAATTTAAATGAAAAAGAATTGGTTGAAACACATCAAAATTTTGTTGTTAAATGTGGCGGAACAATTGGAGAAGGAGAAATCGAAGAAAATAAAAAAGAAATCAAGAAAATGGTGAAAGAGGAGAAGAAATCTTTCAAATCCGAGCAACCCCGAGGTGGCACTATTGAAATCACCAAAAAAATGTTGCGGGATAA
>DOKP01000060.1:40136-40259 GCA_003510795.1 Candidatus Moraniibacteriota bacterium | reverse complement strand
AGAGATTAAAAATAAAAAAAATCCGGATGATTTTTCCCAGGATGGACAGATTAGATTAAGGCCGATATTTGAGGGTTTGAATGAAAAGATTTCTTATGAAGAAATAAAATTAGCGATGTTATT
>DOKP01000060.1:37280-39997 GCA_003510795.1 Candidatus Moraniibacteriota bacterium | reverse complement strand
GTTGCAAAATGCAACAGCTCGGTTTTTTCGGAGAGCCTATTCAATAAAAGTTAAGGCAATACCGGTTTTTCCAGCACGGCCAGTACGGCCAATGCGGTGGATATAATCTTCATAACTAGCGGGAACATCAAAGTTGATGACATGACTTACATTGGGAATGTCTAATCCTCGGGCAGCCACATCGGTGGCGACTAAAATTTCGATATGGTCATTTTTGAATAATTGCAAAGCTTTCTGCCTTTGGCCATGAGATTTGTCGCCATGAATGGATTCAGATTTGAAGCCTATTTTGAACAATGCTTTGGATAATTTCTCAGCCCCTCGCTTTGTTCTTGTGAAAATAAGAATTTTTTGGAAAGCAGTTTGGGCTAAAAGTTTTTTTAGAATTTCGATTTTGTCTTCATCTCTTCCGACACGCACGATGTCCTGATCAATTTGCGATGATATTTCTTTAGTTTTAATCGAAACTGTAATAGGATCTCTTTGAAATTGTGCTACCAAGGCTTCAATCTCCTTGGAAAGTGTAGCAGAAAAAAGCAAAGTCTGGCGAGGTTTAGCTAGAAGTGAAAGGATAGTTTTCATATCATTAATAAATCCCATGTCCAACATTCTATCGGCTTCGTCTAAAACGACATTGTTGAAATGCTCCAATCTTAGATTTTTTCTATTGATCAAATCTTTAATTCTTCCTGGAGTTCCGATTACGATGCTGTGTTGGGAGCGGAGTTTTTCGATTTGGGGTCGAATATTGGCGCCTCCCACCACGACAACAGATTTAATATTTAGCCCTTGAGTAAATGCCACAAATTCTTCTTGAATTTGAATAGCTAATTCTCGAGTAGGCACCATGACCAAGAGTTTTTGCTTGGGGTCGGCCATAATTTTATGAATCATAGGCAATAAGAAAGCTCCAGTTTTTCCAGTGCCAGTATTAGCCAATCCAATCACGTCTTTCCCTTTCAAAATAAAAGGAATAGTTTTAGCTTGGATGTCAGTTGGGTGTTTATAACCTCTTTTGATAATTGCATCTTGTAACTGCTTGTTTAAATCTAAGCTGGTAAAAAATGTCTTAACGACATGAACTTTTTCCTCTACTTCAACTGGAGTAGCGGCTTTATTGATAAACATTTGGGGATTAATATAGGCCCCCCTAAAACGATTACGAGTTCTGTTTTGCTGTGGACCTCTTGATGAGGCTGGTCGAGCACTTTTAAAGTAGGATTTTTTAGAACCCTCCTTGCTATTACTTGAGGAATTTTGAGAATTCTCATCTTTACCTCTGTAAGGCTTACTTCGATAAGGATTGCTAGCGACACGCCTTTTTGCATTTTGGGCTGATTTGCCCTTGGGTTTGGTTTGATACATTTCGTTGAAACATAAATAATTATAAATTTATGTCGCAACTCAAAGAAAAAAATTCGAGAAAGTGTTAACATAAAAACTAATCATAACAAATAATTGCCAGGTTGTCAATGCTCGCTTACGTATCTCCTCACTGACCTCTTTGTGGCACAAACAGGTTTGTCTTTGCGAGACGGTACTCCGTCGTGGCAATCCAGGACCCAGATTGAATTGTATATTATATTTATAGACTGCCACGCAATTTTTGAGTACAAAAATTACTCGCAGAGACGTATAAAATAAAGGATTTAAGTATGGTCAGTGAGGAGTTACTCGCTTACTTTCACTGGTTCTGAGGATGACCGCTATATCTTTCAAAAAATCAAAAAATGGTGTAGTATATTAATATGAAATTAATTAGTATAAAAAATAAAAAATATGAATCATAAAACAATGCCAGTGTATTTGTTTGTGATAGCTTCGTTTTTGGTCGCAGGTTGGGTGTCCATGGTGGCTGTAGCCAAAAATGATAACGCTAAAAATGAAAACACAGAAAAGATTGTGGTTAAAGAAAAAAAATCTTCCGATGAGCAAGACAAGAAAAATGTCAAAAATGAGACAGAATTAAAAAATTATAAAAAAGCAGATACTAGCAAAGGAGAAACTAATGCACAAATACATAGGGAAAAAACTGCAGAGGTGATTGAAAATTTGGAACAAGTTGAAGTTGCAGAAGAGATCGTTGTTGATGAAGTTAAAGTTAGAGCTAAAAATGAAGCCAAGAAACAAATAGCGGAAGTTGTAGTAGAGCAAGAGTCTTCTCAAGAACAAGTCTCCGGTGCGATTGAAGAGGTTGAGAATGATGGCGTAGCTAAGAAATTTTTTCTTGGTCCGGATTACAAGAATCTAGGGCAATTAAGAAGTGAATTGGTACAAAATAGAAATCAAATCAGAAAACTTATCCAAGCTATCAATACCCTGGCTCAAAATGGTGAAGATACGCTTGCTTTGCAGAGTCAATTGACGATACTCGCTCAAGAAAGAGAAAGATTTAAAACTATTATTGCAACAAATCAAGAAGGTTTTAGTCTTTTTGGCTGGGTAGCTAGATTTCTAAATAATTATGAAGAAACTCCAATAAATGAAACAGAGGAAAATGAATTGACTGAAGAAGTAGTGGCAGTCGTAGAAAACACCATTGAAGGTGAAGCTACGACGGTAACGAATAGTACGGACACTGCTGTTGAGGCAGAAGCTCAAACAGTCCCTGACAAAACTGATAGTGGAGCAACAGTTGATGTAGAGACAGGGGCAACTTCAGTACTCGTTCAATAATAAAAAATAAAAAAATTTATGTACTTGAGATAAATACGATA
>DOKP01000060.1:20777-37212 GCA_003510795.1 Candidatus Moraniibacteriota bacterium | reverse complement strand
GCTAGCGGGTGTCTTTTTATTTGACAAAAGTTATAGTTTTGCTAATATGAATTATATAGTGAATGTTTGGTAAACAAGATATATAGTTTGTAAAGTTTTTAAGGTTCATAAAGTTTATAAAGTTCAGAAATAATTCAATGAATTATCTGGAGCATTTCAGCATATTAATATTAAAACAAACGAACATAAAAAGAATAAAACAATATAACAATATAATAATTTAAACAAAAATATGGAAATATTAACACCCAAACAAAAAATAGTCTTGCAAGCGATTAAAAGTTATTATTCAGAACATGGCATCATGCCGACTATCCGTGAGATTAAAGATGAAGCAGGAAGCCTGGGTTTAAAGCTAAAAAGCATTCGAAGTTTTTTTAACTATCTTAATGAACTTGAAGATAAGGGCTATATTCAGCGGACTTCCGAAGATAGAGGAATCAAATTAAAAGGTATCACTAAGAAATTATTTGTGGATGTGCCAATTTTGGGTTTGGCTAATGCAGGAGCTGCTTCAATCTATGCGGATGAATATTTTGAGGGATTTCTTAAAGTGTCCAAAAGCATTGTGGGAAGCCGGGATGTTTTTGCAATTCAGATTTCCGGTAATTCTATGAATAAAGCTAAGGTGAATAATAAAACAATTAAAAACGGTGATTTTGTCTTGATCGAAAGAACTCAAAATTATTCTTATGGAGACAAGGTTCTGGTGGTTATTGATGGCTTGGCAACAGTCAAAACTTATCGGATTTTTGATGAAGAAAATATTGTCCTTGCTCCTGAATCTACCGAAAAAAAACATAAGCCGATATTTCTAACTAGGGAAGATAATTTTGTAATTAATGGAAAAGTGATTGATGTTTTAAAAATGCGATAAAATTATGATTATATTTATAAACGGATCGATTAATGCTGGCAAAAGCACAGTAGCCAAATTATTGGCTGAAAAAATTAAAGATACAGCGGTGGTGGAAGTGGATAGATTCCATGAATTTATCCCCTGGATGCCAATTGCCGAAAGTGTTTTAATTAATCTCGAAAACGCGGTTTTGGTAATTAGAAATTTTTATAAACGAGGCTTCAACGTAATTGTGCCATACCCGCTTTCTAAAAGAAATTACGAATATTTAATGGAGGAGCTAAAAGATATTGCTGAAAATATATCTATCTTTACTCTAAATCCAGAGCTTGAAGAAGTTTTAAAAAACAGAGGAGCAAGAGAGTTAACTGAAGCGGAAAAAGAAAGAATTAAATATCATTATTCCGTCGGCATTAATAAACCTGCTTTCGGGACAGTCATCAACAACACCAAACAAACACCAGGAGAAACTGCAGAAGATATTTTGAGTTTTATGAATTCGGATAATAAAAATTAAAATATAAATATTTAATTTTTAATGAAATGAAAAAAATTGAAAATACAAAGATAGCTCTTTTTGAGGGAAGAAGAGTGCGAAAAGTTTTGCATAATGATGAGTGGTGGTTTGTTGTTAATGATGCTATCGAGATTTTAACTGATTCTAACGATCCAGCTCAATACTTCAAGAGATTGAAAGAGCGAGATAAGGAGCTTGCAAAGTTAATTGATAAAGGAGGGGTACAATTTGTACCACCCTTTATGCTGAAAGTAGAAACACAAGGTGGCAAGCAGAAAATGTATTGCTGGAATACAGAAGGTATTCTTAGACTTATTCAGTCTGTTCCATCACCAAAAGCTGAGCCGCTTAAGCGCTGGCTAGCGAAAGTGGGGTATGATAGAATCAAGGAAATTGAAAATCCAGAATTGGCCACAGAGAGAGCCCGAGAAATTTACCTGTCTAAAGGCTATAGTAAGGATTGGATTGAAAAAAGAATGCGAGGCATTGAAGTGCGGGCAACATTAACTAATGAATGGAAAGATAGAGGAGCTAAAAAAGGTGTTGAGTATGCGATTCTAACTAATGAAATTTTGCAGGGAGCTTTTGATATGTCTGCTGAAGATTATAAAAATTTTAAAGGATTGGGCAGGGAAAATTTGCGTGATCATATGGATGATTTAGAATTAATTTTAACTATGTTGGGCGAGGCAACTACAACCAGAATTCATAAAGATAGAAATTCAAAAGGATTTGTGAAATTAAAAAAAGATGCTAAGGAGGGTGGGGTGGTAGCAGGCAGTGCTAGAAAAGATATAGAAAAAAGAACAGGTAGAAAGATTTCTACTAAAAATAATTTTCTTAATTTGAATAGTAATAAAAAGTTAAAAAAATGAAACCAAAAATTATTGCATGAGGTTAAGTCCTTAGTGGGGGAATTAATTTAAAAATATTTATGTTGGACCAAAAATTAATTAATAAAATAAACACAATTTATAATCTCGGTGGAGAGGTTGAATTTTTGAGCGTGGTTGAAAAAGGGTTTTTGTCAGAAAATTATATTTTAAAAAATAAGCATAAGAAGTTCTTTTTAAAGAAGTATCGTTCTATTGGACTGGAAAGATTAAAGGAGACTCATGCAATTAAAAAGTTTTTTAGTGAGAACGGGATACCAGTTGTTATGCCAATATATACTAACGCTAAGAAAACCTTTTTCCTTTGGGACGGAGCTTATTATAGTTTATTTCCTTTTGTGGATGGAAAACAAATTAATGTTGATAAATTAAATAAAAAAGAAATAGAAAGTTGTGCCGAGTTATTGGCTAAAATTCATTTGGTAACTGAAAACAAATGTCCCAAACTAGTGAAAGAAAGAAGTTTCGGTTGGGATAAAAAAGATTCCTTAAAAAGAGCTAAATATGTAGTAAATTTAATTAAAAATAAAAAAGTGCAGTCAGCTTTTGATAAAAAAGTAATTAAGTATTTATTACAAAAGATTGAGCTTATTGGGAAAAATAAAATTAGATACCAAGAATTGGGATTAAAGAATAACCATTTGATTCATGGTGATTTCCATGAAGATAATATATTTTTTGATAAAAAAGGAGGCATCATCGGAATTTTTGATTGGGAAAAAAATAATCAATCACCTCGAGTTTTGGAGCTTGTTAGGGCGATGTGGTTTCTTTGTTTTTATGATAGATATGACGGAAGTGCTTTTAAGAGGGCCCAAATTTTTCTTAGCAAATATAATAACGTTTATCCAATTAGTAAAGATGAGCTAAGAAGAGGAATTATAGCGTGGCATCTCAATCAATTGCATTCTATGTGGGTTGTGGATGAAGTTTATCTTAAAAGTAATAAAAGAGTAAAAATTTTGATGAATAGTTACATTAATTTTTTAAATTATCAAAGCAGAAACTTAGAAAAGTTTTTCAAGAGAATTTCAAATTGTTTTTGATTGAAGTTTTTTGATTTTTAAAATCGGATAAATTCCTAAAATAAAAATTCCAATAGCAAAAATAGACATCATAACTAAAAATGAATTTCTTTGAATGATTATGCCGAAGAAAAAAATCATAGCGGACGATTCCACTTTAATGATGATGTTTTTAAGCGATAGAACACTAGCTCGAATGGATTTTTTTATAGCTTTATTTATTTTTACATCAAGCTGGGTTTCTATGTAGCCTCGTAGTAATTGATTTAAAAAGATAGCAACAATGGGCAGTGCTACAATACTAGTTATCCCTATGGAAAAAATTGACAGAATAAGTATAAAGAAAATAACAGTAATATTTTTTTCGGGAAATTTATTAAAAACCCATACCCCAATAGCTATAAGTATTCCTGCTGCTGCAATAATAATTCCCCAATAGTCGAGAGGAATATTTAATTTTATGAAAAGAGGGTTATAAAACCATTTTAAACTAATAAAAAAAGCTCCCAGTAGAGAAGATATTTTTATAAGATTAAATAGTTCTTTATTGGCAATAGCATAGCGAAATCCTAAGGTGGCAGTAGCGAAAATATTTCCCGCGATTCTTTCATTTTTGTAATTCTTTGAGAAAATCAAAAATAAACTTCCTAGCAAAAAGGCAAAAGCGCTTGCGTAAAGTGGATATTTTAAATCTAGAGTAGATAAAAATCCTCCGGTGGAGATAGCAACGGCAGCCATTATGAATGAATAAAATTTTACTTGGGATAAATCTTTTTTAAAATTTTTGGAAGCTTTGTGGAGAAGGGCAATATCACTACCAGAAACGAGGGAAGCCCCTAGCGCGGTTATTGTTAAGATAAGTCCGTAATAATAAATTGATCCCGAAAAAGAGAACAAAAATAGTGAAAATGAATATAATAAAAAACCGATTATAATAGAAGCTTTATGAGAAAAAAAGTCGCCTATTACTCCAGTAGGGTATTCGAAAACGACAATAAGAATGGAATAAAAGCTGAGAAGAAAATAGGTTTGTTCGAGACTTATTCCTTTGGTATTTAGATATAATACAAAACTGGTAAGCCAAAATTGGCAAACTCCTAAAACTAGAGCTATTTTAATTTTAGTAACATTTTGCATAAGTTAATGTTATCTTATTTTTTCTAAATAATAAAGAGGAGATACTGTTTGTTTTCAGAGAGTGTTATAATATAGATATGAAAAGAATAATTTATACAATTATATTTTTAGTAGCAATTGTTGGGGTGAGCTGGTTTTGGATTGAGAAAGAGAATAATCTAGAGGAGCAAACTGGACTAGGAGTCGCAAATTCAACTATTAATACAATTGAAAACGAAGCAGTTAATAAGAATGAAGGCATGCAGTCAGTGCTGATACCTGATGAAAAAAAATTTCAATTTCCGTTAGATAGAGCTAGCGAGCGGTTAACCAAAAAACCCTTTGGAATATTCATCACACCGGACAATTCACCTGTGCAACCGGAGAAATTTAGTGGTTACCACACAGGAGCGGATTTTGAAATTTTTCCAGAAGAAGAAAATATAGATGTAATTATTGAAGCTGTTTGCTCTGGAAAATTATTAGCGAAAAGATATGCAACCGGTTATGGCGGGGTGGCGGTTCAATCCTGCGATTTGGAGGGAGAGCCAATTACGGTGGTCTATGGGCATTTAAAATTAGATAGTATCAAAGTGGCTCTGGGCGATGATATCGCTATTGGAGAGGCTCTAGGTGTGCTAGGAAAGGCTTATAGTCCTGAAACTAGCGGAGAGAGAAAGCATTTGCACCTGGGTTTCCACAAAGGAATAGAAATCAACATCTTGGGTTATGTTTCTAAAAAATCTGCCCTTTCAGGTTGGCTGGACCCAACGATATTTTTAAAATGAAATAAAGCTATAAATTACGCGTATTAATAAATAAGAGATAGGTTGGTGATTGAATTAATCGCTAGGTATGGTTTAAATAATTTTTTTAAACTTAAATATATGATGGGAAATTTCTACAATATGGGTTGGGGCGGAGGATTCGGCTTTGGTTGGATTTTTATGCTTTTATTTTGGGGTCTCATTATCTGGGCGATTATAGTTCTGGCCAAAAATCTTTCTGGAGATAGCACTTGCTGTGGCAATCATCAAAATAGTAAAGATAAACACCAAGATAAAGCCATGGATATTTTAAAAGAGCGTTACGCGACAGGAGAATTATCCAAAGAAGATTTTGAACGAATGCGAAAGGATTTGGAATAAAAATTGGATGAATCCAAAAAACAGGCCTCGATTTGAGCGCCTGTTTTTTGTTAACTAGGTAGCTCATAGATGGCTTTTTTATCCCGATGGAAAGCAAATAGCAAACTTGCTATTTGCTTTCCGACCAGCTATCATAAGATTAATAAAATTTATTGAATATAAATTAGATGAACGAAATAGAAAGATTGTTAATTGAAATGTTAAAAATTCCATCAGTTTCCGGACAAGAAAAAATGATGGGGGATTTTTTGGTGCGTGAGCTCAAAGACTTTAAAGTGGAAAAGCAAATAGCAGAAAAAGACCGCTTTAATGTTATTGCTACTAAAGGAACTCCCCAAACTTACATCGTAGTGCATATGGACACAGTTCCTGGCGTGGTGCCTATTAAAATCACCAGAGATAAAATTTTTGGCCGGGGAGCCATTGATAATAAAGGTAATATTTCCGGAGCAATTATGGCGGCCCGGAAATTAAAAAACATCGGATTAATTTTTACAGTAGGCGAAGAAGATAATTTTATTGGAGCAAAAAAAATAAAGATCAAAAAAGGCAATTTTATTGTAATGGAACCGACTCAACTGCAAGTAGCTTCCAGCCAGCGCGGTTTGATTGCACTAACAATTTTAGCCCAAGGCGTGCAAAAACATTCTTCTTTGGATTTTAAAAAAGAAGATAGTGCGATTTACAATCTGATGAATCTTTTGCAGGAATTATACAAAAAGAATTGGACCGCTTTTAACGCCGTTATAACCAGTGGAGGAGAGGCAGATAATGTGATTGCAGGAGAAGCAACCTCTAAGGTTTTAGTTCGACCAAAAAACAAGGAAGAATTTGAAAAAATCATAGCTTTTATTGCAAAAACAAAGAGAAAAGGAATGAAAATAAAAATTACTGACAAGATAAAACCTTGTGAAAGTGATTTATTTAAAAAAGGAATCTTAGTTCCATTTTTCTCTGAAATGGCCTTTTTCCCCAACAGTTTACTTTTTGGAGTGGGCAATATTTCTATCGCACACACCGTAAATGAATATGTAGAAAGAAAAGAACTGCGTCAGTTAGAAGAAAAACTCATTGAATTAATTAGAGAAGTGGAGAAAGTTTAGAAAAAATTGACTGAAAAGCTTTAATCGTGCTAGGATATTAGGAAATAATTAAACTTATAACAATATGGGTAAGAAAAGGAAACATAAGAAATTGAAAAAAAATAGAAGAGCTTTTGCTGAAAAAATTTTTAATAAAGAAAATATTAAGATTGAAAAAATAAAAAGCGAGAAGAGCTGGGGAGAAGAAATTAATAAGAAGCTTAAAGGATTGGGCTATTTTTTCTCAGACATATCCAAAAAAATAAAAGCTAAACAGGAAAAAATTTGCGATAGGTCAAGGGCTATTTATCGCAAGGTCATTCCAACTTTGAGGAAATGGAATAATATTTTTTGCACAGGGATGGCTTGCCAAACCAATATCAAAAGAGATATGTATATTATTGTGACGGCTATCTTTATTGCCGCAGTCACTCTTATTTTAGCAGGGTATCCTCAGTTGCTTAAATCAAAATCTCCAGAGAAACCGGCAGAAGTGGCGCTTAATGAAGGGGAGTTGGCAGATAAGTTCGAACAAGAAAATATTTTAAATATTTCAACTATTCAAGAAAATATTGATAGCAGTAATTGGAGAGAGTATAAAAGTTTATGGTACGGTTTTAAAATAAAATATCCTCAAGATTGGAAAGCTCCGCTAGCACAACCCTATTCTAGAATTTCTAAGGCTGGATATAGAGTTTCTTTTATCACAAATGAGCAAGAAAATAAAAATTTTATTGGTTTTGATGTAGCCGTATATGATATTGCCAGAGTTAAAGAATTTTTTCAAACAGATGAATTCCCCAAATTAAAAGACGAATCCTTGAAGGATGCAGAAAGCTGTAAAAATATCGAGGGACATATGATCGAGACTGGAGATTATCCAGCTGAAGAAATATATATTCCCCAAGAAGATGAATGCTACAACCCAGTATTATTCTTTACGGTAGTAAAGGGTCAATACATATATGACATTACCCCAAGATTAAAGATTGGCGCAATGATAAATAATGATTTAATGGTGGAAGTGAGCGATAATTTACCAGAGTTTTTTGTAGCAGCTTCCTCTTTCGAAAATATTGACATTGTTAGACCCAGACCTAAGCCAGTAGCTCCAAAAATTACTGCTCCCAAGCCAGCCTCATATAAGATAGTAGGCGGGAGGTTGGTTTGTGAAAAGAAAAATGATAAGCCTGGTAAAAGTGGTAAAGGCAAAGGAAAACATATGGATATGGAATGTTGTCTAGATCCTGATGAATATCCTAATCCAAATTGTTATTATGATCCGGCAAAGTATGGGAAATATTTGAAATAGGTTATAGTTTATAGGTTTTAGTTTTTAGGATGTTGAAATAAAGCAAATGAGCATGAAAACAATAAACATGAACCATATAGCATGGAACACATAACATTAACATAAAACATATTGGCTAATCCGTATGCCATCGCGCTTGTTTCGAGTACAAAACTAGCTCGCAAAGACAGGCCCCATTCGTATATTCGTATTAATTCGTAATTTGTAGAGAGAGCCAAGATTGCTAAGTTTCTTAAAAAATAGTATTATAGATACGATGTATAATGTAAAGATAGAACAATTTGAGGGTCCATTGGATCTCCTTTTAGAGTTAATTAATAAGGAGAAAATGGATATCACCAATATAAGCTTGGCTCAGATAGCTGATCAATATTTGGATTACCTGGAAAAAAAAGAAGATATCAACATTATGAATTTAGCTGATTTTTTGACAGTAGCGGCTAAATTAATATTAATAAAATCAAAAGCCTTACTGCCCTTGTTGGATTTGAGTAGTGAAGAGGAAGAAGAGATTTTTGATTTGGAAAAACAGCTGGAAGAATATCGAAAATTTAAACTAGCCGCCCAGGAAATAGAAAAAATATTCAATAACAAAAAGCAATCATTCTCGCGGGATAATTTTGTCGAATTGGAACCCCAGTTTGCTCCGCCCAAGGGAATCGGTGCCAAAGAATTAGCACTAATTTATGCAGACATTCTAGGACAAATCCCAGTTTTTGAGAAGCTAGAAGAAGAGAAAATGATAAAAGTTATTTCTCTCAAAGAGCGGATTGATAATTTAAAAGAAATGTTGAGCCATAGAACCGAGATGAATTTCAGTGAGCTAATAAAAAAAGGGGGAGATAAAGTGGAGACAATCGTTTCTTTTTTGGCAGTTTTGGAAATGGTAAAGAGAAGAATATTGATAGTGGAACAAGGAGAAATGTTTTACGAAATTAAATTAAGAAGAAAAATCTAGAATTTACGCGTTTGAATATTATTTTGTCTCATACGTTTCTAAAAAATATCATTTTTTCTCGCCTTTCGCTTCGCACGGCAGTTCGAAAAAATAATATTTTTCAGAAACTAATGCTATAGTAGCACAAACGCGTAAGCTATAAAACTTAAAATAAATTTAAAATAATGGAAAAAGAGAAAATAAAATCAATAATTGAAAGCATCTTGTTTGTTCGAGGAGATGAGATAAGTTGTTTGCAATTGTCTAAAATTATTGAGGTCAAAAAAGAAGATATTATTGCCAGCATAGAAGAACTATCCAAACAATACAAGGAAGGCCAAAGCGGTCTGAGCATAGTAAAAAACGGAGACAATATTCAAATGACAACCAATCCTGAAAATGCCCAGGCGGTAGAAAAGACTATCAAAAGGAATCTTCAAGAAGATATGAGCCGGACGGCCTTGGAAGTTTTGGCAATTGTAGCTTATCGGGGGCCAGTTTCTCGCGCAGACATTGAAGCCATCAGGGGAGTTAATTCTAGCTTTACTCTCAGGAATTTACTGATGCGTGGCTTGATCTTAAAAAATACCAACGAAAATGATCAGCGAGGATATCTGTATAGCATTTCTACAGAGTTTATCAAGAATATGGGATTAGGGCAGATAGAGGAACTGCCTGATTATGGAAACCTCTCAAAAGATAAAAGAGTAGAATCAATCATTAATTTAAATGTTGAGAAATAGTTTATTATGTTAAAAAAAATATTTTCAATAAAATTATTAGGAGGGTTATTTATTGCAAGTCTTTTTTTGTGGCCTTTTTATGGAGGAAATCTTTGGAATAGTTCTTTTTTCAAAGATAAGAAAGATGAATTTAACAGCGAAACAGTCCAGATGGTAAAGGGCGAATCAGATTCCAAAGTTTCACCCAATGAAGAGAGTTTGCTTACCAAACACAGCTTTCCTTTAGCTGCTTATGTGCCGGTAAAAAAAACACAAGCTCCAGAGCTGGATGTTTTCCGCGCCCATGCTTCAATTATCTTAGATGCAGATAGCGGAACAATTTTGTATTATAAAAATGGGAAAGATGAGCGACAAATTGCGTCTTTGACAAAAATTATGACAGCTGTTTTGGTGGTGGAAAACATAAAAGATTTAGATAAAGAGGCGATAACTATTGACGAAGAAGCTGTATATGCCGATGGAACAAAAATTGGATGCCCATCCTCAGGCAATTGCATCAGCACTCGGTTGAGAATTGGAGAAACTATTTCTGCCAGATCTTTATTAAAAGCTATGCTCATGAATAGCGCCAATGACTCAGCAATTGCTTTGGGCAAGCATATAGCAGGAACTCAAGAAAAATTTGCCCAAATGATGAACGACAAAGCCAAAGAGTTGGGACTAAAAAACTCGCATTTTTGTACAGCTTCAGGATTGGAAATCGATGGGCGAGAGAATGAATGTTATTCTAGCGCTTATGATATAGCTAGAATTGCGGCTTTTTCGATGAGATATAAGGTAATCTGGGATACTTTTAAAATTCCGGACACTGCTATCTATTCTATGGATGGAAAAATATCTCATGATATAATGAATACAAACAGATTATTAAATGAAATGCCGGAATGCCTGGGTACCAAGACCGGTTTTACGCCCTTGGCAGGAAAATCTTTGATGTTAGCGGCTGAGGATAGCACAAAAAAGCATAAAATAATCGCGGTGGTTTTAAATGATCCATATATGTGGGAAGATGCTAGAGAAATGGCCAACTGGGCTTTTAAGACGCACGTTTGGCAGTAATTTTAAATAAAATATTTTTAAATAATGATAATTTTATCCACGGACACTGTGAGCTGTGAACCGTGAACTAAAAACTAATTTATATGATAAGAATAGTTTTAACTGGCGGTGGAACAGGTGGGCATGTTTTTCCATTGATTGCTGTAGTGGAAAAAATAAGAGAAGAAGACCATAATGCGGAATTTTTGTATTTAGGATCGGGAGGAGAACTGGAAAAGAGAATAATGAATGAAAATTCTATTCCAAGCAAGAGCATTATGAGCGGAAAGATGAGGAGGTATTTTTCCTTTCTTAACTTCCTTGATTTTTTTAAATTACCCGTTGGAATTCTACAATCTTTGTGGCATCTTTTATGGTATATGCCAGATGTAATTTTTTCCAAGGGAGGATATGTTTCTGTGCCAGTAGCTTTTGCAGCTTGGGTATATATGATTCCAATTTTAACTCATGAATCAGATGCGATGCCGGGATTAGCTAATCGTATTATTGGAAAAATGTCTCAAAGAATTGCTATTTCTTATCCCAGCACTAGAAAATATTTTCCTGAAAGTAAAATCCTTTTAACAGGCAATCCTGTAAGAAGCGATATCAACAAAGGAAATAAAAATATTTTTATTGATAAATTTAACCTAACTCAATCACGGCCAATTGTTTTGGTTTTAGGGGGTAGCCAAGGAGCGCAAAATATTAATGTGGCAGTAACTAGCATTATAAATGATTTAATAAAAATCACTCAAGTCATTCATCAGACTGGGGAAAATAATTACAAAGAAACAATTAAGCAAGCTAGAATAATGGGTGTAAAGGAGGGTAGAGACGGCTATCATCCAATTCCTTTTTTAGATTTGGAGGATATGAAAAACGCCTTAAGCGCAGCTGATGTTGTCATCAGTCGGGCGGGAGCTAATTCTATTTCTGAAATAGCTGCCAACGGGAAGCCAGTCATTTTAATCCCGCTTTCCACAGCGGCTAATAATCATCAAGGGATGAATGCTTATTTTCTGACGGAAAGAGGTGGCGCAATTGTCTTGGAAGAATCCAATATTGGCAGAAATATGTTAATTGGAAAAATAGAAAATGTTTTGAGTGATAGTGAATTAAGAGAGAAGTTATCTAAAAACATACAAGAGTTCTATCATGCAGATGCATCTTTAAAAATAGCGCAAGGGGTGCTTGATTTAGCTAGATAATGCAGAGTTATAATTGGGTGCTCAGAGAGTCTAGCTTAAAAGTATGAAAAATAAAAAAATTTATATAATAAGTATTGAGGGGGCGGGCACCTCGGCTTTGGCTGTGATATATAAAAATTTAGGCTATGAAGTTTCTGGATCAGATAATGGTGATCATTTTTATGGTGATATTTTAAAAAGAAATAATATCGAAGTTTTTGATTCATATGATATAGAGAATATTCCCAAGAATGTTTACCTGGCAGTTTATTCTACTTGCGTATCTAAGGACAATCCGGAACTGGCAGAATTAACTCGACAAGGAGTGCCTACTCTAAGCTATCCGGAAGCTTTGGCGGAACTTTTCAATCAGAAAATGGGAATAGCAGTATGCGGGACGCATGGCAAAACCACCACCACCGCTATTTTGGCCACGGTTTTTAAAGAATTAGGATTAAAGCCTAGCGCGCTTGTAGGAAGTAAAGTAAAAGACTGGAAGGGTAATAGTTTGGCAGGAACTGGAGATTATTTTATTATCGAAGCCGATGAATATCAGAATAAATTAAAAAGCTATAATCCTTGGGCGGTTATTCTTACTAGCGCGGATTATGATCATCCAGATTTTTATAAAACTTTTGATGATTATAAGCAGGCTTTTATCGATTTTGTAAAAAAAATACCTAGGCATGGATTTTTGGTTTATTGTAATGATGATAGCGATGTGGTAGAAATTGCCAAGCAAGCCAGTTGCCAAAAAATCAGTTATGGATTTACGGAAGACAGTATGTGTAAAATTGAAAATTTTGAATTTCAGATTAATAATTTTCAGATCAATAACAGCGTCGGCCAATCTTTTGAAATCTTATACAAAGATGATTTGCTAGGTAAATTTAAAATTGCTCTTCCTGGCAAACACAATGCTTTAAACGTTGCAGCTGCAATTGCCCTGTGTCATAAACTTAATTTAAATAGCTTGAGAGTCGCTGACGCCCTGAAGACTTTTGGTGGCACTATCAGGCGTTTTGAATATATTGGAGAGAGTCAAGGAGCGATTTTGATTGACGATTATGCTCACCATCCGCAGGAGATAATAACTACGCTGAAAACAGCGAGAAATATTTTTCCGCAGAAAAATATTATTACTATTTTTCACCCGCACTCTTTCACCCGCACGGAGGCATTATTGACGGAATTTTCTCAAAGCTTTGATAATGTCAATGAGGTTATTGTTTTGGATATTTACGGAAGTGCGCGAGAAACTTCAGGTAATGTGAGCTCGCGCGATTTAGTAAGGCTTATAAATAGACATGACCCTCAAAAAGCGCGATATGTCCCGACTATTGAAGAGGCAATTGAAATTCTTAAGAATAAAATAGGAGCAAATGATTTGATAATTTCCATGGGCGCGGGCGATGTTTGGCGGGTAACGCATGGATTAAAAAATAAATATACCCAATAATTTCAAAACTAAAATTTTTTATATTCCATAGGCAGATATGCCAACACTTATAATATGATTTCTGAAATTATATTATTAGCGAGAGAGACCACTTTAGTTAATTCATCAGGATTAAAATTTTCCAGAACAAATTGCTCTCCGGGAGTTTGACGGGAAGCTCGGCCAGTTTCTTTTTCTACACCGATTTTAATTCTTTTTATATCTTGAGTACCAACGTGATCAACGATGCTTTGCACGCCATTGTGGCCACGAGCACTGGAGTCGGGAGATGTCTTATATTTCCCTACTAAAATATCCAAGTCATCGTTAAGAATAATCAAATCTTGGGGAGTGAGTTTGTAAAAATCAAAAACGGCTCGCACAGATTGTCCGGAGTTATTCATAAAAGTTTGCGGTTTAACTAAAATTAATTTTTCTTGATTGTTGGAAGAAAATAATTTACCCAAAAAACTTTGTTCGGTTTTTTCTTGAGTAATGTTTTTCTCTGAAATTAGGGCATTAAATTTCTTATTAAATTCAAACTCGGGGAACTCAAGTTTTTTTTGAATTTCATCTAAAATTATAAACCCAACATTATGTCGAGTTTGGGTATATTTTTCGCCTGGATTACCAAGGCCAATGATTATTTTCATAGAGTTCACGTTAGCTCCGCCTCCGACCAGTTGGCGGATTAGCGGATTAGCATATTAACATTTTAGCATACAATCATATTAACATGTTAGCATTTTAACATTAAAACAACTTATTTTAGTCTGTCTTTGCGAGGAGGGTAATCCCGACGTGGCAATCCAGTGCTTAATTTAACTTAGGCATACCGTAAATTACTGGACTGCCACGCAATTTGAGAGTACTCAAATTACTCGCAGAGACGAGGGAAATAATTCGACAATTTTATTCATTCCTAAAATCTCAAATTCCCATATTCCTAAATTCTTAATTCATTATCCCCACTTCCTGATCGGCTTCAGATTTCTGCAGATCTTCGGGGGAGTCTTCATCATAGCGGTAAATATCGTTCAGATCTTCGCCTAAAATTATTACTAAATCATAGTTAATGATGTCTTCTTTTATGGCTATTGATAAATAAGAATTGTCAGTGTTTAGAGAGGCTGGTATTTTTTTAATTAATTCGTCCAGAGAAAACGGTTTTCTGCCCAGAGTGAGATCAAAAATAGAAGTATTAGCAGTAGCAGAATAATCACTTTTTAACCTGCCAATCGCGATTGACGGGTTTAATTTTTTAATATTTTCAAAACCCAATTTTTTCTTTAGTAATAATTCTATTTTGGAATAAGTGGCGGAATTACCAGTATTATTAATAAGGGCGATGCTTGGATTTTCATTTTTTATCTCTTCTTTTCGTTTCTCTAATATTTTTAAATCAAAAATATTTTTAGCTAGTTCCTGGATCTCCGTGTAATTTCCCACTCGGGGAACCAAAATAAATGCTTGGGTGTTTTCATAAAAAATATGAGAAACTTTGAGCAGGCTGTCTTCTTTCCAGGCATCTACGACGGCATTATTTATATTTTGAGTGTCTAGATTTTTAGTTAGTTTGATAAGACTATCTATTTCTTCAAGAGTTAGATTTGTTTTGACGTTTTCTCCCAAGGTATCTATCAATTTAGAAACAGCAAAAGGATTAAGAAGTGTTTGAGTGGAAAAAATTTTATTTTTGGCAGCTTGGATGACCTGTTGCTGTCTCTTGGCTCGGCCAAAATCACCCTCGGGATCATTATGACGTTCACGGGCATATTTTAGGGCGGTAGCGCCATCTAATCTGTGAAAGCCTTTTTTAATTTCAAAAGTTTCATAACTATAATTTGGTCCTGGATAAGTCGGATCAAAAATATCTCGTTGGACTTCGACGTGGATGCCGCCAATATCATCGATGAATTTTTCAAAGCCGGAAAAGTTAACAACTAAATAATAATTGATAGAAAGATTAGTTATATTTTCAATAGTTTCTCGAAGAGGGTTGATATCTTGATTATTAGATAAACCATATTTGTAGAGAGAATTAATCTTGGCGCTGTAGCTGGATTCTGGTACAGAGGCATACAAATCTCTAGGCAAAGAAAGGAGGGCGATTTTTTTATTTTTTGTATCAACACTGGCAATCATTATCGTATCGGTCAAATCTCCACCTGGTTTGCCTTGGCCGGCAATTCCCAGAAGAAGAATATTAATTCTTTCGGAGCTTTCTCCTTTTAGAATAGCTCTCTCCGCACTGGTTATCTTGGAAATATCTGATAATGTTTCTAAAATTGGTTTTTTAGCAGCATCCGAGTCGTTATTTATGGAGGTACTTAAAATATTTAATTTATAAACCAAAAATCCGCCCACTACCAAAATTACAATTAAACCTAGTGAAAATATTGCCAAGAAAAAGTTTTTTATTAATTTTACAAGAGAAAATCCGGGTTTGTTTTTTTTAACAAAGAGGTTTTTGGAAATATTTTTTCCGTAAAAATGAGATTTGGCGGTAGAATTTTTTGAGGGTGCATTTTTTTGGTAGTTTGAGGCTGGAGATGTTTTCAGAGCGGTGTGTGTTTGCGGAGAGGGGGTGGGGCTATTTTTTTTTCTTCTTAAACTGTCCATAGAGAAGCAAATTTATTTCATTTTAACTCCGCCAGCTGGCGGATTAGCATATTAGTATCTTAACATATTAGCATGAAACATAGAACACATAGCACGAAACATACAACATTAAACATTAAAGCATAGAACATTCGAAGTCATCAAGTCAAAAGTCATCAGTTATCAAGACTAATATAAAATATATTTTGATGACCGATTGCCGATGATGAATGACCCGTTATTAAAAAATAATTTCATTCTTATATTCCCAACTTCCTAGATTCTCAAATTCTTAAATTCCCAAACAATTCCTAAACAATTCTTACCCTTTTCAAATTTATTTGCTATAATAAAACCATCTAAAAAAAACTTTAATAAAACCCGTCAGTCGCGACTGACAGGTTAAAAATAAAAAAATGATGAATAAAAAAATATCAACCATCGCAGGCAGTTTAATAATCGTAGCTATTGTAGCAGCTCTAGGTTTTTCTTTTCTAGGTTCAAATAAAAAAGAAGAAATCCAAGGTCAAAATAAT
>DOKP01000060.1:20043-20710 GCA_003510795.1 Candidatus Moraniibacteriota bacterium | reverse complement strand
AAAATAATATTGTTTTGGATAATTCGGACTCGGGAAAGAAAGAAGAAGTAAAACAAGGAGAAGAGAAAGTGATTGGAAATAACTCCGCTGAAAAAAACAATGCCCCGATTGCTGATGGTATATATGAAAACATGCAATATGGTTACAAAATAAACATTCCCGAAAATTTTATTATAAATAAAAATGGTCCCGCCCAAGATCAAGATTCATTGATTCGTATTTTTCCAAAAACAGATAAGCCTTTTATGTTTTCAGTATATGTTAGTAATTCAAAATTTAAAAACATTGATAGTTGGTTAATCGATTATAAACAAAATTTATCTAAAATAAATTCCTATGAAGGAATTGAAATTGATACTCCATCCATTACATCAAAAGAAAGAATTAATATTAATGGAATAACTGCAATAAAAATTGTTTTAAATAATATGCCATTTTCTAATTATTTAATTGTTTTTATAAAAGATAACCTGCTTTATGAATTTTTATACAATGGTTTTTTAACAGATCAGGAAGAATTAGATATCGCCGGAAAACAAGTTAAAAATAAAAATGATTTAACTCAAGAATACAAACTAAAACACAGGCAAGAATTGGATAAAATATTTGATTCTATGATATTTACTAAATAAGAACATTTAAAAAAGGAGTTTCAATAAGATTATTT
>DOKP01000060.1:19393-19978 GCA_003510795.1 Candidatus Moraniibacteriota bacterium | reverse complement strand
CAATAAGATTATTGAAACTCCTTTTTCGTAACCCACAAATCAACTATCTATTCAAAGATAAGCTGATTTGGATTAACGAAATTTTCAGGAAAAGCTGGATAGAGTGGACTGGTTCCACAACTTTCTTCGGGCAGAGCGCCTGCCAGAGAGAGGTTACTATCATAGCTTCCCCAGCGGAAGCCAAAGTGAAAATGAGTGTTGCCACCAAGATTTGCTATGGTAGCTATCTGTTGTCCTTTTGTCACAGGATCACCGATGGTTAAACTGTCATATTTAATGACATGCCAATAAACAGTAGTAAATTGACCATCAGCATTTTCAACTACAATTGCATCAGCCCATTGGGAGTGCTGACCAGTAAAAATATCTCTTACTGTTCCAGCGTGAGCTGCTTGCACTTCTTCATCTACAGTAGCAGACAAATCAACGCCCACATGTTTCTTATAGACACCCGTCGGACATTCTCCATATGTCCAAGTATCACCAAAAAAGAAATGAGATAATTCTCTGTTTTCTAACGTTCCGGAAAGAGGAAAGTTTAACACTGGCACAAACACCGCCACCACATTCTTATCCTCACTCATT
>DOKP01000060.1:19108-19274 GCA_003510795.1 Candidatus Moraniibacteriota bacterium | reverse complement strand
TCATTGATTTCCCAATGACTAAATTCATATCCTTCATTCGGACTGGCATCCAGAGTCACTTCGGTATTTAATGGAAAAGATGCCTCACAAACTTCATAGCTATCAATTCCACAAAGAATATTTTCTCCAGTTGGATAATCTGATACTCCTCCACCTGCTTCAGGAC
>DOKP01000060.1:10559-19051 GCA_003510795.1 Candidatus Moraniibacteriota bacterium | reverse complement strand
TACTCCTCCACCTGCTTCAGGACTGCGATTGATATTCAGCTGTAAGGTTGCAGGAGCAGAAGCAACATCAGCCGTCATCCAAACAGAACAATTGTTAGCATTGTCAATGCCACAGTCATCATAAACGCTAACGATATCTTTAGAGCTATGAGTGTTTGATGTTCCTTCGACAAGCGTGCTCATTCCAAAGCTACCGGAACTTTCAGTCCAAGAACCGCAGGGGTTATCATTATAATAAGTGCAAACAATAAAGGCATTGCCACAAATAGAAGCTTCACCATATCTATACAGAGGATTGCGTGGATACTCGTAAGGAGAACCGCAGGAGCCAGTATAATAATATATCTGGCCAAACCCGTAACTAGGCAATTTGTATTCGAAATAATAATCATAAGTAATGCCATTATAAGTATAAGGCAAAGGATACGGTGGGTCATAGGCAAAAGCACTATGGGTAAATCCGAAAAAACTCAGAAACAAAGTTGCCAGAATAAATCTTTTCATTTTTTACTCCTCTTGTTGTTTTTAGACTTTTTTTATTGCTTTAATGTTTTAATGCTAATATGCTAAAATGTTGACATGTCTCTCACCTCCTTTCGGTTGATTTTTAAAGAACCCAAACTTAGCTTATGGGGGGGGGCAGTGGGTTGTCAAGGAAAAAAATTACTAACTCCTCACTTGACTCTACTGCAGATTTTATTCTTTGTGTCTCTGCGAGTAATTTGAGTACTCTCAAATTGCGTGGCAGTCTATAAATATTGCTCGGTGATTTTATTTTGAGATTGCCACGTCAGGAGTACCTTCCTCGCAAAGACGTTGCTAAAGAAAGACGTTGCTAAAAAAATTTTAAATTTGGCTTAAGCATGATATTATAAATAGGTAAAAATTATTTTTTATCTATGAATTGGATTGTAGTATCTTTGGTAGCTTATCTGCTGTTATCCCTTTGTTTTATTTTAGATAAGTTTTTACTTAAAAAAAGTATCCCCAAACCGGCTGTGTACGCTTTTTATATGGCTCTTCTAAGCTCAGGAGTGTTATTTTTAATTCCTTTCGGTGTACGCTGGGTAAACTTTAGTTTTTTTATAAGGTCATCTTTTTTTGGGATAATATTTATTTGGGCTTTGGTATATTTTTATAAAGCTGTTAAAAAAAATCAAATTTCTAAAGTAGCGCCACTAGTAGGAACAGTTACTCAGATAGCAACTTTTTTCTTAGCTGTTATCTTTTTAAATCATAGCATCAGCAATTTAAATTTAGTTGGATTAGCTTTGTTAATAGTCGGAGGATTTTTAGTCTCTTTCGATTTACCTTTGAATTATAAGAGTTTAACCAAAGGATTGAGTAGTTCTGTTGAAAGTGGGGTATTATTTGCGATTGCCTATAGCGGTTTTGATTATATTTATCAAGAATTTAAAATAGTGTCTGGTGATCAAAATGTTTTCATCAATGGATTTTTCTGGACGAGAATAGGTTTGATTTTAGGAGGATTTTCCTTGCTACTGGTAAACAAATACAGAATTGAGATAAAAAAATCAATTTTTGGCAAACATAAAAAACATAAAGAAAGCAGAAGTGTTAAAACGTTAGCGCTGTTTCTGCTAAACAAAATTTTTGGAGGGACTTCATCAATTTTAATAAATCACGCTATTCTTTTGGGCGGAGCGGTGTTTGTCCAAGCGGTAAGTAGCGTGCAATTCGTATTCGTTTTAATTTTGGCCACCCTTGTTTCAATAAAACATCCCGATATTTTTGATGAAAAATTATATTTTTGGGACTGGGCGCAGAAAATCGGAGCAATTCTTTTAATTGCGGGAGGAATTGTTTTGGTGAGTCTTTGAAATAGTGAAGGGTGAATTAAGAATTATGAATTAAGAATTTAGGAATCTGGGAATTTGAGATTTTGGGAATGAATAAAATTATCGAATCGTTTCCCTCGTCTCTGCGAGTAATTTGAGTACTCTCAAATTGCGTGGCAGTCCAGTAATTTGCATAATGCCTAAGTTAAATTAAGGACTAGATTGCCACGTCGGGATTTTTAAATCATCCACAAGGATAATTTAAACATCGCAAAGACAAACTAAAATAAGTTGTTTTAATGTTTTTATTCATAATTCTTACTTCATAATTCACTCTATTAATGTTAAAATGCTAATATGCTAACGTGTTAATATGATTGTGTGTTAAAATGCTAATATGTTAAAATGTTAACGCGTTAACGTGTTGACATGCTAACATACTAAAATATGATAAAAAAAATATTAAAAATAACTTTATTTGTTCTGCTGAGTGTAGTTGGATTAATCGTGCTTGTTTTTATAGTGTTAAATTTCCCAGTTAAAAATGAAGTTAAAAAAGCCAACTTGGGGGTAACTTTTTCCATGCGCTATGCTAGCGATATTGGGTTGGATTGGAGGGCTAGTTATATCGCAATGCTAGATGATTTAAAAGTGCGAAAAGTTAGAGTGCCAGTTTATTGGGATCTGGTAGAAACAGAAAAAAATAAATATGATTTTTCCGACATTGATTGGCAATTAGAAGAGGCCAAAAAAAGAAATGCCGAAATTATTTTAACCATTGGTCAAAAAGTACCTCGTTGGCCAGAATGTTTTGTGCCTAAGTGGGTGGGTGATGATCAGGAAAGAAAAGCGGAATTAATTGAATTTTTAAAAATAGTGGTCAAGAGGTACCAGAATAATACTGAAGTAAAAAATTGGCAGGTGGAAAATGAGCCTTTTTTAGATTTTGGAGTTTGCCCCGCCTTGGATGTAGATTTATTGGACAGGGAAATAAAAACAGTTCGACAGATGGATAATAGTCGACCAATTATCGTTACAGATAGCGGGGAGTTAAGCACTTGGATTCCGGCTGCTAAGCGAGCGGATGTTTTTGGCACCACGATGTACAGGAATGTTTATAAAGAAGGCTGGGGTTATTATATCTACCCGATCGGTCCTAGGTTCTTCTTGATTAAAAAATGGATTATCGATAAGTTTGCTGGTCAAAAAAATGCAATTGTAATTGAGCTTCAAGGAGAACCGTGGGTAAAAGGTTGGACGACTAACCAACCGGTAGAAGAGCAGTTCAAATCAATGAATGAAGTGAAATTGGTAGCTAATGTGGAATATGCTCAAAAATCAGGCTTTGACACAATTTATATTTGGGGAGTGGAATGGTGGTATTGGTTAAAGGATAAACAAAACATTCCTGTACTTTGGGACACGGCCAGAGAGATATTTCAAAAAAATTATTCAGATGAATCAATGAAAGAAATTAGCGATGAAGAGAAGAAAATAGTTGAAGCTGATGCGGGTAGTGGGGATAACAATAAAGCTAATGACGAAGGTGTCAAAAAAGAAAAAGAAGTAGAATCTGAGATTGTAGAAAATATTAGCATTAAAGTTCCTTTTCTCTCTCAAGCGCCACTAGGCGTGTGGGACGAAAAACATGAAGAGGCTTGCGAAGAAACATCTTTAATAATGCTTAGTGCTTATTTAAAAGGAAAAACTTTAGATAAAAACTCAGGAGAAAAAGAGATTCAAGAAATGATTGATTTTCAAATCGAAAAATATGGAGATTATAAGGACACAAGCGTTCAAGAGACGATAAAATTAGCTAAAGATTTTTATCAAATAGAAAATTTGAAAGTAGTGTATGATTTTACCAAAGAAGATATCAAAAAATATTTATCTCAGGGCAATCCGATTATCGTTCCAGCAGCTGGTAGAAAATTGGGCAATCCTTATTTTACCGCGCCCGGACCGCTTTATCATAATTTGGTTTTAACCGGCTTTACTAAAGACGGTTTAATAATTACTAACGACCCAGGCACCAGAAGAGGGGAAAATTATACATATAAATTGGATGTGTTATATGCGGCAATCCATGATTTTACTGGTGATAAAGAGAATATCGAAAATGGTAAAAAAGCGATGATAATTGTAGAATAAATCTCAATAGGGCGACTCGAATAAATAAAAATAAAAAAAACTTACTTGATTTAACGAGTAGGTTTTTTGTTTGTTAAAATTTCCTTGACAAAAAGCTTGTTTTTTGGTAAGGTGGTATGTTAATTAATATAAGATGTAATAATTGTATTTAAATCTATGATGAGCTTAGAAACAAGGGATTTTTTGAGATTGATAAAAAACAAAATGGGAATAATTATTCTGTTTGGCTTAATTGTTTCTTTAATTTCCTTTTATGCTTTTATCTTTACTCAAAAAAGATATGAGACCACAACTGATTATTTGATAGTTCAAGATCAAATGGGGACTCAAGATTTTTATTCCTTATCAAAGTCAGCTGAATATTTGGGAGGGGTTTTAAGTGAGGCTGTCTACAGTAGTGTTTTTATAAATGAATTAAAAAATACTAATAAGATATCACCAGCCTATTTTCCTCTGGACGAAAGAGAGTCTCAAAAGAAATGGAAAAAAGCAGTGGAAATAGAAAAAAGTCCTAATCTAGGAATTATGAAGGTTAGGGTCTATGATAATAATAGGGAAGTAGCCATTGGAATATCGCAAGGGATCTCAGAGATAATGGTAACTAAAAATTATCTTTTTCGAGGAAAAGTAAATCTGGACGTGCGAGTGTTATCCGGCCCGGTTACCGAAAAAAATCCAAGTATTGGAAAAATTTTATTGGTAGTAGCGGGTGGATTTGTTTTGGGAGGAGCACTTAAGCTTATACACATTTATTATACTTTTGTAATGATGATGTTTAAAAGAGAGGAAAGAGAAGAATATCTAAACAGTTTAAAAGAAATGAAATAATTTAAAATAGTTTTGTGAGTTGGTTTTAAATTCTTTGGGTAAGGATTTTAAAACCAACTCACAATAAAGTGAGTTTAGAACCTTAACAACAGAATATACAGTTATGATTCTGTTTGATATAGTTTATTGAGATTCAACCTTTGCATAAGGAGAACTGTGATGAAAAAGAATGATTTGTGGTTATCGTTTTTGTTAATCCTGCTATTATTATTGGCAGGATGCGCTACGCCAGCCAAGGTTACTAACGATGGCTTTTCTCAGGCAAAAGAGGCAATTTCGATGCCTCACCCAGAGCAAATGGAAAAAGATGGGGAGCAATATGTAACTATATTCCCCATAATTCTTGACCCAGGCCTTTGGGGGGTGGAGGGATTTTCCCACAAAGATTTGGACGTGGGAATTTTCCCAGTTATTACAGATGGAAAAATTAAAGGCTATGCTCTGATTACCGAAGCTAACGCTTGGGCTGATCAGATCATGCGAGCGGTGTTGGTTGGGCGGAAAAAAGATATCGGCAGGGTTGTCTATCTCAGTCGAGATGGACACACAATGCATGATATTTCTAGCGAAGAGTTTGCTTATGATTCGGATAAATTCGAAAAAGACGCAAACTACAAAGCTAAACTTTTTTCTGCTGTGGGAATGAATATCCAGGAAATTGAAAGCTTCTGGAGAAAATATTCTCAGGCGCGAGGGCTTGAAATTCCTGCAAACTTTCAGTTTGTAGAGGAAATTAAAGTTGGTTCGGCTCGGTGGGAAGAATTTAAATCCCAATTGGCTACGCGACTGACTAATAGGCATACCATGAGAGATGGCGAGATCCGTCAGGGATATATGTCTTTGGCAGATTTCCAATCTAAAGCCATGGAGAATACTGGGGCTACTCCTGGACAGAGATTTGCCAGAGCGGCTGTTATTCCGGCCACCATCGAACCAATTTCGTTGGGCGTTGGCACAATTGGGGCTGTTTTGAATGGATTAATTGCAGCCAGCAATGGTCCGATGGAAGGTTTTTATTCTCTCGCTGAATGTAAGCGGGGAGATTTAAAATCACGTTTTAGGAAGATGTCAGCTGATTTCAAAACCCTCCTTCAGGAGAGAGATGAAGTCATCTACGCGTTGCAACAAAAACTCGAGGAAGGAGGAACGCCATGAAAAGAATGTTGTGGTTAGTAAATCTGCTTTTGGTGTTGCTCTTTGCGAGCAGTGCCATGGCAGGTTACACAGTTAAACCTGGTAATACCCTTTGGGGAATCGCCAAGAAATACGGAGTCGGGGCCAAAGAAATTCAGGCCCTCAATCCAAGAATTAAGAGCCCAAAATACATAATTCAAATCGGTTGGGTATTGGAAATCCCGACCAAAAAAGAAGGGGGCAAGGATTCTCTGAAGAAAGTTGCTCTCGAGAAAAATCAAGCAGTGAAAAAAGCTGTCTCGAAAATGAAGACAGCTGCTGTAGTTCTGAAAAAAGCGGAACTCGAAAAAGGAAAAGCCAATTTTCCAAGCTCAAGATACATTGTCCTGAAGAAAGATTGGATTTATCCTGGGGGCAATATGTACCGGGGAAAATTGGCCCAAGATTTGCCAGTTCTTGGTTATGACGCGAAAGCTCAGACGGGCTTACTGAAGTCTGTCCAAGAAGGTAAATCAATATGGGCGAATGTCCAGCCCAAGTCCGAAGGCGGGCTTGTACTAGCAGAGGACGGAAGTATCTATAAGATGGTAAAGATGCTTTCGGGTGGAGAAGGAAAGAAACCTGTGCAAATATTGACAGGGTTTAACAATGAACAACTTTTCCTTAATGATAGATTTGATCCGTCTCATTCTGAGATGGGAAAAATTTACCATTTCGGGGATGATTATTTGTTGTTGCCGATAATCTGCGACAATCCTACACTGATTGTAATGGTTAGCGGACCTCCGAAAATAACTCAGCCACCTCCTCTAACAGTAAAAAATGATGCCCCTCCACCTGGAATAAACATGATTATTCCGCCGATTGCAAAAGCTCCTCCTGAAAAATGGAGCAAGTCCGGTCCCGATAATTGGGACTGGTATGTCGGTCCGGGAAATTATCGTTCGCGTATAGCGGGTAACGATAACCATGGTTATTATGGATGGACTAAATT
This sequence comes from Candidatus Moraniibacteriota bacterium, assembly GCA_003510795.1. GTDB lineage: Bacteria > Patescibacteriota > Minisyncoccia > Moranbacterales > UBA9337 > UBA9337. The sequence goes on along the minus strand of DOKP01000060.1, from coordinate 12,145 downwards.
TCGTTATCGTCCGCTCTGGTATAAACCAGAGGAAAATTCTCTCGGAATTAAACACGTCGGCTTCGGCTTTGTAGGATTTTTGTCTGGCGGAGAGGGAATTGCTGCTCGGCACTATGATTATAAGTGGAGAGAGGCAGCTGCGGGCGTTACGACCAAAGTTTACGCCAAGAATTCTGATTATGATTTCGATGCGATGATCGGGAGGCTTTGGAACGACGGCACTTGGATGGGATCAGGTGGCAATAAGCAAGTGGATGATTTTATTTTATTGTCTGCTCACGGTAATTTTTACCGCGAATTGGAAGATCTTAAAGACAAGTGGCTCAAAAAATTCGAGGTAAACGTTGAAGGTCGCTTTCCTTTTAGCACGAAAGTAAAGAGGGGCGAAAAAACCAACAACAAAGTCATTGAAGCAAATTATGTTCAATGGATTTATGAGTTTAATCTCGGTGAGAATAACTCTCTCAACCTTTCACCTGGATTTAATTTCGGTGGAGGGTATGAGTGGTCAGCTGATGACGAGACTTTTGTCAAAATCGGGCCAGCCTTTGAGCTTTCTAGTTACAACAATGTCATAGCAGGAGTCTCAGTTCTGAATTACAAATTTCAAGACAAGGGACAATGGCATCCAATCAGTGGCTATATAAGCATTGATGGATCTTGGAGAGCCTATGAGGCTTCTCAGATTACTTCGGTTTCTGAGGAGGAATTGCGAGGCCTCGAGAATGGCTCGAAACTTCTCGCAAACCCGGCAGACTATTTATAGTTTGTCCGTTATGACATAAACCAATTTATTTGTTGGAGGAACACACACTGCCTGAAAGGGAACAGTGTGATCGCCTCAGTGGATGTGTAATGCACCAGCAAATACTTGGTTAAAATAGTTTTAGTGTAGTAAAATTAAAGCAGAAGTTCTTCGCCTGATCTTTGGGCAAACAATCAAATGTTTCCGAAGGAGGAAATTATGAAAAAGCAAATGAGAAGTGTCCTTGCGATGGTAGTTGGAATATTTTTTCTTTGGGGATCAGCGATGGCCGCAAGTACTGTGAAGTACGACGTAGGAGAAATACCTCAGTTGGGATCGGGCAGTGGGCATATGCTGACTTCGATCAATGACGACGGAAATGATGTCATCATTACCCTTACCAACGTGCGGTTTACCCCGATAGGCGTTGACACCAGGGGTGAAAATCTGACCACTGCCGACACCGTAGCTCTCTACTCCGGCATCATGGATGCCAAGGGCATCAGAGAGCCTTTCGTGGTCGCCAAGGTGATTAACGGCAAGGCAACTTTCCGTATTCCCAACTCGGCCAGAGTAGCAGGCGTACCCGTAGTGGAACATTTCTGGGGTCGCAGTGCGGACGGTCGCTTGGCTCTGGTGCATGATCCGGCTGATCCATTTGTGGTTTCCAATAACGGAGACCTCAATACTTTGGCCATCGGGATCGTGATGTATTCCAACGCGCCGACGGTTTCATTGAAGCCGTTCGGTAAACTCGACCAAGGCAAACATCCGGAGCTTGCCAATAAGTAAGCGAATTTTTCCGGCGTAGTATTGTCCCACCCCTCTGATGAGGATCGGT
>DOKP01000060.1:0-10471 GCA_003510795.1 Candidatus Moraniibacteriota bacterium | reverse complement strand
TTTTAACCCGTCAATCACGATTGACGGGTTTATTTTTTAGCAGTCAAAAGAGATTTATAATGAATAGAAAAGAGTGCTCCTAAAATAATCCAGAAAGTCCATTGAAGCGCAGTGTTTCTCAAAACATTATCCGCAAAACTCATAAAATAAAGAGCGATAGAGACACCAATCATCAAAAGAAAAAAATTTTTATTGAAAGTAGAATTTGATTTGAGATAACCCCAGATCAAATTTATTAAAAGAGTTGAAATAATAAGCAAATAAGAAATAACTCCCAAAATTCCATTTTCAATTAAAATTTTTAAATAATCATTATGAGGATCAGGAGAGCCGAATTGTTCTCCGCGTTTTTCTAAAATAATCTTGCTAGCAGTTCCAACGCCGTAGCCAACAGCTAATTCCTCTTGAGAATATTTAAGACTGTCTTTCCAAAGATTGATTCGCCATTGGATGGAACTATAGGGATCGTATTCAAATAGATTGTTGACTCTAGTGTTAAGCGGAGGCACGAGGAGGTAAAGTAAAAATAATCCTATCAGAGCACCTAATAAAAATTTCTTGTACTGAATGATGCCCAAGGTAAAAATAACTATCAAAAAAACCACCCAGGCCCCGCGAGTATAGGTAAGAATAAGCAATGTGAAGGAAAAAATAAATAATAAGTAAAATAATATATTTTTCAGCTGGTATTTTTCTTTATTAAGAACTAAAAAAATAATCAAAACAATAGGAAATGTCAGATAATAAGCCAATAAATTAGGATGAGCAAAGGTTCCAAAAATTCTGTTGCTGATGTCTTCATCGATAATAGTCATGCCTGTTTGAGTAAAAAATTGGTAAAAAGCAGTCAGGCCGGGAATCAAAACAGATATAAGAATAGCATAAATTAGTTTTCTAAAATCATTTTGATTCTTAATTAATATGAAACTCAAGATGTAGAGCGAAAAAATACTTAAAATTCTAATCCATTCAGCTAAACTTAAAGACAGGCTCATGGAATAAAAAATGGAGCTAAAAGTCAATAGGATAAAAGTAAAAATAGGAAGCTTGAGAGGCACAGACGAAATTTCTTTAAAATTTTTAATAATTATCAATAAAGAAAAAATAACAATAGTAATAGCTAAAAGTGAAGCAATGTTTAATGAGTATTGCCCAGATGAAATTACGGATTTGTTGGTAAAAATATCCAAAGTAGGCCTAAGTAGGATTAAAAATAATAACCCATTCAGGGGTTTGATAAAAATAAAGACGATAAATAAAATTCCAAAAAGTATTAGAAAAACTAAAAGGGGTTGAGTGAAGAAAAAAAGAATCCAAAGAAAAAGAAAAGAGACAATTATGCCACCAATTCCGAGAATGATTCCTTTTTGAGAGAGGCTTTCAAAACTTGACATAGTATTGATTTTATGCTACTATTAAAAGTTAAATTAGACGCAAGCATTAGATTAATAGTAGACTATAAATATGAAAAAAACAAGGATAAAAGAGGTTGTTGTGGCGGTTACTTATAAATGCAACTCACGTTGTCGGATGTGTAACATTTGGAAAATAAGAGAGCACTTTGGAGAAATCAAGCCTCAAGATTTTTTGCATTTGCCAAAGAATTTGAAAGACATCAATATTAGCGGAGGCGAACCATTCTTGAGAGAAGATCTAAGTGAGATAGTTGATGTGATGAAGAATAGATGTGCTAAGGCCAATATAGTGATTTCAAGTAATGGTTTTGCTACGGATTTAATCGTTTCTCGAATGAGAAAGATAGTGAAAATTATGCCCAATATCGGAGTAGCTATTTCTATTGATGGAATTGGGGAGGCGCATAGTAAAATTAGAGGCATTGAAAATGGTTTCGAAAAAGCCATTGATACTATAGTTAATTTAAAAAAAGTCGGAGTTAAAAATATTAAAATTGGTTTTACAATTGGTGAATATAATTCCGAAGAGCTTTTGGAAGTTTATTATTTGGCCAAAAAATTAGGCACAGAACTTAGTTTGACTGTGGTGCATTCAAGTGAAAATTATTTCGGCAAAGATAATGCAATAAAAGATAAGACTGAGATAATTCAAGCTTTAAATTGGTTGATAGATAAAGAACTTTCTGCTTGGAACTATAAAAATTGGGGAAGAGCTTATTTTGCTTATGGCGCTAGGGAATTTATTCAAAAAGAAACCAGAGTATTGCCAGATTATTCAGGAATATTGAATATTTTTATTAACCCCCAGGGAGTTATTTATCCTTGTGATGTTTCCAATAAAAGAATTGGTGATTTAAAAAATATAGACAATATAGAAAGTGAAACTAAAACTGATTTGACTGGATGTGAAAAGAGTTGGATGGTTTGTACAGCTAGGCAATCAATTAAGAAGCATTATGTGAGGGTTATTATATGGATTATTTGGCATAAATTTTTGGGATTTAAAATTTAAGTTTAATTATGAAAATACTTCAAATAAATAAATTTTATTATAAGCGAGGTGGAAGTGAAACTCATTTTATTGATTTAGTAGAACTCTTGAGAAGAAATAATCACGAAGTGAACGTTTTTTCAACTGAAAATAATAAAAATGTTGAAGCTAAAAAAAATGATTATTTCATCGATGAAATAGAGATGAAATTAAGTAATTTTAAGAATGGCTTTAATATCTTCTATAATCGTCAAGCAATTAAAGCCTTAAAAGAAATCATCTTAAACAATCGACCTGATATAGTACATGTGCATAATATTAGTCATCATTTTTCTCCGGCGATATTAAAAGTTTTTAAAAAATATAATATCCCAGTAATAATGACGGTGCATGATTATAAGATAGTATGCCCTAATTATAAGTTGTTTAATAGCAAAGGTATATGTGAGAAATGCATTGGTGGAAAATACTATCAATGTGCTTTAAATAAATGCATTAAAGATTCTTATTTAGCAAGCTTTGTGATGATGCTAGAATCTTACTGGGCAAAGTGGAAAAGATATTACGATTTAATAGATATTTTTATTGCGCCGAGTCATTTCATGCGAAACACTCTAATTAGCAGTGGCATTAATTCAAAAAAAGTAGTTTATTTGCCAAATTTTTTAAAAAATAACGATTTATCTCTTGACGATGAAAAAATAAATGAAGAAAAATACATCTTATCTTTCGGCAGGCTGTCAAAAGAAAAAGGAATTGATTGTTTAATCAAAGCTTTTGACAATATCGGCGATAATGATACTAGCCTAAAAATAGCTGGAGAAGGACCAGCTAGCGCCGAATTAAAAGAATTAACTAAAAAATTAGGCCTTGAAAAAAAAGTTGATTTTATCGGTTATAAATCAGAAAAAGAATTGAGAAAAATAATTATAGGGGCTCAATTCGTAGTGGTGCCGTCGCTTTGGTATGAAAACGCTCCTTATACAATATTGGAATCATACGCGTTCAGGAAAGCAGTTTTGGGAGCAAAAACTGGAGGAATAAGCGAATTAATCAAGGAGAACGAAACAGGATTTACTTTTGAGATAGAAAATTATGTCGAGTTAGCAGAAAAAATTAAATATCTCTTAAATAATGCGGACAAAAATGAGGCGATGGGAGAAACGGGGAGATTTTTTTTGAGGGAATCCTTTAACGAGAAAAAATATTTAAAAAAATTACTGGAAATATACAGAAAAGAAATCCAAAAAATTAGGAGTATAAATGAGAATAAGGCGAAAAGTATTTGACAAATAAGGTTTTTTCAGTTAGACTATTAAGTCATTTAAAAATAAGTAATAAATTATGAAAAATGTTATGAAAATCACAAAGAAAGCTGAATTGGCGGGAGTTGCCTTGTTACTGGCAGTTTTTATCTTGCCGATAATTTCTTGGGCCAGTGGAACAAAAGAAATTTTTGTTGATGATGATGCCAGCGGAACCCAAGATGGGTCATTCGGACATCCTTACAAAACAATTAGCAAAGCTATAGAAAAAGCTAACGGGAAAACTAAAATAATAGTTGGCAAGGGTGTTTATATTGAAAACATTGTCGTATCTGATAATATAAAGATAAGCGGGAAAGACAAAAAAAAGTCTATTCTCAAAGCGGAAAGTAAATCAGCTCCGGCTGTAACTTTGGAAAACAAAACAGAGATAACGGACTTAACTATTGAGGGTGGAAAAAATGGGGTATTGATTAAAGATACCGGCAAAGGAGAAATAACCATTTCAGATTGTTTGATAAGAGATGCAAAAGGAGACGGCATTAAAATTGAAAATGGAAATAAATCTTCAGACAGGAAAGTTAATATTATAAATAATAAAATTTACGAAAACAAAAAAAGTGGAATTTATTCCGAAAGGAGACGCTTAGTTATTATAGACAATGAAATATTTGATAATGAGTTAGATGGAATAGATATGGAAAAATCAGTCCAAGCTTATATTGAAAATAACGAAATTAATCAAAATGACGGAGTGGGGGTTAAATTGAGATTAGATAAATCAGATATAACTATTACTAAAAATAATTTCTATAAAAATGATAAGGATGGTTTGGAAGTGAGATATGATGGAGTAGCTGGCTGGGCATCTATTAAGAAAAATAATTTTTCAAAAAATGATAGATTCGGAATAGCAAAAATATTCAAAGATTCTGCTGAAAATTTAAATTTCGCAGGTTTGACAATAGAGAATAACAATAGTTTTTCTGAGAATAAAAATGGCAGAATCTCCAACCCAATAAGAAACTAATGACCAATCAAGAGAAGCGGTTAAATTAATTTAGCTTAAATTATATGAAAATAGCTTTCATCGGACAAAAGGGAATACCTGTCAGATTTGGCGGGGTGGAAAGACATGTCGAGGAGTTAGCTAGTGAAATAGCTAAAAGCGGACATGAGGTTTTTGTCTATGTGAGAAATAATTATACTGATAAAAATCTAAAAGAATATAAAGGAGTCAAATTGATTCATCTGCCTAGTATTGCGACAAAAAATCTAGATGCAATTAGCCATACTTTTTTAGCTTCAGTGCACGCGTTATTTCAAAATTATGACGTGGTGCATTATCAGGCTATTGGACCTTCTCTTTTGAGCTGGATAATAAAGTTTTTCAAAAGAAAAACGTTATTGATTGCCACTTTCCATTGCCAGGATTATTATCATAAGAAGTGGAGTTGGTTTGCGCAGAAAGCTTTAAAACTGGGAGAGTGGATGATTTGCAATGTGCCGGATAAAACTATAACAGTGAGCAATTCTCTAGCCCAATATGCCAAGGATAAATATGGTATTGATCCAGAAATAATATTTAATGGCACGCGAACAGAAAAAGCAATAAGCGATAAATTTTTAGCTAAATGGAATTTGAAAAAAGGACAATACGTTATCTTTGTGGGGAGATTGGTTAAACATAAAGGAGCACATCATCTAATAGAGGCTTTCAAGAAATTAGATATGGAGTCTAAAATTTCAAATAATTTCAAATTAGTAATCGTAGGAGATGGTTTCTACACAGATGATTATGTACATGAGTTAAAGGATTCGGCTCGAAATAATGAAAATATCATTTTTACCGGAAGTTTAACAGGGGAAGAACTAAATGGAATATTTGCCAATGCCGGTCTTTTTGTCCAACCTTCAGAAACCGAAGGATTATCTATTTCTCTTTTGGAGGCGATGAGTTATGGTGTGCCGATATTGATTAGTGATATTCAGGAGAATTTGGATGTAGCAGGAGAAGTCGCTCAAAGTTTCAAAACTAATAATGTAACTGATTTGAAGAAAAAGCTAGACAAGTTGATTAACGGAAAAAACAATCCAGAGATTGACAGTGAAGGGGCTAAAAAATTAATCGAAAATAAATATAATTGGGAAATTATTAGCCAGAAAACAATTTCTCTTTACATTCGATTGTTGTGTGATAAAAAAATAAAATGCCTTGCTGAAAGTAAACAATAAAAACTAGCTTAATGAAAAAGCTAGTTTTTTGTTTTTATTTTTAAAAAACCCATTCTTTTGGTAGAATAGAAAGTAAGGTGGTTTATTTAAATTAGATCCTTACTGACTAAAAACAGGACTGTCTTTGCGAGTGAATTTTGTACTCAAAATTTACGTGGCAATCCAGTTCTATCAAAAAGCATTTAGCTAGACTGCCACGCAATTTGAGAGTACTCAAATTACTCGCAGAGACAAGCAAAATAAAAAAATATGAGTGGGACATACTGAGGAGTTATGTAACAAAATTAATTTTTCTCAAACAAAATGTTTGCACTGGAAGATTTATTTATGAAATTTGGATTACCGGATATCTTGGCGCGAGATATATCTTTTGTTATTTTTTTTCTTTTGGTTAGCGTGGCTTTCGGAATGCTTATCGGCCGCTTTAGACTGATAAATGTTTTGATCAACGTGTACATTGCAATTGCGGTTTTGACAGTTATGCCCAAAGATATTTTTCTTCCGCACTCCATCGTAGCGCTGTTGTTTTTTGTGGTAGCGGTGATAGTTTTGACTATGGTGGATAGCCACCTTTTCGATATTCATATTTCCGGCTCGGGAGGGAGTTTTTTTTGGAGACTATTTGTAATGAGTTTTTTTGAAGCCGGTCTTATCTTTAGTGTCCTTATATCTTTTTGGGATAAAACAACATTGTTGAAATTTATCTCTATTGATATTTATAACTTGTATGTTTCGGAGTACGCGAGAATTTTTTGGATGCTCGCTCCGCTGTTTATTTTATTTTTTATTAATAAGAAGGAAAAGAAATAGAGATAAAGTTTTTAAGGTTCTTAAAGTTTTTAAAGTTTGTAAGGCAAAGAGATAGGCTATCAAGTCAAAAGTCATCGAGTAATTTTTGCTAGATTTAATTTATCAATTAATAAATTATACTGATACTTTAATGACTGTTTGCGGATGACTGATGACCCTTTGGGTTTCCTCTTGAAAAAGTTGAAGTTTGGGGTTATTATGGGTTTATTACTCTTATAGTAGAGAATGGAGTTTGAGTTTAAATTTATTAAATAATTAAATCTGTCGCGTTAGCTGGCGGAGCGGTAAAAATATGGTAAAAAAAATAGCAAGAATATTTAAAATAAAGGAACTAAGGGGCAAAATTTTATTTATAATAGCGTTGTTGGTGGTTTTTAGATTGGCAGCCAATATTCCGCTTCCGGGAGTGGACTTGAGTCAATTAAAGAGCTTTTTTGAAAACAATCAGTTATTTGGGATGATAAACGCTTTTTCGGGAGGAGGAATGTCCAATATCTCCATTGTGCTTTTGGGAGTAGGTCCTTACATAACATCTTCGATTATTATGCAACTTTTGACTATGATTTTTCCTAAATTGGAGAAATTACAAAAAGAAGAAGGCGAGGCTGGCAGGCAAAAATTCAATATGTGGACTCGCTGGATAACTGTGCCTTTGGCAGTAGTGCAAACTTTCGCAATGATAAATTTATTAAAAAGCCAAAATGTAATTAGCGATTTATCAACTTTTGAAATGGTTAATATTCTAGTCGTAGCGACTGCTGGCACTATATTCTTGATGTGGTTGGGTGAATTGATAACTGAAAAAGGAATCGGAAATGGAGTTTCAATTATAATTTTTGCCGGAATTGTGGCTGGTCTTCCGGGTTCAATTTCAAAGATTGCAGCTACCTTTGATTCTACCGATCTGTTCGGTTATATCCTGTTTGTCTTGGTGGGATTAATCACAATCGCGGGAGTGGTAATGGTCAACGAAGGCCAGCGAAATATCCCGATTTCTTATGCTAAAAGAATTAGAGGCAATAAAACTTTTGGTGGAACTTCAACTCACCTTCCTCTCCGTGTAAATCAAGCTGGTGTGATTCCGATAATTTTTGCGATTTCGATTATGCTTTTCCCGGGCTTAATTGCTAATTTTTTTGTGAATTCAGACAAGGAAACTGTGGCGCAAGTGGCCAGATTTGTCAGTCAATTATTCCAAAATCAATGGTTTTACGGAAGCGCTTACTTTATTATGGTGGTATTATTCACTTATTTCTATACTGCAGTTGTGTTCGATCCAAATAAAATTTCTGAGAATCTGCAAAAGCAAGGCGGCTATGTGCCAGGAGTAAGACCGGGCAATGCGACGGCAGAATTCTTAAGCAGAATAATAAATCGAATTACACTTTCGGGTTCAATCTTTTTGGGAGCAATTGCTGTATTGCCTTTGATTATCCAAGGCTTTACTGGCATTAGCGCCCTGACTGTAGGTGGAACCAGCATTCTAATTGCCGTTTCTGTAGTTATAGAAATGGTTAAACAGATAGAAGGACAAATGGTGATGCGGGATTATGAAGGCTTTTAATCACGATAACATTTTAGCATTTTAACATGTTAACATAAGAATTGAATAGATCATGGAAAATGAATTTTCTAAAAAATTGAAAAATAAGATGGATGAATATGCGCATCTTGTTTATAAAATTACAAAAAAATTTCCCAAAGAAGAAATGTACGGATCAACTTCTCAATTAAGAAGATCTGCTCTTTCAGTTATACTTAACTATATTGAGGGCTTTGCCAGAAAAAGAGATGCCGTAAAGAAAAACTTCTGGGAAATTTCATATGGATCTTTAAAAGAATCAAAATATTTATTACAATTTACTTTAGATGAAGGTTACTGTGACGATAAAGAATATAAAGAAGCATTTATTTTGGCTGATGAAATTGGAGCTATGCTTTGGCATTCAATAGAGTCAATAAAATAAGATTATGAAATATTGAAATGTTAACATGCTAAAATGCTAACATGCTAATATGAACAAATATGATTAATATTAAGACAGAAAAGGAGATTGAGGCGATGCGAGAGGGAGGGAAAAGACTGGCTTTTATTATGGAAGAATTGGAGAAAAATGTTTTGCCGGGGGCAAGCACGGATAAGATTGATAAGTTAGCCGAAAAATTAATATTAGAAGCAGATGGCACGCCATCTTTCAAAGGTTATGGAGGCGGGAAAAAACCTTTTCCTGCTTCGATTTGCGCTTCAATTAATAGTGAAATAGTTCATGGCATTCCCAAAAAAGAAGTTATCCTAAAAGATGGGGATGTTTTTAAAATTGATATCGGTATGCAATATCAAGGCATGCACACTGATATGGCTAGAACTTTTGCTGTAGGAAAAATTGATAAAGATAAACAGAAACTTATTGACACAGTAAAGGAATCTTTTTATCAAGGAGTGGCTGAAATTAAAGCAGGAAAAAAATTAAATCGTTATTGCAAAGCGGTGCAAAAATACGTCGAGAAAAACGGTTTTTCAGTGGTGCGTAATTTAGTGGGGCATGGAATTGGAAAAAAGTTGCATGAATATCCTCAAATACCTAACTATTACGAGAGAGGTTGTTGCAAATTTAAATTGGAGCCGGGGATGACTTTTGCTTTGGAGCCCATGATAAATGTAGGAGACTTTGAAACTAAGTTGGGCAAAGATGGCTGGGTTTTTGAAACCCGTGATGGATCACTGAGCGCGCACTGGGAAAATACGATTTTGATCACCAAAGAGGGCGTGGAGATTTTGACGGAGACGGAATAATCATATTAGCACGTTAGCATGTTAACATTTAAGCAAATAATCATTAAAGCAAATAAGCGTTAAAACAAAGAACAAATAGAGGAGGTGTGTCATTGCGAGTAATTTGAGTACTCTCAAATTGCGTGGCAATCTCAATGTTAAAGTGAGAGAATTTTTATATTTTATAAATTATGGAGGAAATAAAAAATTATTTGGGGATTGATTGGGGCGAATCTAAGATTGGACTGGCTCTGGCTGATGGCGAGACCAAGATGGCTTTTGCTTATGGCGCGCTAAAAAATGACAAAAATATAATTTCTCAGTTAGCGGAAATAATCAAAAAAGAAGATATTTCGGTGGTAGTGATGGGCGTGCCGGTTTATTTCGACCAAGAGGGTAAAACTTTTTTAGGAAAAAAAATGGCGCAGAAGATTAAGGAAGCGACGGGGGTAGAAATAATCTTTCAAAATGAAATCTTTAGTACGCAGTCAGCGCAAAAAAACTTGATTGAGGCTGGGTCAAAAAAAATTAAACTCGACGATGCCGAAGCAGCTAGGGTGATATTGGAGAGTTACTTGGAAAATATAAGATAAAATACGCACCTTTAAGTGCGTTTTTTGTATAATAAATTAATTTTTTAAAAATAATATGAAAAAAATATTAAAGAAAACAATAGTATTTTTATTAATCGCAGCCTTTTCTCTGGCTCCGATTTCTCCTCAGTCTTTTACAAATTTCCAGCAAGTTCAATTTGCTCAGGCAACTGATATAAAGGATGTTGATCTTAATAATATTGTAGAAAATGTGTTAATACCCCAAGGAACAAAGTATGTCATTGAGGCAGGCACAAGCCTTGTTTTTAATGATGAATATATTGATTTTATAGTCGAAGGAGAACTGGAAATTAACGGAACCAAAGATGACCCGGTAATTATAAAAAAATCTACTACCAGAAGAAGTAGTTTTTCAATAATAACTAAGC
>DOKP01000058.1:3493-3938 GCA_003510795.1 Candidatus Moraniibacteriota bacterium | reverse complement strand
TGCTCCTGGAATCGCAAAAAAGACGATTTATTTAAAATATAAAATAAAACCGCCAAAGGCAGTTTTATTTTGAATGTTTTTCAGTGAATTTTTTAATCTCTCACTGCACATTTTAATTGCGATGAATCTCCTTTTTCAAGATTATTTTTCCAATGCAATGGCTGCAGATTAGACATAACATCGCTTCCTCCATGTGCTACTGGCACAATATGATCGATTTCCCATCCATATTTTGCATCTCTGTCGCCATGCTTATCGAATTGCATAAATGCACCGCAAGCATCTTTTCTGTAGACATTAGGGTCGTTAGTGCCAACAATTTGTCCTTTTTTCCAAACGGCTGAAATTGTTTCATTAGACCACTGTTCTTTTCTATACATGACACTTTTTAAAATTAATGATTAATAAATTTCCTCAAAAATTGAAAATATGCTATCCTTTAATT
>DOKP01000058.1:0-3425 GCA_003510795.1 Candidatus Moraniibacteriota bacterium | reverse complement strand
ATGCTATCCTTTAATTATTAAAGTTGTTTGTGCGGATAATCAACCACACATTTTCAAGCGGGGTTCACAAGACCTCGTTTTGTATTTGAAGATTTGTAGTTCTATTTTAGCAAGATATCAGTGGGCTGTCAACGATTTGACGCTTTTGCAAAATATTTGACAAATAAATTACAAAGCTATATAATATGGATATATCCATATTATATAGCAAGTTAAAAAATATGCATCAAATTCAACAAAAAATATTAAATTTCGCCAATGAAATAAATTTGAAGAGGGATGGGCTTAGACAGATTGGAAGATTGATTGGAGAGCCACACCCATTCAAAGTGTCTTATCATTTGAAAAAACTTGAAGAGAGCGGTTTTATTAAAATTGATAAAAAAACTGGCGAAATCAAACGCACAGACAATGAAGAGCCACAAAAAGGGATGTTTTCTGCAATCCCTGTTTTAGGCTCGGCAAATTGTGGCGATGCTAATATTTTTGCGGAAGAAAATTTGGAAGGCTATATCAAAGTTTCAAAAAATATCATTAAGGCTGGAGATAGCTTAATTGCAATCAAAGCGTCTGGAAATTCAATGAACAAAGCCAATGTCAACGGACAAAATATTGAAGATGGCGATTATGTGATTGTGGACTCAAAAAAACAGCCACAACCCAATGACTATATATTGGCAATTATAGATAATTGCGCGAATATAAAAAAATTATTAATAGATTCCAAAAATAAGATTATTTCTTTAAATTCCGAATCAACTGAAAATCATCCGACTATTTTTATTCATGAAATGGATAAGTTTTTGATAAATGGAGTGGTCAAATATGTAATTAAGAAGCCAATCGTGAGTTGGTCTTAAAATTTCTTTTTTTACTAATTTTAAGCTATAATATAGTTAGTTTTAAATTAAGCTAGCCTACTAATAAAAATATGCCAATATCAAGAAAAAATGAAGCGAAAACTGACATTGACTTGTTTAATTATATTAAAGAAAATAGACTTTATAGCGAGAGCTGGACGGTTCAGAAACAAAAAAATAGGTACATTCAAGAAATCTTAGATAAAACAAGCAAAAAAGGAACTGGAGGATATGGCTATCCAGATTTAATTTATGTGAATGAAAACAAGAAGCTATTAATCCTAATTGAAAACAAAGATCACGTAAAAAATCATATTTCGAAAAACGGTGACAAGCCCATGGACTTTGCAGTTGATGGTGTAAAACATTATTTATCTTTTTTTAGACAAGAGAAACTAAATCTTGAAAAAGAAACCACGAAAAAATATTTAAAGGATTGGAAAATTATCGGGATTGCTTTTTCGGGTGATATTAATGACGAATATAATCATAGACTGGATACATATATTGTTGAGAGTAACACAATTCAAAATATTAATAAAAATGAAATATTAGAGGAAGAAGATTATCTTGCATTTTTTGATAACATTGACTTGGAAAAAATAGCTAACGATATTTCAAAGTCTTCAAGTGAAATCAATAGATTATTAAGAAATCTAGACTCTCAAAAAAGACCTGTTTTGCTAAGTGCCTTGATGATTTGCTTATACCCAAGAGAAAGCGGTGCTGATTTTAAAAATAGTTATAGTTCTTGGAGTGCCTCAACAATTATCAGAAATATACCGACTACAATAAGTGATATTTTAGAAAGTGAAAATATTGATAAGAATAAAATCGAGGTTCTGACAAATGAATTAACATTTATAAAAACAGACAATGATTTAAATTCCACAAGCATATTGAAGGATATATTAAAGGAACTTGAAGAAAAGGTGATTCCTTTGTTTAAGAAAAAAACCTCTTACGATATAATAGGTAAATTTTATGAGGAATTTTTGAGATATGCTGGAATAACAAATGTTAAAAAAGGTATTGTCTTAACTCCGAATCATATAACCACATTGTTTACTGACCTTGTGGAAATAAAAACAAATGATGTGATTTTTGACCCTGCTTGCGGAACGGGTGCTTTCTTGATTGCTGGCATGAATAAATTAGTTGCTGAAATCGAAAAATCAAACTTACCAGATAAGAATCAAAGAATTAAAAACATAAAAACAAAACAGCTTATTGGATTTGAGAAAAGTAGCACCATGTACTCTTTGGCAATTTCAAACATGCTCTTTAGGGGGGATGGCAAGTCGCAAATTTTTAATGAAGATTTTTTTTCAGAAGAAACTAGCAATATCATAGATAGTTTGAAAGAAAAACCCACCATAGGTTTTGTAAACCCACCTTATGGTGGCAAGGACAATAAAACTAATCCGACTAAGAAAGAGATACAATTTTTAGAAAAGATGTTGGATTGTTGTAGCAGGTATGGAATTATTATAGCCCCTCTCTCGGTTTATTTTAAAGACGAAGTTGATAGAAATAGAATCATAGCAAAACATACATTAAAATATGTTATTAATATGCCTAGCGAGTTGTTTCAGCCCAATGCTTCAACTCATACGGCAATCGCTATTTTTGAAACAAACAAGCCGCACGCTAATAATAAAGTTGTCTTTTATGACTTAAAAAATGATGGATTTGTGTTGTCAAAAAATAAAGGAAGAACAGACGCTTTAAATAAATGGAACGCAATAAAAAAAGAAACACTAAAGAAAATAAATAATCCAAATCAATATAATGATTCAATAAATTTGGTTTATAAAAAAATCAATATTGATGATGAGTGGATAATTCAAGCTCACTCAAAAACAAATTATAACAATCTATTGGAAAAAGATTTTACTAATTTAGTAAAAAGACACATTATTTTTTCAATTAAAAGAGAGCTAGATTTGTTAGACAAGGATATAGATGAGCTAACATTCTCTGAAATATTAAACAAACAAAGAATTACATCTAAAGCATTTTTAGATAGAAAAATCGAATTAAACACATCAACATGGAAAGAGTTTAAAGTAAGTGATATTTTTAATCCCATTCAAAAGGGTGAACGGCTTGTTGTGATTGATCGGATTGAAGGAGATGTCCCTTTATTAACTGCGTCATCTGTTAATAATGGAATATCGAGCTTCATCAACTACGAAACATTTGAGGCAAAAAAGAAAATGTTTAAAAATAAAATAACAATTGATATGTTCTGCAATGTTTTTTATCAAGAATTTGATTATTTTAGTGATGATAATATCCATACTTTATTATTTAAAAATAAAAATTACGAAAAATATTATTTAAATAAGCATGTCAATTTGTTTTTAGTTACCATATTTAAGCAATTAGCTAAAAAATATGACTACGGCAGACAAGTTAGATTAAAGAGGTTTGAGCAGGAAGTTATTAGCTTGCCTGTTAATGGCGACAATGAAATAGATTTTGAATTTATGGAGAACTATATTAAGTCACTGCCGTATTCTTCGTGCCTTGTATAAAAAAGGAGTTTTTGATTTTGGGCAT
>DOKP01000057.1:6261-6417 GCA_003510795.1 Candidatus Moraniibacteriota bacterium | reverse complement strand
AAAATTGTATTCTTTACTGGCAAAAATTAAAAAACCCGAAGCTAGAATTATCGCAGTTTTTGGCGCTTGCGGAGAGCGAGATCGTGGCAAGAGGCCGATTATCGGAGAGATTGTGGCGCGATATGCGGATTTTGTTATCGTGACTAATGATGAACC
>DOKP01000057.1:933-6091 GCA_003510795.1 Candidatus Moraniibacteriota bacterium | reverse complement strand
ATTTCAAATTTCAAATCAATTTCTAATAATATAATTTTCAATAAAAAGAAAATAGAGGGGGCGAATTGCTGGAGGATTATGGATAGAAGAGAAGCAATTCGTTTTGCTTTAAATATTGCTCAAGCCGATGATATCATCGCAGTAACAGGGATGGGTGCTGAGGAATCAATGGTGGTGGGTGATAAAAAAATTCCTTGGAATGACAAAAAAGTGATATTAGAAGAACTTAATACACTTTAGTACGTTAACATAATAACATTTCAATATTAAAGTACTCAAAGTCTTCGGTCATCCGCAATTAGCCATCGAAGTACATTTTAACTTTGATGACGGATGGCTTTTGATTGATGACCATGTCCTTAGGTTGGAGATCTTAAAAATTTTCACAACTATCTTAATAAATGTAAAGTTTAACTGTAGAGCAAAAAAACTTGACGAGATTTGGTAAAAAGGGTATAATAGACAGCACCATAAAGATATAATTCCCATAAGGAATTTTTTTATTGGCATAGTACAATTGAATAGAAATTTAATAGCCCTAGGTGCCTTGTCTCAGCTTGAGATGGGGTAAATTGAGAGGGCAAGCTAATTATTAAAAGTAAACATATTTGTAGACAAAAAATAAGTAGACGTTTAATTAATTTAATGTATGTGATTATTTTGCTGGGTCTTGTGCCGATCGCTTCGATTCAGGCCAAGGATTCCGATGATAATAAAATTGATCAAATAGTAGAAAAACGAGGATTAATAATAGCAGAAGGGAAAAAGATTCCCAATAATAATCCTGATCCAAAAGAAGTTGAGAAACAAGTGGAATTTGCCAGCCGGATAACCGGGGTACGCAAAGACTTTTTAATGGGGATGCTGGTGGTTGAATCTAACTTGGGAAAAAATACCGGACAATGTACTTTCCAAGAGGTGGTGGAGGGTGCGCAAAATTCTCATCAAAGAGGGTTTTTGAGCGAACAGGCTTGGGAAACTTTTCAAGAACGAAAAGAAATTATCCAGGATATCGCGGATAACTTGGGATATGATTATGAGAAATTAAAAGTTTCTTGTAACCCTCCTTATGCAGGAACTGGTGGAGCAATGGGTATTCCACAATTCATGCCCGATACCTGGATGGAATACAAAGATGAAATTTCAGAGATTGTCGGGACAGATAATCCTGATCCTTGGAACGTGCGCCATGGGGTGCTAGCAATCGCGCTCAAAGTAGCTGACGTTCCTGGCGTAGTCGAACACGATGTGTGGGCGGAAAGAAATGCTTCGAAGATGTATCTCTCCGGATCAACTTCAAGCCAGTATGAATGGTATGCCTCACAAATTCAATACTGGGCCAGAAACTATAAAAGCTTAGTTGGTTAAGCTTTATCAAACAAAAAACTGCTAATTAATTTAGCGGTTTTTTTGTTTGTATGGATTTTGGGAGTGTGGGATGGTAGAATTAAAGTATAATATTTTAGCGTTAAACAAACAAATGACTTGGTTTATTTTTAGTATTCTTTCAGTTTTTGCGCTAGCTGTAGCGGAGCTGACACAACAACATTTATTAAATTCAAAAAACCCTTTTAGCGCTAGAGCTAGCGCTGTTTTTACTTTTCTTTTTCAATCAATTCTTACCATACCTTTTATTTTTATATTTGATTTATCTGACCAATTTTTTTCTATTTTCAACATAGCAATTTTCCCAAAGATTTTGTTGGTTAGTTTTTTGGGATCTTTGGTGATGATTCTTTATTTAAAAAGCTTTAAGGTAAAAAATATTAGTATTTCAACAATTTTCGTCTCTTTGTCTGCGGTAGTCTCTACTTTTTTTGGGATTATATTTTTTTCCGAGTCAGTTAATTATTTGAAATTTATCGGAATCGGCTTAGTTTTATCGGCTATTATCGCAGTAAATTATAAAAACATTCTTTTGGAGAAAAATCATTTCTGTGGACTGGTGGCTGGAATTATTTTTGGAATACTCTATGTATTAGATAAAAGTATTGTATCAAATATTCACCCACTAATTTATATTTTTTGGTCATTTCTAATGATAGCTGTTTGGGGTTTCATAATGGGAAGAAATAAAATTATAAATTCAATCAGGGGAAAAGATTTTTCTGCTTATAAGCCGATTATGATTTCGGCAATTGGGTATTTCTTGTATAATTTTTTTACTTTCACTGCCTATACTTTTGGAGGAGAAGTGGGGCGCATTGATGCTATTAATAATTCTCAAATATTTCTTATTATTTTATTTGAGTTCTTTGTTTTGAAACAGACCAAGGGGACAACCAGAAAACTCCTGTCAGCCGGGCTGGCAATAGCGGGAATTTTTATTCTAGGTTTTACTCGTTAACTCTATAAACTTGCTTTTTCGGGTACTGAATGTTAAAATTGTAAACTAGTGAAAACGCAAAAAAGCTCTTTGCCATGTTTAATTTTTCTCTAAAAAATATAATTCTTAAATAAAATTCAAGCGAAGGAGAAATCATGAAAAATAATCGCAAGAAGGAATGTTTGAATCTTTTTATTTCCAGAGAAGTTGTAACAGCTTCAGGCCAAATTATTCAATTTGCTGCTCACCCCGATGATATTGATCGCATAGCAGAAGCTATCGAAGAGGTAAACTTTCTTAGTTTGCCGATAACGGGTGTAGTTAAAAATGATATTTTTCAAAAACATACTCGATATGACATTGTTCAGCATGAGTATGCGGGAGGGAGCAATAGTTACATCGAAGTTCTGGAAATAAAAAATCCTCCAGATGGTCGTTGTGGAACAGTGGTTTATCAGTACGTTCCTCACGATAAAACTTGTTTTTTTGAATTTGATACAATAGAGAATGCAAAAAAAGCGTGGAGGCATTATGTAAGTTCATATGATCATGAACATATTCTTAAGCAAAAAGGTTTTTTGCGAAAAGTGGAATGCGGAATTTTAACTCCTTGGTTTTATGCCAAAGGCAATCAATTGCTCCAAGGGGATTATGTTTTTTTGGATTTAATCCAAGATGATCCCGAATTTAGATTTGGTGCTAAATATATTGTTTGGGATTTTCTTGAAAAAATTCCCACCGTGAAGCGCTGTATGGGGGTGCGTACTTTTTTAGAAAAAAGTTGCTGTTCTGGAGGAAGAAAAGAAGAGAGGAAAATTGTTTATTGGCATGACGGCACCTATTGGGAAAAAGGTGGAGGTTATAAACCAAGATTATTGCAGGAGGAAGATCTTTGGATACAGGAGGCAATAGATAAATTTCGTGAACTACTAGCAGGTAAGACGACGGAGTTTGCTGTTGATTTCCTAGATGGTTCTAAGTTTATTGGAACTTGGAAGCCAAAAGATAAGAAGTCGAAGCACGCTGAAGGTGTTTATAACGCCAAGGTTATCCTAAAAGGAGGAAGTGTCAGAGAAGTTGAATTCAGTTTCACTCCCACCATTGAAGCTCCGACAGTGGAAAAATTTCTTCATTCAAATGCTAGAGAAAGTGGAGTAGAGATAGAGAAAATAGAAACCTTGGTTAAAATTACCAAAAAGAGCCATGGCCAGAGAAAATGGTCAGGAGTTTATCTTCCTTTACCATGCTAGGAATAATCCCCTAATAATTTTATTTGGCTGAGACGGCAGAATCGCAACAATGCGAAGCTGCCGTTTATTTTTTTGTGCTGGATTTTGGAGGCACAGAGTGATAAAATAAAGATATGAAAAGGTTAATATTTAAAAATAATTTTATGAAACTATTACTTACTTCTGATGGGATGACTAGCAGAAAAATTGTAGATTTTTTTATTTCTCAATTTGATACATTAAAAGATAAAAAAGTCTGCTTGATTCACACCATTAGAGATGAGAGTGACTGGCAGTGGATGGATTATTATCGTAAAGAACTGGGGGAAATAGGACTCAAGCATGATGAAATAAATATTTCCGAAGAAAAAGATCTTTCTAGTTTGATGGAATATGATGTTTATTATGTTTGCGGGGGAAATACTTTTTATATTTTGGATAGGATGAGAAAGACTGGTTTGGATAAAGTTTTAATTTCAGCAGTAAAGGGTGGCAAATTTTATATCGGAGTAAGTGCCGGTTCAATTATTGCTGGACCAGATATTGAGGCGGCAGGAATTGGTAACGCAGATATAAACGACGTAGATCTTATTGATTTAACAGGATTGGGATTAACTTCGTATATTATAACTCCGCACTATAGCGCTGAAGAAGAAAAAAATGTACAGGAGTTTAAAGAAAAAAGAAAAGAGGAATCCGTAATCGCTCTAACTGATAAGCAGGCAGTTTTTATTGAAGATGAAAAAGTTATTTTGATATAAACAAAATTTATGAATAAAGCAAGGTTTGCAATTGAGCCGGGGGAGCTGCTTGAGGGAGAGAATTTAATTGAAATTTTTATAAAATAATAAAGCCCCGATTTTTTTTCGGGGCCCTAGGGAATTCCTCGTTGGGAAGATGTTTAATTGTAAACAAATTTATTTGAGACATTTCGATTCGAGAGAAGAGCATCGTGAACTACCAGTATAGTATAATTATTTCCGTCGTTGCCTTGCGCACTGATTGCAATATCCACGTCGCCACAATCACTTCCACATACTTGGATAGTGATGGGATATTTTTTTCCAGCCGTGAATACTTCCGTAATTTGCTCTCTTTCGACGAGTTCTGGATCAGGCTCACTTCTTTCAGTAAGAGAGCCAGAATAGTGCGGAACCTGTCGCCAATACATGGTTTTTTTACAAGTGATTTGCTGCATGAGATGAACCTCCTTTGTAAAAGTGGGTAAATAAACAAATGAGCTAGGTGATAAAAGGATATAGATTTTAACGGCAAAAGTCAAGTAAATTTTATAATTTTTTTACATATTTTTGTAATTATTCAGTTTTCTCTAAAGATAAAACAGGGTTTGTCTTTGCGAGTCGGTACTCCGACGTGGCAATCCAGGATTTCTACATTAAAACTTAGACTGCCACGCAATTTCCGAGTACAGAAATTACTCGCAGAGACGGCAGGAAAGATTGGTTTTGGAGAAGGCTGAATAGTTACATTATTTTTTTCTGGATTTTGGGGGCGTAGAGTGTTAGAATTGAGATATATTTGATTAGTAGTTTTTAAATTATTTTAAAGATGTTTTTATGCACCCCCTCTGCCTATCGGCATC
>DOKP01000057.1:513-848 GCA_003510795.1 Candidatus Moraniibacteriota bacterium | reverse complement strand
CTCAGAGAGGGGGAGAGGGGAAATACTTAATTTTTTGTATAAAAGATATGACCAGAAAGAATAAAATCATTATAGCTATTGGAATATTTATTATTTTTATAGCGGCGAGTTTGGGAGTAGCTTGGTATTTATTTTTTAGTGCGCCGCAAAGAGATGTGACGGAGGATGTGTTTATCGTGAATAAAAGACAGACAAAAGAGCAGACGTTGGATAAATTAAAAAGTCAGGGATTTATCCGAAATAAAAAAGTTTTTAAGTTTATTTTAGATGTTAAGAGTAAAGACAAGGAAGTAGAGGCGGGCGGATATCGAATATCTAAAAATATGAATGTTTGG
>DOKP01000057.1:0-461 GCA_003510795.1 Candidatus Moraniibacteriota bacterium | reverse complement strand
TATCTAAAAATATGAATGTTTGGAAAGTGGCGCGAAAAATTTACTCTGCTACTGACATGAAATGGGTGACTATTCCCGAGGGTTATCGGAAAGAGCAAATTGGCGAAATTTTAGCGGAAACTTTAGGCTGGAATAACGAAGAATTAGAAAAATGGAATACAGTTTACACCAAAATGAATGCGGATTATCTGGAAGGGACATATTTTCCTGATACTTATCTTATCCCAGTAAATGAAAGTGGATTGGATATTGCCAAGAGGATGACTCGGCGTTTTGATGAGCAGTTTGCTCCTTATATCGGACAATTTGCTAATCAAAATATTCTGTGGACTACTGGGTTAAAATTAGCTTCAATTATTCAAAGAGAAGCGGGTAGTAAATCAGACATGCCTCTTATTGCGGGAATTATGTGGAATCGACTTAACCAAGAGATGAATTTGGAAATTGATGCCACGGTGCAA
>DOKP01000076.1:44632-44762 GCA_003510795.1 Candidatus Moraniibacteriota bacterium | reverse complement strand
TTCTTTTGAAATTTTTATTATCCTTTTAAGCCTAATTTTTTAATAGTAGTTTTATAAGCTTTCTCATCTGTTCTTTTTAAATATTCCATCAATTTCTTTCTTTTGGAAACCATTTTTAATAATCCTCTTC
>DOKP01000076.1:19342-44497 GCA_003510795.1 Candidatus Moraniibacteriota bacterium | reverse complement strand
GTAAAAAGAGCAATTTGATATTCTGATGATCCAGTGTCTTTATCATGTCTTTTTACTTCCTTGGTAGCTTTGACTTTTTGCTTCGTTGTGAGTGCCATACTTTTTCGTTACACATTCGTTCCGCCTAAAACAAAAACCAATGTGCACATTATTTTTTAAAATTAATTATAAACATACTCTAACATTAAAATTATTTTTTGGCAAATTTCTTCTCTTTCTCGCCTATATTCTTTTAAATTCAGCCTTCATACTAAGTTTGAAAAATATTTCTCAAAAAATTTTAACAAATAATGTTTTTCCATTTTTGATTCTGGATTAAAGTAATAAAAACCGCCCGCTTCTCTTATTTTCTTATCTTTATTATTTATCACCCCCAGGACTTGTTTTTCCAATACCAAAGAACTGTTTTCTTTTATCTGAATATTTTTTAAATCTTCTTTGGTGTAATTATAAATCATATTTTCAACTTCTTTTCCTGAATATTTTCCAATATCTTCTGGTGTCATGTCTCTTACTAACTCCCCTTTATCAATTTCTACGCCAGTCTCCTTTTCAACTTCCATACTTTTAACTAACTCTTTTTCATTTTCTTTCTCATCATTATTGTTTAAGCTCACTACTAATCCTTTTAGCCATTCCCATCCTCCACCATCTTTTTTCTTAAAAATTTCATTTTCGCCAATGCCTTCTTCTTTTTTATATTTTAAATCATAAACAACTTCTCCATCAGGAGATCTTAACTCTATATATCCTTTTTCATTATTAAGAGAAAATTTAGAAAAATCTTTCGTCAGTTGCCTTATCTTACCAGCTTTAATTATAAATTCTTCATAAATCGGATGATTTGTTAGTTTTTTCTTATTCACACCTGTCGCCACGCTCCAATCTTTCAAATCAATTTTCTTTTTTGATTTATTTTTTAACTCTATCCACTCATTTTCCGAGTCTTTCCCCTCAGGATTAGGATTAATAGCCACAATATTTACTTTTTTCTCAGGAAAATCCACCACCTCTATGTTAAATTCTTTTTTCACATCCTCACTTCCATCAAAAACCCTTAATTTTATTATATACTTTCCCTTTTTGGCATATTTGTGCCGAGTTTTGTTTTTGTAGCTATTTTTTCCATCCCCAAACTCCCACTTCACCTTTAAGTTTTTATCTTTAATTCCACCAACTCTCACTTCAAAATTGGCATAAACATTTCTATAAACATCTTCATCTATTTCAATCTCTATCCCTCCAGCTTCCCTAAATTCATTTTTACTCCCAGGCGTCAGAAATTCGCTCCAGCGCCATTTGTTTGTTTTTTCACAATAACCATACGAAAAGTTCTCTCTTGCGTCGCTATAGCTAATTTTATCAACCTCAACCCCATCTGGATTTATCAATTTAAGCTCATCTTCTCCCGTGAGCGAAAAATTAAAATCTTTTTCCCCTCTTATTAACAAAAAAACACCCGCTTTTATTATTTTTTCTCCTAAATACTTGTTAAAATAAAGTTTTTTATATTTATTGTCCATGGGATTTGTTTTTTCCACACCCACCCTATCTTCGATTATCCAGCCCTTACTTTCGTTTAAATCAATATCCTTTTTCCCAAAATTATACAATTCTATATATTCACCCTCATCATCTTTCCCTTTTGGACTTGGTAAAATCTCATTTATTTTTATATAGTTAACATATTTTTCTTGATTATTATCTTCATCTTCTTTGGATGTAAAATCTTTACATTTATTATTTTCCACAATTAAAGCGTCTCCCTCTACTAAATCATCCAAAAAACATTCCTTTATCCATATTTTTCCACTCACAGCATGCGCATAACTTGTTGATAAATCTTTATACTCTAAGGGTATTTTATATATAACATAATCAACAATAGTGTTTTCATTATTGCTATCATTATTATATAGAGCCACTTCCCCATAAGAATCACCCAACTTACTGCCCTTTTCGTTTAAATATAAATAAGCTACTTCACTATTCTCAAAATTAATATTATCATCCAATCCAATTCCTAAATAAATAATAACCCGACTATTGGCAGGGATACTTTTTAATAATTTAAATGGTTTATAATATTTTCCAATTCTTATTTCCCAATTACTAATATCCACATTATCTCCGGATATGTTTTTTATCTCGACCTTTTCATAAGAAGAAAGCTCTCCCTCCTTATTATCACCACCTAAAGGATCGTACATTACTTTTGTAATTTCAACATCTCCATTATTATCTATTCCTAGAATCTTCCCCGCCAAAAAACATCCTGAAAACATAATCAGAATAAATATTATAAACTTATTTCTATTTAAGTTTAAGATCTTTAATTTCATCTTCGCCTAGTTTCTTATTTATTTCATCAATAATCATTTGTTTATTTAACCAAATCTCATTGGCCCAATTGGAATTATTAATCTTTAAAAAAACAACCCCTGCCTTATAATAATCAAGCTTAATATTTAAAGCACCTATTTCTCCATATTTAACTTTAATAATATTCTTTAAAATATAAAAAACACTTTCACTATCTATGTCTTGCTTTCTTTTTAATTTTTTATGTTCAAGAAATTTTCCTATAACTTTCATTTATTTATTTTCTAATAGGCATTATTATATAAATAAAATTATCCACAGTTTTTTCATTTTTTTCATCAACTATTTTTAAAACTATTGGCGAAACATTATCATTAACCATAATTTTAATCATAAATGAATCCATAACATTTAAACCATCCAATAAATATCTCGGATTTAATACAAAGTTTTGATTCTCACCCTTTTTATTAATATTTAACTCTGTTTGATTTTCGCCCGATTCTTGCAAACTTGATTTCACCACCAAATTCTGATCATTTTCAATAACTATATTTATTTCTCCATCTGTCTTTTTGGTAAAAACACTAGCAATTTTAATTGATTGCAATAATTCACCTTTATTTATTAAGATTTCCGACTTAAACTCACTGGGGATTATCTGTTTATAAGGTGGGTATTTTCCATTTATTAAACGAGAAACTATTTTAATATCATTTACATCAAAAAATATTTGATTATTTTCAATAGTTACTAATACCTCATCATCTTCAGTAGCATTATGTAATATTTTATTTAATTCTCGCAATGTTTCAGCTGGGATAATCACAGAAGTATCTTTTATTTCTTTATAAATATCATTCTCAGCAATTTCAACCTCATATTCACTTAATCTAAAGCTGTCCGTAGCGGCAAAATAAATCTTATTATCAAAAAAAGATAAATTTATTCCAGTAAATTCCACTCGTATATCATTTAAACTAACTGAACTAAGTGATTTATTAATAACATCTTTAAATTTATTATTAGTAATAGTAAATTGATTTTCACCTTTTCGTTCTGGAATAATAGGAAAATCCTCTGAATCTAAACAATTTATCTTAGCTTTATACTTTCCACAATTTATATTTAATATATGACCTTTTAATTCTATTTCAATATTTTCTTCTTTTGGTAAATTTATAATAAAATCACTTATTAATTTAGAGGGTACCGCTATTTTTCCTTCTTGTTCTATTTTAGCTCCTATTTTACTTATTATACCTATTTCTAAATTAGTAGCTGAAAATATTAATCTTCCATCTTTAGTTTCTAATAAAATATTTTTTAAAATTGGTAAAGTGATTTGCTTGGAAGTTATTTTATCAACAATTGAGATAGCTTTTTTAAAATTTTCCTGAGTACAAACTAATTTCATGTGTATAGTAGTAGTTAATAATATATTTATATAAATATATAAATTATTATTACTATTATTAGGGGTTAAAAACCTGTTGATAACTCTATTTTATATTATAAACTAAGGTTATTATATAATAATACATTGTTCATAATCTTACAATAACCCTAGGTATAAATAATTAATAACATAGATATAAATAAGAAATGGAAAAATAGGATAAATAGTATTAACAGGTTTTGATAATGAATTTACAGATAATTAACACACTTATCCACAGGTATACGATACTTATCCACAGTTTATTAGTGTTTTATTAACGCAAAGATTTAAATATAAATTCTACGTCTATGCTTGTTTTGGAATTATTTTGTATATCTTTGGATATTTTATTAAAAGCATGGAGTGCTGTAGTGTGATCTCTTTTAAAATATTCTCCAATTTCCGGATAGGACATTTTTAATTCTCTTTTAAATAAAAACATAGTAATTTGTCTTGGCAAGGCTACCTTTTTTTTTCTACTGCTACTCATTAAATCTTCCTTAGTTAATTCAAAAAATCCCAATACTGAATTAATAATATCTTTTTTTGTTATAGCAGATTCCTGCTTTGATACTAAAATCGAAGATAATATTTTTTTAGTCTCTTCAATGGTGGGTGTTTTTTTGTTTAACTCAAAAGTTGCTACTAATTTATTTAAAGCACCCTCAAGTTCACGGATATTGTTTTTAATATTTTCAGCGATAAATTTTAAAATGTCATCATTTAAAAAGAATTTTTTTTCATTGAGTTTGGTTTGTAATATAGCTAAACGTGTTTCAAGATCAGGATTTCCAATATCGGTTATCATTCCTCCTTCAAATCTTGAACGTAAGCGGTCTTCAAGTATTTGGATGTGGCTAGGCGGCCTATCGCTACTTATAACAATTTGCTTATTTAGTTGATAAAGTGAGTTAAATATGTGAAAAAAGATATCTTGGGTCTTTTCTTTTCCTGAAATAAATTGAATATCATCAATTATTAATAAATCTGCTTGTTGATATTTATTTTTAAATTTATCAATAGTCTGGTTTTTTATTGAATTAACCAGCTCGGTGGTGAATCCTTCTGATGAAATATAAATAATATTTTTATTAGGATCACTTTTTAATATTTCATTTCCAATAGACTGCAACAGATGAGTTTTCCCTAAGCCAACATCGCCGTATATAAACAATGGGTTATATTGTGTTCCGGGATTTTGAGAAACAGCAAAGCAAGCAGCGCGAGCGAGCTCATTATTCTCCCCTATTACAAAGCTATCAAAGGTATATCTCGAATTAAGATTTGTATTTTGGAAAAAATTAATTTGAGGTGTCAGTGTTTTTGTATTTTTTAGATTTATTGTTTGAACTCCCGAGGTGTTTTTGCCTGCACCATCAATATTGCGAGAGGGTTTTTCTTGAGGAGAGTAGATAGCACAAGAAACCTCAATAATATTTTCTTGGAAATTTTTTAGAGCTTTAATTATATTGGTGTTGAATTTATTTTCTAACCATTCTTTTGAAAAACCATTAGGCACCCCAATAATAACCTTGCCATTTTCATTGGACAATATAAAAGTATCTTTAAACCAAGTGATAAATTGAGGTCTAGATAGAGACAATTCTATTTCACCCAAAACAGCTTTCCATAAATCTTCATTGTTCATAAATTTTTAAACTAAGAAGCAAGATTACTTTTTAAATTATAACACAAAACACTAATAAAATCATTAAAATAAACAAAAAATAAACCACCTTAATAAGTTGTGGATAACTTAGCTTTTCTATTTTAGCACAAAACAAAATTTTGTAAAATTTTTTATTTTAAACGCAGGTATTAATTGGCACAACTTAACGAAGCTTAATGACAATAAAGAATATATATTAAACAATAAAAAGTATGTTTAGTCAATATTCATCTTTTTTGTGGGCCGTGTCTATTTATGGGCATATTTTTATAAAGATTCTATAAATCGAAATTGTTCCACGTGAAACAATTTCAAATAAATGTGTATAACTTTTTTAAAGCAAAAACAATCTAAAAAAGTTCCACGTGGAACATATAAAATGTAGTTATTTAAAAGTCTTTAAACTTTTGAATTACTAAAAAACCCTTTATTTAAAAGCTTTTTTTGTTATTTGGTGTGTTTAATATTTCTATTAATATTGTTTCACGTGGAACAATATTAATAGGATTTTTTTTATTTTATTTTAAATAGTTAGTAGATAATGATTTTTTATTAACAAGTTATCAACATAATTTTTAAGCTGAAAATATTTTTATAAAATTAAAATTATTGTAATTACAAAAAATACATCATATTTGTTCCACGTGGAACAATTGTGCTTATTATGTTAATTTTATAATATTTTTTATTCAGTAAAATTAACGTAGATATATATGCTTGTTATAATACTATACAAAGATGGCATAGTGTAGATTTAAATAATAAAATATGGGCTATAAAAATATTACATTGTAGAATGTTCCACGTGGAACAAGACAGAATATTTATCTATGCTTTTAAAAATAGTTGAGCTAGATCAATGTTCCACATGGAACATCTGTAAAATGTTTATTTAAAAGTTTTAAAACTTTTAAATTGCTTAAAACCCTTATTTTTCGGGGTTTTTTATGCTGATATTAAAAACAAAAATTCTTCAATAGAAGATGTTCCACGTGAAACATGTGATTGTTATTTTGATAATTAATAAATATAATTGTTCCACGTGGAACATAATTGTGATAATTTACTAACCAAAATCTAATATTAAGTAGATCTTCTGTTTTTTTAGGGCTTATGCGCTTGATTATTGTTTAGCTGCGCTTTTTGCAGTAGTAGGGCTCGACTTGCTAAAATTATTGAAAAATCGGGTATCTTAAAAAAAATAATATTTTTCAGAAATTAATGGGGTATTGACTTATGAGCTTAAGATATATTTTTGAATGATGAATTAAAATTGTTTCACGTGGAACAATTTATAATAATCGCATATAATTTTTTTAAGTTGAAATAATCCGATGTTCCACGTGGAACATTGCAAATAAGATTATTTAAAAGTTTATAAACTTTTAAAGTTCTATTTGATTCCTATAAATAATGCCTTATTAGCTACTCAATGCATATTATAGCAGTGGCAGTATTATATTTGTTCCACGTGGAACAAATTGCTATGAGAGAAATTATTTTATAGCATATTATTTTAGTAGGATATTGATTTTGATAAAATTTGTGATAGGTGTTATTATTGCTTTATATGAAAAAATATATTTTAGAAATAATAGTTTTTATTTGCGGAGCTAATTTAATGATTTTTGAGTTAGTTGGCTCGAGACTTTTAGCACCCTATTTAGGAAGTAATATTTTCGTTTGGAGTAGCATAATAGGGGTTATCTTGGCGAGTTTAAGTGTGGGATATTGGTTGGGTGGAATAATTTCTGATAAAAAAGCAACAAACAAAGGATTGTCGATAATAATACTTTTTTTAGCCATAGCGGTGGGTATTAATGTTTTCTATAAAGACGTATTTTTAATATTAGTAAGCTCTATTTTTAATTTAAAATTAGGTGCTATTGTCGCTTCTCTTGTACTTTTTTCCTCAAGCAGTATTTTATTTGGAATAATCTCTCCCTATGTCGCGAGTTTAAAGCTAAAGAAAGCTAAAAAAGTTGGATCGACCGTGGGAAATTTGTACGCGATATCGACTGCGGGAAGTATTTTCGGAACATTTTTGGCAGGTTTTTTTCTTATTCCTAAAATAGGAAGCGCAAATATATTAATCCTCATTTCAAGTTCTTTATTTTTGTTGGCAATTATTTCTTTTTTGGAAAATAAAAAATATTTTAAATTTATCTTATTTTTTATTTTTGCATTAGTTATTTTTAAAAACTTTTCAAAAGTTAAAATAAGCGCTAGTGATGTAAATGAAGATATCGATACAAGTTATAGCAGGATATTTGTTTATGATATTAAAAATGAAGAAGGAGAGATGGTGAGGGTTTTAAGAACAAACCCAGGAGGTGTCCAATCCCATATGATAGTGAAAGATCCGACAAAAATGCTTACTAATTATGGAGAAATTTACGATTTGGTAGAATATTTTAATCCAAGATTTAAAAAAACATTGTTGTTGGGAGGTGGAGGATATTCCTATCCTAAACATTTTTTAGAAAAATTTAAAAATGCCACTATGGATGTGGTGGAAATAGATCCCCAAATGACAGAAATTTCAAAAAAATATTTTTATTTAAAAGAAAATCCCAGAATGAGCATAATTCATCAAGACGCTAGGTTTTTTTTAAATAAAAACAATAGTAGATATGATGCAGTTTTTAAAGATGTTTTTAATTCTTACCATTCAATTCCTTTTCATTTAACAACTGCAGAGCTTGTGAGGAAAGAATATGATTCCTTGAATGATCAGGGGGTAATTTTTGTTAATATCATGGCGTCTATATCTGGAAAGGATAGTACTTTTTTAAATTTAGAATTCAACACTTATAAAAGCGTCTTTCCAGAGGTATCTTTGTTTAAAGTTACTGATATGGATGACAATGGTGTCCAAAACATTGTTCTGGTGGCTTTTAAAAATAAAAAAAACCGTTCCTTTTTTAGTGAAGACAAGGAACTTCAAAAAACATTGGACAAAAAAATAGAAGCGCATTTTGAAATAAAAAATCAAATTTTAACAGATAATTTTGCTCCAGTGGATAATAACTCAGGAGCGATTTTTTAATTTTTTTGATAAAAAGAGAAATTCAGCTTGTAAATCGGCACTGTTTGTATTTAGAATATTTCTGTTTGTAACCATTATTAACAAATCTATGTTTGTAGGAAAAATGGCTTGATTGGAAAATAGGGTATATCGCAACCTCCTTTTTATTCTGTTGCGATCAGTGGCCAATTGGGAAACTTTTTTAGAAACAACAACACAAAAGCGATTTTTATCAAGGTTATTTTTTAAAATAGATACTCTGAAGTAGTTTAAATTATAGGTGTAGCTATTTTTATAAATTCGATCAAAGTCTTCTTTTTTAGTAAGTCTGTATTTTTTAG
Source organism: Candidatus Moraniibacteriota bacterium (assembly GCA_003510795.1). Taxonomy (GTDB): domain Bacteria; phylum Patescibacteriota; class Minisyncoccia; order Moranbacterales; family UBA9337; genus UBA9337. The sequence continues at coordinate 35,696 of DOKP01000076.1, read as the reverse complement.
GAAACATATTTTTTAAGATTATATTTATAATTAAAGCATTTTCGTGGCAAAAAAGCAAAACCTCTCGACAAATAGTTATATATATGATAATTTTAGAACATTGAATAAATAATTATTTTAAGATTGTATAAAAATATATGAGTACAAAAAGAACATATCAACCTAAAAAAAGAAAACGCGCTAAAACACATGGATTTTTGGAAAGAATGAGTACAACTAACGGACAAGAAGTTATCAAAAGAAGACGCCAAAGGGGAAGAAAAAAGTTAGCTGTGTAACTATTAAATAAAGAACACAAACATTTTACTTATGTCTACTATTTTTCACGAAGTAATTTATCAACCCATATATAATATTTTGATTCTTCTTTATAATATAATTCCAGGAGGAGATTTTGGTATAGCCATAATCGTGCTTACTATATTATTAAAGTCTGTCCTTATTCCTCTATCAAAAAAACAGATTCAGTCCCAGAAAAGAATGCAAGAAATCCAACCAAGGCTAAAAGAAATTCAGCTTAAATATAAAAATGACAAAGAGACACAGACCAAGGAAGTAATGAAATTCTATAAAGAGAATAAGGTTAATCCTTTTTCGGGTTGTTTTCCTATAATTGTACAGTTGATATTTTTAATTGCTATTTATAGAGTGATTATAAATATTTCAGATGCAGAATTAATAATAGCTGAGAAAGATCTCTATTCTTTCGTGGAAAACCCAGGGCAGATACATCATATGTTTATAGGGATAGTAGACTTATTAAAACCAAGCATACCAATCGCTGCGTTGGCCGCGGCGGCTCAATTTTGGCAAACTAAATTGATGATGAATAAAAAAAAGAGGGATTCAAATAGTATTGAGAAAAAAACAGAGAAACCCAGTGAACCTGATTTTTCAGAAATTATGAATAAGCAAATGATGATCTTAGGTCCAGCTTTAACACTTTTTATCGGAATTAAATTTGCAGCAGCATTGTCAATATATTGGTTATTCTCAACACTGTTTGCTGTTGCTCAGCAGATATATGTTTTTAAAAAAGAAAAAGAATTAAATAAATAAATTTATGGATAAAAAAAGCAAACAAATAATAAAATCTATAGCAAAGGAGCTTTTGGATGGAATGGGATTTGAATGTGAGATAGAAATTATTGATTCTGGGGAAAAGGATAATAAATTTGTGTGCGATATAAAAACTCAAAAAGACGCCAATTTTATAATCGGTCAAAATGGAGATAATTTGCAAGCTTTACAACACATAGTTAGATTGTTAGTGAGAAAGCAAACAGATGAAAATATTAAATTTATTTTAGATGTCAATTCTTATAAAAAAGATCAAGAGTCTTCTGTTGTAGAGTTAGCCCAAGCTCTAGCGAAAGAGGCAATTTCTGAAAGAAAAACAGTTATTATGCGGCCAATGTCTGCTTATAACAGAAGAATAGTGCATATGCTTTTGGCTGAAAATGAGGAAGTCGTAACAGAAAGCATTGGAGATGAGAATGAGAGAAGGGTGATTATAAAACCGACATCCCTTTAATAATATAAATTTAAAACGTTAACCAATGGCGCTTGCTCGAAAAATAGCTTATAACGTAGTAGCTAGTACTATCGCTAAAGTCTGCGCAACAGTCTTAGCGTTGGTTAACATTGGATTTATCACTAGATACTTGGGCGTGGGAGGATTTGGGGACTACGCTACAGTTTTAGCTTTCCTGTCTTTTTTCGGAGCGATATTGGATTTGGGATTATATTCTATTGCTACAAGAGAAATATCCAGAAATAATGCTGATGAGAAAAAAATAATGAGTAATGTTTTCTCCTTAAGGCTACTAAGTTCTTTGGCCTTGTTTATAATAGCGCCATTGCTTTTTATTTTTTTGCCTTATTCAGAAGATATCAAAAAAGGTATTTTAATAATTGCACTTTCGTATACTTTTTCTTCTTCTTATATGGTTTTTAATGGAGTTTTTCAAAAAAATCTAAGAATGGATAAAGTTACAATTACTGAGTTGCTGGGGAAAATAATTCAGGTCTTGTTTATAATATTGGCAGTTAAAAATAACTGGGGATTTACCGCAATTATCTTCTCTGTTTTGTGGAGTTCCATGCTTACTTTTGGAATAGTCGTCTTTTTGAGTCGCAAATACATCAAGTTTTCTTTGAAATTTGATTTTGATTATTGGAAAAGCTTTTTGAAAATGTCTATGCCGGTGGGAATATCTGCTCTTGTTACTTTTTTGTATTTTAAAATGGATACAATAATGTTATCGGTTTTAAAGGGAAGCGAGGCAGTAGGTATTTATAATATGGCATATAAAATAATTGAAAATATTACTTTTTTCCCCGGTATGATAGTGGGATTAATCTTGCCTCTACTTTCTATGTATGTTTTTTCGGACAAAGTTAATTTTACTAAAATTATAAACAAAACTGCTAAAGTTTTTATTATTATAATAGTGCCATTAATTGTAGGTACGTTATTTTTAGCTGAAGATATCATAAACATAATAGGAGGGAAAGAGTTTTTGATTTCAGCCAATGCTTTGAGAATCCTTATTGTAGCTTTGGCATTTATATTTTTTGGAAATCTTTTTAATAGCATCTTGCTTTCTGCAAACCTGCAAAATAAACTGATGCATGTTTTATCATTTTGTGCAGTTTTTAATATTGGTTTAAATTTTGCACTTATTCCAAAATATTCATATATGGGCGCAGCCACTGTTTCTTTAATGACAGAATTTTTGGTGGTTGCCTTAACAGCTTACATTGTAAGCAAATATGTAGATTATAGGCTTTCAATGAAGGGCTGGGGTAAAGTTATTTTTTCTGGATTGTGGATGGCTTTATTTTTAGCAGTTTTAAATAATTTAAATTTTATTTATGCGGGATTGGGAAGTATCTTTGTATATGGTTTATTTCTCTGGTTAACAAGGGCGATAACAATTATAGAGGTAAAAAGTTTGTTGACTGCCCCTAAGCAATAGCAATTTTTTCATTTTTAAATTAAATATGAATTATCCAAAAGTTTTTATTATAATTTTAAATTATAATGGAAAAAATATTTTGAAAAATACGCTTGAGAGTGTTTATAAAATAAATTACCCCAACTATCAAGTAGTAGTAGTTGATAATGCTTCCACGGATGGATCTTTTGAAGAAGCTCGACTTTTATTTGGAAAATTTAACTTTATAAAAAATAATTATAATGCTGGTTTCGCAGCGGGAAACAATGTGGCCATAAAATGGTCTTTGGAAAAAATGGCAGACTATATTTTTCTTCTGAATAACGATGCTATAATAGAAAAAGATACGTTACTAACTCTAATAAATGAAGCGAAAAAAGATTCTGATGTGGGCATATTAAGCCCGATTATATACAAAGAAAGCGAGAAAAAAATATGGTTTTCAGGAGGGAGGATCAATTGGTTAAAAATGAGAAACGAACATGTAAATAATATTAAAAAGACCCAATATATAACGGGTTGCGCAATGCTGATTAAAAAAGAAGTTTTCAAAAAAATAGGATTGTTAGATGAAAAATTTTTTCTATATTATGAAGATGCTGATTTTTCTCTCAGGGCAACAAGAAATAAATTTAAATTAAAAATAGTGCCTAGCGCCAAAGTTTTTCATCTTGAGAGGAGTTCAGAAAATTTAAATAAAATTTATTATTTGGTTTTTTCTGGTATTTTATTTTTTAGAAAAAATTCTAATTATCCCATGAGAGCTTATATAGAAATATATTTGATGATTAGGAAAATAAAAAATAAGTATGATATCTTAGCGGGGAAAAATAAAGAAAGAGCCCTTTTAGTAAAAAAAGCCTATGATGATGCAGGATGGGGTTTTAATTAATTTGTGATGCGAGTTTAAATTATGAAATTATCTTTTATTATATTAAACTATAAAAGCGAGAGGTATTTGGAGCAGTGCCTAATTTCTATAATGGAGAAAGTAACCGGGTTGGATTTCGAAATCATTATTGCCAATAATGACGAGAATAAATTAGATAGTTTTAGTTTAAAAAACCTTAAAAACGGTTATCAAAAAAAGATAAAAATTATTGAGATTAATAAAAACATAGGATTTGCTAGGGGAAATAATCTTGCAGCCAAAGAAGCTTTGGGTAAATTTATGTGTTTCCTAAATCCAGATACGAGAATAATTTCTGGAGATATTTTGAGATTATTAAATGAATTTGAGAAGGACAAAAATATAGGAGTGATTGGGCCAAAGATATTAAAGGGCGGGAATATTCAGCCCTGGAGTGTAGGTGTTGATATGGATATTATAGAAATTTTAAGAAGTAAATTGGGATGGGCCAAGAGTAAACAGCTCTGGAGTAGCAATAGAAAAATAGAAGTAGATTGGGTTAGCGGGGCAAGTATATTTATAAGAAGAGATGTCTTTTTGGAGGCAGGAGGGTTTGATGAAAATTTTTTTCTATATTATGAAGATGTGGATTTGTGTAAAAGGATAAAGAGACTCAAGAAAGAAATAATTTATTTTCCAAAATTTGAGATAGATCATCTGGAGGGCAAGAGCTCGACTAAGCGATATGAGCAAAAAACAGTCTATTTCAAATCTCAAGATTATTACTTCAAAAAATGGTTTAGCTTGCCGGCATATTATTTTTTAAAATTTCTCAGAGTTTTTTATTTATGGAAATATAGGATCAAGCATGAGTAAGGTCTTTTTCCCTCGAAAAGCTAATAAGCAACCAGAAGGCTATAACTCCGAAATGGGTCGTCCAAAGCCAATGATCAAATAGGGCTATTAAAAGCAGAGATACAGTTATAACGGAAAAAATAACCCTGTTAGAATCTTCTTTTTTAAAAGATTCTATGAAATTATAAATCATAAAAATTACAATAAATAAAAATAGAGAAAACCCAATAGCGCCCAGCTCCGCAAAAATTAATAGATAAACATTGTGAACTGGTTGGAGAAGCCAGTTTTTTTTTATATCGGGGTTGTTTTTTAAAAGAACATGAGTATAATTTCCAATGCCTATCCCGATAATTGGATTTTTAACTATAATTTTTTGAGCTTGATGAACAAGCAGGCTACGTTCATTGACAGACTTTCTTTCTAAGCGAGAATTCGCCTGCATCCTGCCCATAAGTAATTCAGAAAAAGAAGAAAAGAAAATAAAACCTATAATAAAAAATACACCCAAAAACATCAAGAGAGCTTTAATCTGATATTTCTTATTATTGTAAACATTGTAGGCGAAAAATAAGATTAATCCAAAAGAGAGAGCTAAAAAAGAAGATCGAGAAAAAGTAGACAAGAGTGAGAAGAAATTTATTGTAATTGTCGCTATCAGGAAATAGCGCCATTTTTTTTCAAAAGAAGAAGTTTTTAAGTAGGCGCCAATGCCCAGTAGAATAGTGATAAGAAGAAGTCCGCCAAGAATATTGGGGTGAGGCATCGCACCATAAGCTCTGAGAAACCGCCCTGTCGACACCTCTATCACAGAAGAGCCCCCTTGCCAGGCTATGTGTTCAGATATCCCTAGCCACTTATTAGAAAAACTATTTTGACTTAAGAATTGATAGAGTCCCAGTATTCCATGCAGGGAAGCGGAAAATATAAAAGCAAAAGTAATATTTTTAAATATTAAGACTTTCTTTTGTAGAATTAAAAATAAGAAACTGCCCAAGAGTATTGGAAATAAAAAATAAAAAGAAAGCAATTTATCATCAGACCATAAAATCGATAAGGCGGAAAAAGAAGCAAAGCTTAAAATAGAAAATAATATTTTTTTATCGGAATAATTTTTTAGCACTAAAATATTAGACAATACCCAAATTAGCAATATTATTTCAAATAAATAAATTCCAATAGTGCCATATTGAAATTTTTCATTATTTATTTCAACTTCTTTCAGAATTAAAATAGTTTGCCAAGGCAAAAGGAGGATGAAAAAATAAAACAAACCCTGATTTAATTTAGTGAGCATTGAGGTGTTTTTTAAGCTTTTTATAATCCTAGCTTATTTACCGGATTTTTTCAATAAAAGCGAAAATCATAAAAACAAGTGAGCATGAAAACATTAAAACAACTTGGCAACACAGTAGTGTAAATATATACTTAAAAAAACAGGTCATTAATGCCTGTTTTTTTAAGATTGATTTTTTTAGATATTTTTCCAAAGTCCATGGATATTGCAGTATTCACGAACCAATAAATCCTCGGTGTTTTCTAGGCAAAATTCAGCCACTGGAGCATCTCCTGGACTAAGAAACTTTTTGTAAGATTTTCCAACTGAAATAACCTCAATCCATTCTATATAATGTTTCTCTTCCATCGGATGAAGAACTTCTCCTACTGTAACTTTGATTCCAATTGCTGTTTTTTCTATAATGGGAATATGTTTTTCCGTGGAAGCTTCCTGGGTATTTTCTTTCATTAAGTTCATCGGTTGGCCACAACAAACCAGTTCACTGCCACCAACATGCAAAACTTCTACGATATTGCCGCAAATGGCACATTTATAAACTTCGTTTCTATTTTTTACATTCATATTTTTATAGTTAAGATAATTAATTAATATTGTTCAGACTTTATCTGATAATAAGCGACGGGATGATCGCAAGCTGGACATCTGTCGGGAGCATTTTTGCCAGTGTGGGCATAGCCACATTTTCGGCAAGTCCACTCTGCCTCAGCTTCTTTTTTAAAGGTGGTTATATTTTGCAAATTAGCTAGTAATTTTAAATATCTTTCTTTATGATGAGCCTCTGCTTTACCAATAAACATTAGTCGAGCAGAGATTTTTGTTAAACTTTCTTCTTTGGCGGTGGCAGAAAATTCGGGATACATGCTTTCGTATTCATAATGTTCTCCATTGATAGCAGCTTGGAGATTTTCCAAAGTCGTACCTAAAGTAGTTGGCGCAGAAGATTCGACGGTTATTTCTTCATATTTATTTTCTCCAGATTCTTTTTTGAGTTCATTTATCATTTTGAAAAGTTGCTTGGCGTGTTCTTTTTCTTGATCAGCGGTTTCTTCAAAAATAGCAGAGATCTGCTCATAGCCTTCATTTTTAGCAATTTTTGCATACATTGAATAGCGATTTCTGGCCTGAGACTCTCCAATAAAAGCTTTAGTTAAATTTTCGATTGTTTTTTGCATGACGTTCTTTACTAATTACTAATCCGTACCAATATACGAATAAATAATTGTTAGTTTAATTTATTATAAAAATTATTATTTGCATTCTTTACATGTTCCGTAAAATAAAATTTGATATTTTTCTATTTTTCCAATTTTGTGAATATGGCTTTGGAAATTTTTAATCTGTGGGATTTTGCAAAAAATATCATATACTTTTCCACAGGAATTGCAAATAAAATGCTGATGATCACTCATATCCCCATCAAATCTTTTAGTTGCTCCGTTTATTTCTAAAATTTTTTCAGTAGCTACAAAATTTTCTAAATTTCTATATATGGTGCCTAGGCTTATGCGGGGAAGATATTTTTTTACATTCAAATAGATCTCTTCTGCAGTGGGATGAGTAGTCGTATCTTGCAGATAGTCTAATATAAATTGTTTTTGATTAGTTAATCTTTCAGCCATTTTCTATTATTAGTAATTATTCCTAATTAGATAATATTACTATTAGGATAAATTGTCAAATCGTTGAGATGCAATACAAATGTGTGAATGAATGCGAATAACGCAAATATGCAAATGACAAATTGCTATTATTGTTAAATTGTTTTAATGTTAAAATGCTAACATGTTAATATGCTAATCCGCCAGTTGGCGGAGTAAGAATATGATTATATTGTGCCACTACGATGAGATTGCTTTAAAGGGGAAAAATAGAGATTATTTTGAAAAAAAGTTAGTCGAAAATATTGATAGCAGATTAAGAAAAGAGTTTGGTGAAAATAATTTTTGGAAAGTGCGAAAACTAGCCGGGAGAATAGTCGTCGAAATTAAAAAGGATTTAGAAATTGAAAAAGAAAAACTTTTAATTTTAAAAGAAGTTTTTGGAATAGTTAATTTTTCGTTTGCGCTGGAATCAGCGCAGGATATAGAAGAATTAAAAAAAACTTGTGGGGAACTTTTGGCTGATAAAGTTTTTGATAGTTTTAGAATAACGGCTTCACGAGCGGATAAAAATTTTCCCTTGACGAGTCAAGAAATTAATAAAGAAATAGGGGCTTTTATTTGGGAAAAAACCAAAGCCCAGGTTAAATTAAAAGATGCGCAGACTGAATGTTTCATAGAATTAGCCAATCGGCGAGCTTTCGTTTATGTGGATAAAATTCAGGGAGCAGGTGGATTACCAGTGGGAAGCGGAGGTAGAGTTTTGGCTTTGCTTTCAGGAGGGATTGATTCGCCGGTAGCGGCTTATTATATTTTAAAAAGAGGAGCGAGGGTGGATTTTATTCATTTTCATTCTTTACCATATACCAGCATGGCTTCAAATGAAAAAGTTTTAGCCCTTGCTCAAGAGCTTTCCAAGTTTCAAGGACGAGCTAAAGTTTTTATGGTGCCTTTTGCTAAAATCCAGCAACAGATTGTGCTTAACTGCCCAGAGAAATTAAGGGTAGTGCTTTATCGAAGATTAATGATGAAGATAGCTGAAGCGGTGGCAATAAAAAATAAATCTCTAGCGTTGGTTACGGGTGAAGTTCTTTCACAAGTGGCTTCCCAAACATTGGAAAATATTTTTGTTACCGATAACTCAATTAGCCTTCCGATTTTTCGACCACTGATTGGTTTTGATAAGATAGAAATTATAAAAAAATCCCAAGAAATTGGGACTTATGAAACTTCTATTTTACCGCATGAAGATTGCTGTACGCGCTTTGTACCCAAGCATCCAGAAACTAAAGCTAACTTGGAAGAAGTGAAGTTGGCGGAAGAAAAATTGGATGTGAATGAATTGGTGAGGGGGGCGATTGAAGAAATGGAAATAGTGAAGGTTGTTTAAATGTTTTAGATATTAAAAATGTTTAAATTGTTTTAGTATCAAATTGTTTTATATTTTTGAATTTTAAAAGGAGATATCTCGGTTTCGAGAACATCTCCTTTCGTTTTGCAGACTGAGGTCAAAGATACTGCTTAGCCAAAAAGCGGGATGTGCAGGTCTTTGGAATTGTGGCCACGAGTACTTTTTTCTGCCAGAATAAAATTAATAGCAGTTTTTGCTCCCGATGAACCGTTGTCTGATTTTGAAATAAGGGCGCGGTAGTTGCTACCGACAAAAGGTCCAAGTGCTGACACCAGCGGGTATCTGTATACTAGTATTAGCAAATGTCCGATTTCTGTCATGTTGAATCTTCTGTCATTGACGGGCGTTTCTTTGGCAAGAGTGACAATGGCCTCGCGAATGCTGTTGTTGGGATCTTCGAGGAGCCAATTTGTTTGGCGACCATCTTGATCTGGTACACATTCAATACTTAAACAACAAATCTTTTTGTACATATTATTCCTCCGAGTTTATTTTTTTGCATTGTGGCCCTATTGCCTAGAAAAATTTATTTTGTCATTGTAGAACATCTACAACGTTAAATATTTGCATAAAAATAAAATAAAGTCAAATGTAGATGGATTGACTGCTCAATGTAGATAGCTTTATTTAAAAGAGATTCCTCCACTACCAAATTTTTAATAGCGCTGTACTGAAAAAGCGCTATTAAAAATTTGTCCGGTCGGAATGACAAGAGCGCTTGTTCTAAGTGGGAATTTATTATTTCAAATAACCTTCTTTTTTAAGGATTTTGGCTTTGGCCTTGGCGCCATCTCGAAAGCCCCCCAATGTGCCGTCTGATTTAATTACGCGGTGGCAAGGGACATCTTTATTGTAATTTTTATTAAGCGCATTGCCGACAGCGCGATAGGCTTTTGGGGAGCCAATTTTCTGGGCCACTTCTTTATAAGTTAAAACTTTTCCGCGAGGAATTTTTTTAACCACGGCAAAAACTCGAGCTTGAAAAGGGGAGGGGGTGCGAAATTTTGGAACGCCAGATCGTTTTTTTAATTTAGTGTTGGAATGGTTTTTCATATGGGTATGTATTATGAATTAAGTATTTTGTATCAAGTATAAATGCACACATTAAGGACACTTTAATTATAGCAAAATAACTGCATTTACTTTAGTTTTTTTGAGACTAATCCTCGGGAGCATTTGAAGGTTAGTCTTTAGGGAAATCTAATTGTAATAAAATAAAAAATCCTGACCTCCATAAGAGAAGATGGGTTTTGGGTGGAATGAGTGAGATTGCCACAAAAATATTGATTACAATATTTTTTCGCAATGACGAGTTTGAGTGAACCCTCTCTGTCATGAGTACATGACATCTCTCCATTGATTACACGGGCGAGAGGGAGAGAAGTGTGGGTTAAAGTTTTTTGAGGTTGGCGTAGGCGGCGGAAAGTTTTTTGATGCCGGCTTTACGAAAAACAACTGTAATAGTTTCTGGGTTGCTAGAAATTACAACGCCATCGCCAAATTCTGGATGAGAAACTTTTTCTCCATCCTTGAACTCAGAAGGAGTCTTGGGAAGAATTTCTTTTTTATTTTTTTTACCAAAAATAGTATCAAGAAAATTATTTTTTTCTGGAGTGGCGATATCCATCAAGTGAGTAGGGATGTCATCTAAAAATCGAGAAGGAGTATTGGACTGCGTGGAGCCAAAGATAGTGCGCAAATTAGTAAAAAGCAAATAAACTTTTTCTTTGGCTCGAGTAACTCCTACATACATAAGTCGTCTCTCTTCCTCCATTTCTTTATGACTAAGCATGCTCCTTGAATGAGGCAATATTCCTTCTTCCAATCCGGCGATAAAAATTACTGGAAATTCTAATCCTTTGGCGCTGTGCAAGGTCATCATATGGACAGAATTTTGGTCTTGATCAATTTTATCAGTATCGGAAACAAGCGCGACTTCTTCTAAAAATTGATCAATCGAATCAATAGCCATGTCATCTTTATATTTTTTGGAGACACTTAAAAGCTCTTTGATGTTTTCGGCTTTAACTTCGCCTTCTTCGCCTAAATCTTCTAACATTTTTTCATAGCCAGAAAGTTCAAAAATCTTGCGGATTAATTGAGATAAGGTTAGTGTGCTTCTTAAATTTGCGGTTTTATTAATAAATTCACAAAAATTTACAATGGCAGAGCTTTTGCCTTTGTTTAATAAGGTTTCATTTTTTAGTAATAGCCCAGCTTCTATCGGATTAACGTTTTTTTCCTGAGCAAAGGAGAGCCATTTTTTTAGCGTGGCCTTGCCAAGTCCACGCTTGGGTTCATTAAGGATTCTTTCCAGAGAAATGGAGTCGGCAGGATTTTGAATTAGGCGCAAATAAGCGATGATATCTTTAACTTCTTTTCTTTGATAGAATTTTAAACCGCCAATAATACGATAAGGAATAGAATGTTTAAGCATAATTTCTTCGATAATTCGGGATTGAGCATTGGTGCGGTAAAGGATGGCAAAATCCCTGTAGTTCTTGGTCGACAGTTCACAGTTCACGGTAGGGGATAATTCTTGATTTGCGGTTGACGGTTCACGGTTTGCTATGATTGATTTTTGATCCGTCGTTTTTTGCTGTGAACTGTCGACTGCTAGCTCTAAACTATTTTTAATTTCTTTCACAATAAACTGAGCTTCTTCTTTTTCATCTTGGGCTTCAAAAGAGGTGATTAAATGACCGCCAGTTTTTTCGGTCCAGATTTTTTTGTTTTTTTGATTGACATTTTTAGCGATAATCTCAGCGGCCGCATCCAAGATAATTTGAGTGGAGCGATAATTTTGTTCCAATTTAATTTCTTTGGCCTGAGAGTAATCTTTTTCGAAGTTTAAAATATTTTCAATATTAGCCTGCCTCCAGCCATAGATTGCTTGAAAATCGTCCCCCGTGGCCCAAATGTTTTTATGTTTAGCAGAAAGCATTTTAATTAATCGATATTGAGCATGGTTGGTGTCTTGATATTCATCTACCATAATGTATCTGAATAGTTCTTGATAATAATTTAAAATAGCGGGAAATTTTTCAAAAATTGTAACAGTCAAAAAGATTAAATCATCAAAATCCAAGGCGTTATTTTCTTTTAATTCTTTTTGATAGCGCTTGTAAACTTTGGAGACGATTTCTTCGTAATAACCATTGGCACCAAGTTCAAACATCTCAGCATTCCTTAGTTCATTTTTGGTTTTAGAAATAATACTTAAAATGCCACGGGGATTAAATTGGTCTTTGTTTATTTCTAAATTTTTAAAGATTCTTTTGATTAGAGTGAGCTGATCTTGGTCATCAAAGATATTGAAAGTTTTTTTGTAACCCAAGTTGTCAATTTCTTTACGGAGAATCTTAGCGCAAATATTGTGAAAAGTTCCAATGTGCGGAAAACCATTTGATTTTTGAGAGCTTTCTCTCAGTAATTTCATGATGCGATCCTTCATTTCCATGGAGGCCTTATTGGTAAAAGTTACTGCAAGAATATTGTGCGGGGCAATGTTTTTTTCTTGAATTAAATAAACTACACGGTGAGTGAGAGTTTTTGTTTTACCGCTGCCGGCTCCGGCGATAACTAAAACCGGACCTTCGGTGGTAGTGACGGCTTTTTTTTGGGAAGGGTTGAGTTGATCTAATAAATTTAGCATAAATATATAATGTTTTAGTAAATAAAAATAGCAAACCCCCTCTCAATCTCCCCCTTGAGTACAAGATGGAGAGGCAGAGATAGCTAATTTGAAAATTTTTTTCGATGAAACTTTTTGTGAATATCTCTGAGTTGCTGATTGGTAACGTGAGTATAAATTTGAGTAGTAGTGATGGAAGAATGCCCAAGCATTGCTTGAACGCTACGGATGTCAGCGCCATTAGCGAGTAGGTCAGTAGCAAAACTATGGCGGAAAGTATGAGGGTGGACATCTTTAATAATTCCAGCCCTTTTGGCATAGAATTTTACTATTCTTTGGATAGATCGAGCCGTTAAGCGCAAATCATCTTCTTTTTTAAAGCCGATTTTATTGGTGCGGATAAAAAGAGCCGGATCAATGTCAACTCTTTTGTATAAATATTTTTCCAGAGCGGTTTTGGCCGAATCAGAGATGAAGACCACTCTCATCTTAGAGCCTTTTCCAATAATACTGAATTCTTGAGTTTTAAGGTTGATTTGTTCGATATTTAAAGATGAAAGCTCGGAGACGCGCAGTCCAGCTGAAAAGAGTAGTTCTAAAATAGCTCTATCTCTTAAAGATTGCAGAGTCGACTTGTTGACTTCATTTAAAATTCTTTCTATCTCGTCAAAGTTTAAAAAAATCATTTCTTGCTGGGGATTTTTGCCAACTTCTATTTTTTCCGCCGAAAGAGTGACAATATCTTGCTTGGCGAGATATTTCAAAAAGTTGCGTAGAGCAATAATATGATAGTTTTGAGTTATTTTTTTAAGCTTTGCCCCCTTATTATCCTCTAATCGATTAAGATAAAGGCGATATTTTTTAATTAAATCAAGATTAATATCTTTGGCTTGGGTTATTTTTGAAAAATTCAAAAACCTCTCTAGATAATGATTATAGTTCTCAATAGTCTTTTGTGATCTATTTAAATCTATCTCCAGATGTTCTAAAAAGTCATTACTAAGTGATGCTAAATGATTGTGCGTCATAAATACATATTAACATATTAACATTAAAACATGAAAGCATATTAGCATTAAAACAATAAAACATTAAAACAAAATAACATGCCAATATAACAATAATCTCTTAGCGTGTCATTTCGACCGGATATATTTTTGTACTCAAAAATATAGGAGCGGAGAAATCTCAGACATTGGACATCCAGAACGTTTAATCCATGTATAAAAATTAGAAAGTTGAGATTTCTCCGCGCATAAATTTATGAGTACATAAATTTACTTGGTCGAAATGACACGTCCGACCAAAAGTTTGACAAGCTTGATAACTCACAAATCTTGTTAATAAGCTGTGGATAAGCGCTTTGACTTTGAGAGTTATTAATAATATAATGGTTTATGCCGTTACAACTTAATCCATACTATCCTAATCCAGACAGAACGCCCGTGCTTAATGGATTTTATGGCACATATAGGTAGAATTGTTTGAGTTGTAATAGTATTAAGCATAAAAATTAGAGCTTAAATTTAATGAAAAATTGCTTTTTTAAGGCAAAATTCTAACAGTTTGAGCTAAAAGAAGGGTTTTTGCTGTATTTGCAAAAAACAATTTAAAGGATTTTTCAAAAAAATCCTGATGAAAAGTAAAAATTTTCAAACAGAGCTTTATAGCTTACAAAAGAAAGTTGCTCTTTTTGTAAAGATGCATCGAACTATTAGATTATTAAACCTTTTTAGGAAATACTCTGCTTTGGCGGTGGTTGTTTCTAGTGCTATGCTGGTTACGGCAACTAATAATGTAGCCTCTGGTGGCCAAGCAGGCAATTTCTTGAGCGGACAGTGGCGAAACGGGAATAGAAATGAAGTAAGAAATGATATGAATATAGAGGTGGAAAATACTAAGAAATCCCAACTTAGTCCAATTTCTGTAGCAAGCAGAGCGGTTGATCCAGAATTTAAAGAAGATGATCTGAACCAAATTACTGCCGTAGGCGGAAAGATTGTGAGTGCTCCATCAAGCCCGGTTCTGAAAGATCCGGAAGAAGATGGAGGTGTGGAGGTGTATTTGGTTAAAGATGGAGATACGGTTAGCACTATTGCGCAAAAATTCAGCATAACCACCAACACAATCCTTTGGGCTAATGATATTGAAAATGTGGATGAGATACAACCAGGAGACAAAATATTTATTTTACCTGTGGCGGGATTAACTTATGTTGTAAAAAAAGGAGAAAATTTGGACGATATCGCCAAAGAATATAAAGCTGAAAAAGAAAAAATAATTTCTTTTAACGATAGCATTCCAGCTAATGGAGAAATAAAGGAGGGACAAGAACTTGTTATTCCTGGAGGACAAAAAGAAATTCCTGTTCCGGTCGTAGAAAGTCCTACGGTAATTGACAGGCGAGTTTATGCTACTCCAGAGGGTGGTGATCCTAAAATTTCGGGAACTAAAAAATTAGATGGCAAAGGAGGGGCAGGACATAGGTTCCCTTATGGGTATTGTACTTGGTATGTAGCGCAAAAAAGATATGTCCCGTGGGGAGGAAATGCCGGAACATGGCTGTATAATGCCAAGGCCAGGGGTTACAAAACAGGAAAAGCTCCCGCAGTGGGCGCTATCATGGTTAGCTCGGAGTCCTGGTGGGGACATGTAGCTATTGTAGAATCAGTGGGCAAAGGCACCATTACTATTTCAGAAATGAACTACAAAGGTTGGGCTAAAACTAGCAAAAGAGTAATCGCGACTAACAGCCGAGTGATAAAAGGGTTTATTTATTAGAGTTGAAAAATGTGTAGTTTTTTAGTATAATTAAACTATGAAAAGCAAAAATATTCATGATTTTATAAAAAAAAGAAAATACCTGATTTGGTATACCAAAAATTGGGATGGACTTAGTGATGAAGCGATCGTAGAAGCTGTTTTAAATTATGGCGATTGGGATGATGTTCAAGAAATGATTAGTATTTTGGGAATCAAAAGAGTAGCAAGCATCTTTCGTGCTAAAACAGATCCTTCTTTGATGAGGTGCAATTACCGTTCGGATGTAAAACATTACTTTAAATTATATTTTCAAAAGTATGCATGATGAAATTTTAACAAAAGAGCAAGTCGAACTGTTGCCTTTGGTAGCTAAATTTCAGCGTAGCTTTGGATTAGTTGGCGGAACAGCCATTGCCTTACAGATTGGTCATAGAGAGTCAATTGATTTTGATTTATTTACGTTAAAAGACAAGGGATTTAAAAATAATGATATTAAGAGAAAAATTACAGAAAGAAAATCTATTGATAAAACTATCGTGGATAAACTCGGAGAATTAACTGTTATTATAAAAGGCGTAAAATTTACTTTTTTCCATTATCCTTTTGAGCAAGTACAGTTTAATGAAAAAATAGAAGATGTAATTAAAATGCCCGACCTTCTCACGTTGGCAGCAATGAAAGCTCATGCTTTGGGCCAAAGAGCTAAATGGAAAGACTATGTGGATTTGTATTTTATATTAAAGGATTTTCATACGATAAGCGAGATAATTAAAAAAACCAATAATCTTTTTAGAAATGAGTTTAATGAAAAAATGTTCAGAGTGCAATTAGGGTATTTTAAGGACATTAGTTATGCGGAAGAAGTTGTGTATAAAGAGGGGTTTGAAGTTGATAGCGAAATAATTAAAAAAGCATTAATTGAGGCAAGCTTAAGTTAAATCTCAAAAGAATAACAGCCGAGTGATAAAAGGGTTTATTTATTA
>DOKP01000076.1:19072-19246 GCA_003510795.1 Candidatus Moraniibacteriota bacterium | reverse complement strand
TGTAAGGTTTATAAAGTTCATAAGGCATAGAAAAAAATAAAAAGATAAAGTGCTCACGAATTTACGGTCGTAAACTCGTGAGCAATCTTTTTGAAAAGATGGGGTAACTATATTTATTTACTAAAAATAAAAGGTGGCATTTTCTGACAGTCGTCATTTGATGATACCTTTTTA
>DOKP01000076.1:18395-18941 GCA_003510795.1 Candidatus Moraniibacteriota bacterium | reverse complement strand
CCACGTGCGACTGAAGTGACACTCTTGATGGTTAGGGTTAAGATGGTGGAGTGGTGTAATTTTTTCGGAAGTAAAAAATAAAACGATAGATAATGCAAGACAGTTTTCTTTTTTAAAGGTCTGTTTTTTAATTTAGCGCATCTGTGAATTAAGGGTCATAAAAGGGTCAGAAAATTTGACTTTTTGGATAGATGGGTGTAGCTTAAGCTGTTCTACAATGTTAGAGCTTTAGTTATTCAAATTCAACCAGAAAGGAGATTCGCCATGACAAATATGCGAGATAAACTAAAAGAATTGATGGGTAAAAAAATTTTATTTAGACAAGGAGCAATTGAGGGTCCCAGTACAGATAAATATTATCATGAAATAATTGAAGTTGGAGATGATTATTTTGTTGTTGAGGGGTTAGAGAGAGGACAATTTACCACCTATGCAATAAGTGAAGTTAAATCAATATCTGGAAGAACGTAGTCAAGGTTAGCGCTTTCAAGATTTAATTGTATAAGCGAAAGAAGTTATTATTAACGGGGAAGAATTAAGATTCTT
>DOKP01000076.1:575-18345 GCA_003510795.1 Candidatus Moraniibacteriota bacterium | reverse complement strand
TCGTTGTCTTCCGAGTGAAAAAATGGAATGATTTTATATTGCTAAATTTATAAAAAATTAATTAATTAAAAAATTATTCAAAATTATCAAAAAGTTGACAAAATATGGCTTTTACGCCATCTTTGTAATAGAAAATAACATGGACAGTTCTTCTTTATTAAAGCTTAGCGATGGAGGCTATTATGAAACTTTTTTCCAATAAAATGAACTTGTTTCAAGGAGTATTCTGTATCGCAATCTTGGGCATTTCTATGGCACTGTTTTCTGAGATAAATGATTCTGCAAATAAAATTGTTTTGGCTATACTGGCAGCAAGTGCTCTGATAGCGGGAACAATAGAAAATGCAACTGGCGGACGAGGCCTGGTGCAAATTTCAGAGAGTGTTAAGGTGCCAATTAAAATGGTCTGCTACAGTTTTATTTT
Source organism: Candidatus Moraniibacteriota bacterium (assembly GCA_003510795.1). Lineage (GTDB taxonomy): Bacteria > Patescibacteriota > Minisyncoccia > Moranbacterales > UBA9337 > UBA9337. The sequence continues at coordinate 17,921 of DOKP01000076.1, read as the reverse complement.
TTACATAGGATTAGGTATGATGTCTGGTCAGTTGGACGAATTTAGTAGCAAAATTGTTTTGGCTATAATCGGCGGTTGTATGGTTGTTAAAGAGGCAATAGTGCAACAAATTGAAGTCAAAAGAAGTTTTTGCAATTAAAAATCTCCCTTAGCTTCCTAAGAAATAAAAAGGCGCAGGTGACGTCTATTCGCCCAGGGGGTTGCTAAAAAGTTAGTAACCCCCTTTTTAATAACCTGATTATTCTAAAATTATTTTTTGTATTATATATTTAGTAAAATTGAACCAACTATATTATAAATGATGGTGCAAAAAACTATATGAAAATCAATAACTTAAATAAAAAATAGGATTAAAACAAAAAACAATCATTCGAAAAATTATTTTTTTGCCATTTTTTTATTGGAAAATAAAAATAAAAAAGGCTGTATAGAGTAAATTTCTCTATATAGCCTTTTCGATTCGGAAAGTGCATAACACATAGTCATCTTGTGTTGTTGACTGCAAGGGTTAATTTCTCAGGGTAAAATCTCCAGGAAGCTTGGTTGCCATAGCCTTGACAGATTATAAATCTGGGTTTGTCTTCAAACGGATATTCGCTACCCAGCATAGACAGAGCCACTCCTTTTACATGAGTTTTTACCGGCCAGCAGTCACTGTTATTGGCGCTGTATGTCTGTGGGAGTTGCCCTCGATTGTATTCTTTCAGAGATTTATCTCTGTTGATTTCGAGGAATTCGATCTTCTTTATTTTCCCCACCGCAGCATAGTGGACCCATTCTATAGGAGTGTGTTTTTTGAAGAAATTAGTGAGCAGGGTCTGCAATTGTTCATTGGTGGGCCCATTCTCACTGTAAGCAGATGTGGATATGGTCAACAATGCTGTCGCCAAAATGATAATGTAATTACTCTTTTTCATCTTTATTCCTCCGATTGAGTTTTTTCTTTGGGATTTATTTAAAATCCCTCCAATGGAAATAAAAAAGATAAAGCAGTGTAAATAATGCTAATTTTTAATGTACAGGAATAATAGAAAAACAAGCTATTTCTTATTAAAACTATAGCATTTATTGTAAATATTGTCAAACCTACGTTGCTTGGAAGTTGCTTGGAAGTTTAAATCTGAATCGTCCCACCTTGAAAAAAGATAAAAAGATAATTTGGAAGAATTTGAAAAAATCGATAAAATAAAATCAACAAATCTTCGCTAACTCACAGTTATATTTTAATTTTTATTTTGGCTAGACGTACTTTGTTTAATGTGGGGAATTAGAAATTTACGGAGTTTTATTTTGTGTATTTTTAAATTTCTGTTATAATAAATTTAGAAAAAAGTATTACTTTCTGATGCAATTAGTTTTTCTTTACTTTTTATGATACAATAAAGAAAATGTTTTTGAACTATTATTTTTTCTAGAGTAGATAACTAATAGCTAGAAGTGTAAAAAAGAAAAATAATTTTATAAAAGAATTTTGCATTCTTTTAATATGAGGAATTTCTTAAAAACAAAATTTAACAGAATAAAAAATTCATCTAAAAATCCTTTCAAGAGAACCTTTGGAAAAATAGGTTTGTTTTTGATTTTTGGGATGACGGTTTTGAATGTAAGTGTAAATGTTAATGAGCAATTAAAGAAAAATAATTATTTGGATTTGGAGTTATTATCTATTAATATAAATAGTGTTAACGCTGAGTTGCCAGAAAATTGGTGGGAAGTTCAAGATATGTCCGGTTCTAACTATACTATAGATCCAGAAAAGGTAGATCAAAACAATAGTATTGATGCTGTGCTGGGCGGAAATCCTTTTAAGGCAGTTGTGATAGCTCTTTTAAATGGAATCAATGTTGCATTATCTAAATTAGTCATTTTTGCAGGATATCTTATGGATTTGGCGCTTAAGCAAAGTTTCTTTAACGCTCTTATAGGAAACGAAGGAGTATATGATGGTTGGGTGATAGTCAGAGATATGTTAAATATGTTTTTCATGTTAATTTTACTATTTTCTGCCTTTGCAACTATTTTTCAAGTAGAAAAATACCATTTGAGAAAAATGATTATAATGCTGGTAGTAATGGCGCTTTTGGTAAACTTTAGTTTTCCTATAACTAGATTTATAATCGATTTTTCAAATTCAGCTATGTATTTTTTGGTAGATAATGTTTCAAATAGTACAAAAAGCAATAGTGCTATGCTTGCTGACTTTGCTAGTTTTGGAGAAGCGTTGGGAAGCGCCAGTGATATGACAGACTCAATTGCAGCTGCAATTTTAAGTCTTATTTTAACTTTCATTACGGCTATAACTATTTTTGCTTTTGCTTTAAATTTACTCATAAGGTTACTGGCTTTTGTTATTCTTATAATATTATCTCCGGCTGGATTTGTGTTTGCTTTTTTCCCTGGGACAAAAAATATTGCTGATGATTGGTGGGGTGCTTTGTTTAAATATTCTTTTATGGGTCCAATAATGATGTTTTTTTTCTATTTGGCAATAATGATGTTCAAGAAAGCATCAGGCGCAGCGGCAGGCGAGAGCGCTTGGGTTGTAAGTTTCGTAAAGTTTTTTGTTCCCGTAGTATTTTTGTGGATGGGATTAGTAGCTTCGCAAAAATTTGGCGGGGCAGCTTCCGGGGCGGCAATGAATTTTGCTAAGAAGACAGGAAATAATATTAAATCTTACGGACAAAAAGCAGCTTGGGGAACTGTTGGTTTAGCAGGTAAAGGAATTGATGCTGGCACTGGACACAGAATCTCTGGCGGTATAGGCGGACTTAAGTCGAAATGGGACAGTTGGGGAGAAAATTATAAAACTGCTTCCAATACTCGAAAAACTGAAGCAGCAGCTTTCTTGGGAGTTGACGGCGCTAACGAAAAATTGGTTAGAGAAAACATGAAAAAAATGAAGGAAGAAGGTATTTCAGATGCAGATCTTAATACAAAGGAAACATCCGGAACAAATGCGGAGAGAATGGCTGTAGCATTATTTAGAGCAGAAAATAATAGATTTGATAATAATCCCGCATTAGCTCAGACCCAATACAATAATGCCATGAATGCTGTTCGTGGACATCAGGTTTATGAGAATCAATTCTTGGGCGGAGCCAGAAAAACCAACATGGATCTGGTTATAAATGAAAGAATTACGACTTCTGGCGCGAATACTCCAGCAGCTATGCAACCAATTATTAGAGATGAACTTTCCAGACTGGATCCTGATCAATGGAGGGATCAAAACATACAAAGAATGGTCGCAAATACAACTCCGAATAGAGGTCTTATAATTGCAGAAGGTGCTAATATTATAAGCGGATATTCTCAACAAGGACAGGACAATGTAACAAGAAATATGAGAGGAGCAAAACTTAATGCTGGAAGTCAAGGAAGAAATATGGGAGTCGGCTTTTGGGCTTAATAAGAAATATTTATATGAAAATTGAATTTTTGAAGTTAGATATTGATATTCAAAAAAAATTGTGTTTAAGTCCACAAGCTGTTTTTAGTACTTTAAATCCTGATGATGAAACAGATGAGCAAGTAATTAAAAGGCAGGATAAATTTATAGAGTTACCAGAAAATATTAAAGACAAACTAGTATCCAGTGAAACAGCGGAAAAAATAAAAACTGTTTGCGCGCATTTTAATTTAGAATTACTGCAAATGGCTCCCGTAGCCAGAGTAATCCGCAGTTATTATTTCGGAGAAGCAAAATTGGAAGACTTCGCCAGTGTAATCGAAAAAGAATCAAAGATTAAAAAAGAAGAAGCGGAAAGCATTGCTAAATACATAATTGATAGAATTATAAATAAAGATGTTAAGCCTCAAGTTACAGTTAGGAAAGAAAAGATAACAATTGCTCGGGCAATGGAAAAATATCCCGAAATCAAAAGACAACACCTAACTGGTGCTTTTTTGGAAACAGGAGGCAAAGCATTTAGCCCAACAATTGAAAATTGGATTGGTGATTACTTCAGTGTTGTAGGGGCAGGAAACAGAGATGTAATGAAACGAAGTAGCTATCTCTACCACAGTAAAAATGTCAAAGGATTAAATGCCACGGAACGGCAAAAATTATCCAAGATATTGAAATCTCTGGATGAAGAATTTTTACTGGAGGTGGATATCGATAAAAAAGAAATTGTATTTGATTTAATGCCTGCGGAAAACAAAAATAAATTTCTCATTAAAGAAATAACAAATAATAAGCCACAAGCCAATCAAACAAACTATCAGAATGAAGAGGCGACTAAAAAAGAAGAGGAAATAATTAAGCTGGAAGATAAGGGCTCAGCGCCAGTAGCAAGTAACCGGAGATTTTTAGATGGCTTTTCCAACAAGACTGACAAAAAAGAGGAAGAAGATAAAATAATTGCCAAACAAGTCCAGGAAAAAATTGTAGAATTAAAAAATATTGATTTTCCAAAAAAAGTTGAGAACGCTAGCGAGAAAAAAGGGAGATTTGATTTTTTAATCGGAAATAAAAAAAGAGAAGAATTTGACAAAAAAGAATCAACGCAAGTCTCCAACGGGGGTATAAAATTTTTTCAAGACGTAACTCCGAAAGAAAGTGAAAGTCTGAGAATAGCAAGCGATGATTCGCTAAACGGAATTTCCAAAGCGGAAAAATCAGAAAATAAGAAAGGCATTATACGGCATGTGCGGGGCAACAATTGGGATTTGGGAAGCGCGCATTTCTTGAAAGAAGATAATAATATGGTTAAAGAGGCGAATAAAAAGATGGATAAAGTTGCGCCAGCTGAAATTAGTGATGATAGCGTAAAGTTTACCTCACCACAGCAATTACCAGTAGAGAAAGAGAAGATTACTCCTGGCAATGGAGTAAAGACAAAAAATGATAAATGGAATAATTTTTTCGGGAAAATAAAACCGTTGGAATGAAAATATTAGATACGCCTCCTCCCCTTGGACCGCGTGTTGCCATAGCTTTAGCGGTGGAGCAAGGGGAGGTGCCCGGAGGGAGGAGGGGTTCGAATAAATTTAAAAACCCCCTCTGTCCTGCTGGACATCTCCCCCTTGAGTACAAGAGGGAGAGGCTCTGGCAGCAAGCAAAATTTAAAATTAAATCATAATGCATTATAATGTCCCACAATTTATAGATATTGAAGACAGGATAGTTGGGCCGCTGACAGCCAAACAATTATTGTGGCTGTTTGCTATGGCGGCGACCTTGTTTGTAGTTTGGTTTGTGCTGGAAAATAAGCTGTCTTTCTTTATCACTGCCATACCTATTGGCGTAGTATTTTTGGCATTTGCCTTTTATCGCCCCTATGGATATCCTCTAAGTAAATTTGTAGGTTCGATGTTTTTCTTTTTTGTTAAACCAAAAGTATATGTCTGGAATAGAAATGCAAAACCTTCGAATGAGAAAGAATCCTATAAAAGAGAGGTGGCAGGCAAAGCGATAGAAAGGAAAATTCTAAGGCAAAAAGAGATTTATGATATATCAAAGATATTAGACAGCGAGCCGGATATTTTAAAAGAAATAAATAAAAAATAAAGAAATATGGAATTGATGCATTCAAAAAATAAAAAACAGAAAGACGCGGGAACGAGTACACAAAAATACGTTAACGTAGAAGAAGTAAAGAATGATTTAGTGGTTTTGAAAAATAAGTCGTTACGGGCGATTTTTTTGGTTTCTTCGATAAATTTTGATTTAAAATCAGCAGATGAGCAAGAAGCGATAATTGGAGGTTACCAAAATTTTATTAACTCTTTGGATTTCCCTATCCAAATTATGATTAGCTCGAGAAGGCTTAATATAGAACCCTATTTGGAATTATTGGAAAAGAAAAGGAAAACTCAAACCAATGAGCTATTAAGATTGCAAATTTCCGAATATTCCAATTTCATCAAAGATTTAACAGAAGTATCTCAAATAATGACAAAACAATTTTATTTGGTAGTGCCCTTTTTTCCTGTTGAAAATTTAGAAAATGGTTTTCTAGATAAAATAATGAGTTTTTTCAACCCGAAACAACAGGTCGAAGAAACAATAGAAATTTTTGAAACATACAAGAATCAGTTGTGGCAAAGGGCAGATCAGATTTCCGCGGGTTTGACTTCTCTGGGAGTTAGGGCAACTATCTTGAATACAGAAGAATTAATTGAATTATTATATTCTTCTTATAATCCATCAGTTTATTCAAATTCTACGATAAAGGACTTAGATGCAATGGATTTTGAATAAAAAATTATTCATTATTGCATGGTTAACTAAATAATAAATTCAAATATGTTTTTAAATCAGAAAAATCAAAAATTTCAAAGAGATCCGATTCTGATGAAAGAGGATGAATACAGAAAGGGTGTGGCGGTGGTAAAAGATTTAATATCCCCTTCGGCTCTTAGGGTTTCCCCGAGCCATATTGAAGTTGGTGATACTTTTTCTAAGACAATTTTTATCATGGCTTTCCCTAGATTTTTAAGCGTGAATTGGTTTTCCTCGATAATTAATATAGATTATCCGATAAATATTTCAATTTTTATCCATCCGATAAATAGTAGCAAGGTTTTGAAGGGTTTGCTAAAAACTACTACCCAAATTCAATCCAGAATAAACATCGAAGCCCAAGATGGAAAAGTTAGAAATCCGATGTTGGAGTCAGCACTGGAAAATACCGAAGAGCTAAGGACAAAACTTCAAGAAGGAACAGAGAGATTTTTTAGAGTAGGAATCTATATAACTATATTTGGAGAAAGCACTAAGGATTTAAATAAAATTTCCAATAGTATCGAGGCGATGTTGGAAGCGCAAATGGTCTATGCAAAACCAGCCAGTTTTAGAATGGAAGACGGGTTGGCTTCAACTGTGCCACTTGGAGAGGACAGATTGGATGTGGCTAATAATTTAAATACATCCCCTCTTTCGACTATCTTTCCATTTGCTTCAGCTGAATTATCTTCTAACTCTGGAGTTTTGTACGGTATTAATCGTCACAATAACAGTCTTATTCTATTTGATAGATTTGAAATGGAAAATGCTAATATGGTAGTTTTTGCCAAGTCCGGAGCGGGAAAAAGTTATGCGATTAAGTTAGAAATAATAAGATCAATGATGCTGGGAGTGGATGTCATAATAATTGATCCGGAAAATGAATATAAACATTTAGCTGAGACCGTGGGAGGGAGTTTTATAAAAATATCTCTCAATTCTAAGTACCATCTTAATCCTTTCGATTTACCGCGAGCATTGGAAGACGAAGATTCAGCTGACATCTTAAGAAACGCCATCGCTAATTTAGTGGGACTTTTGAGATTAATATTGGGAAATCTTACTCCGGAAGAAAATTCTATTCTAGACAATGCTATCAGAGAAACTTACGCTATTAGAGATATAAACGAAGAGACGAATTTCTCTTTATTGGAGCCAAATAGTTTTCCTACCATGTCTGATCTTTATGAAGTTTTGAGAAATATGGATGGAGCCAGATCATTGGCGCTTAAATTGGAGAGATATACTGAGGGTATATTTTCCGGATTTTTGAATAAGCATACCAATATAAAGACAGACAAGCAATTAGTGGTGTTTAATATCCGCGATTTGGAAGATGAATTGCGACCAATCGCTATGTATGTTGTCTTACAATTTATCTGGAATGAAATGCGATCTAATATGAAAAAACGATTAGTAGTGGCGGATGAAGCTTGGATAATGATGCAACATGAGGATGCCGCTTCATTTCTCTTTGGAATAGCCAAGAGATGCAGAAAGTATTATACCGGTTTAACTACGATTACTCAGGATGTCAATGATTTTATGATGTCGCGTTACGGCAAGCCTATTGTGACAAATGCTTCTACTCAATTTCTTTTGAAACAATCCACAGCGGCTATCGATATTGTTCAAGAGACATTTTTTCTGACTGATCAAGAGAAATTTTTGTTATTGGAAAGTAATGTAGGAGAGGGAATATTTTTTGCTGGCAATAAGCATGCCGCTATCAGAGTGGTGGCTTCTTATAGTGAAGATCAAATTATTACCTCAGACCCAAGGCAAATTTTAGAAATAGAGGAAGCAAAACGAGACCTAGAGGAATAATAATGTTCAATGCTCAATATCCAATATCCAATAAATTTTCAATATTTCAATTTTCAAATATGTCTTTACGATGTTTAAATTATCCCTGCGGATGATTTAAAACTCCTGACGTGGCAATCTATAACGATTGCGTAAGGATTATATTTTGAGATTGCCACAAATAATTTGAGTACAAATTATTTTCGCAATGACGGATTAGAAAAGGAATGTAATTTTTGGTTTAGTGGTGTATAGTATATAATAGAGAAAAAGGTAGCCTTTATTTGTTAGGGATATAAAATTATGCCTGAAGAAGAAACACAAAATAAAATAAGATTAGATGAAGCCAGAAGAAAGGCTGTTGAAAAAAGATTAGATAGGGCTGATGGGATTAGAGCCAATATGAGTGATGACAAAAAATTAAGCAGAAGAAATGATTTATACGGAAAAGATGTTCGCACCAAAGAATCTGGAAGGTATAATGGAAAATTGGGAAAAGCATCTCAAGCACTGGCTATAGCCAAAGGAGCCAAAGATATTATTACAGCGCCTACAGAAATTCAGGCTATGGATGTGCCTATCTACGGATTAGCTTTTGCGCTAGCTCTACTAAAAGATTTATTGGATCTTACGGTAGTATTGGCACTACCGGCTATTGGGACAGTTATAACAATATGTGTTTCAATTGCAATTGGCTTGATATTGCTTTTTGACGGAATTTCTGTTTCACAAAGAAGAATGGCCAGAAGAATGACGAGGAGATTTTTGGTTTTAATTGCCGGAACATTGGCTGAAGGAATATTATTTGGTTTAAATTTTTTCCCAATTGAAACATTGGTAGTAGCTATTATCTATTGGATGTCATTAACGGACAGAAAAAGAAGCGCCAAATTTAATAACGGATATGGAGAAGTTTATAATTAAAATTTTAATTATAGAATAAGATTTTTTTAAAAAATGCAGATATTTAATATCGAATTAACCTCTTAAACTTAAGATATAAAAGAATGGATATAAATTATAAAAAAACAAAGGAAGTATTTGATACAGAAACAATAGTAACTTCAGCAGTTATTTTAGCTTGCATGTTACTTTTTTCGTTTTTTCCGATAAAAAGCAATTATTTTCAGGAGATTACTTTAAGTCTGGCTTTTCTCTGCCTGGTGCCCTTTCTTTATATAAAGATAATATTAAAAAAAGAGTTGCATAATTTTGGCTTCCAAATCAACAAATGGAGAGAAGGTTTTTTGATTATGCCCATTTGTTTTCTAATAATGGGAGTTTTATTTTATGTTGTTTTTAAATATACAGGCTTTAAAGACGAATATTTTTTGGGAAATTATGAAATGACCAATAGTTTCTGGTATTTATTTGTGTATGAATTTTTGATTGTTAATTTAATTGTATTTTTATATGAAGTTTTTTTTAGAGGCTTTGTAATGTTTTATTTTAAAAGTAGATTTAATATTTCAGCTGTTTTTATCCAGCTTTTGTTTTTTTTACTTTTTCTCAGTATTTTGGACCAACTGTCTTTAGACTATATTTTTTATATGATGACAGCACTGCTAGCGGGTTTAATCGCTTATAAAAGTAAATCTTTGTTATATTCTTATTTATTTAGTATAATAGTGTTAATTGCTAGCGATATTATTTACTTAAAATTAACTAAATAATAAGATAAAATTATTAAAAATGAAAAAAATAAAAAAAGTTATAAAAAAGGTATTGCTTCTTAGCACAATTTTTGCAGAAGTTGTTTTGCTGATTGCTCAACCAGCGCTAGCTCTTTCCTTAGGTAAACCAAAGGAGCCAACTTTTAATGCGAATAAAGCAGCGCAACAATTGGAAAATCGTTATCATGTAGACAAGGACTCTGTTAAAAATCTTGGAGAATCATTTAACGTGGGAGATCAAAAGACTCCTGCGGCTGAAGTGGATATATTTTTCAATCCTACTAATCCTAAATTTGGTGAAAAAGTAACAGCTACCGCTATCCCGAAATATTTTCAAGAAGGTGTAGAAAATATGTATTTTACTTGGTATATCAAGCACCCCGGCTGTGAAGAGGGTCTTAAAAAAGGAGACGCTGCCTGGAAAGGCTCTTGTGATGTTGATGGGAATGATAGGATAAATATTGATGATTGGAAAATAGAGGCAATGAGAACAGTGGCAAACGGAGGCTTTATAAAAGCAAAAGCGAATTACTCTTCAGATACAGATAGCGATGGATACGGTGCGCACAAAGGAGGCCGAGTTAATGTGCAAGAGACAGACTATTGTTATTTACACGATTTTATTTCAGGAAAAAATTATGAGATGGCTACCACTGAAGTTAGTAGTGGAGAAGATGATAGAGGGTGTGGAGACGGTCAGATTTTATGTACAAATACGGATATTTTGGAGTGTGGATTTACCAGCGAAACAACCGAAGTGCCTCAATATGATATGGGAAGTGCTTCTTCTAATTCTAGCTCGAGTGCTTCTGGCGGAAGTGCTTCAGGCACAACAGAAGAAACTACTTCTAGTGGAGGATCATCATCATCATCATCATCAACTGAAGTTGCTGTAGAAACGCCAGCACATCAAGAAACAACATACGGAACAAATAAGATTTACACAGAAATATTTACTGATTCTGGTTATGATCCGGATTGTGATCCGGAAACTGATAAAACTACTTGCCCGGATAGCACTATACCGCTGTGTGTTTCCAATGAAGACTTGGATCTAATAGAACCAAACTGTAATCAAATTATTCCATGCATAGGAGGTTATGCAGCGGGGAGTGATTGCGATAAAATTTTAAACCAAAAAGTTGGGACAGCTGATCCAGCTTGTAAAACAAAAGTATTGACTGAAGATCAGGTAGAATTAAAATGCGAACATAAATTTCCAAAAGTTTCCGGGATGGAAGTGGGTGATGGTAATTTTGGAGCGGGGGAGGAAGATTTTTGGGGAACTGATCCGAACGATCCGAGCACCATCGATAACGAGAATAATGATGAAGCCAATGTGGCTGGATTAGGTATGGACAAAGCATCTTGGACATATTCGCCAGGAGATAAGATAGGAGTGATTGTGGAAGGTCAGGCATATTTACCTACTAAACATGATGATTCTTCTGTGGCGATAAGTTATGCGTTGGTTAATAATATTTTCAATAAAGAAGGTGATGAGGAATGTAAAATAGAAAGAGGTATCTATGCAAATAAAATAAGAAACTTTTTAGTGGAAATACCTTTTGCTTATGTTGATATAGACAAGTGTTTAAAATTTAATTTAGTAGCGCCGACAGACGGCAACCAGGCGGATAACATGGAAACTACTATGGATTTTTATCCTAAAAATCCCAATATTGGTTCCTTAGGGACTGATAACCTTGGAAAATCAAAAGGTGGAGATACGTTGACTATTGCAAGCAATACAAGCGATCCAAATGTTGATACTAGCCAAATTTATTACAAATGGTCTATTTATGGATTTAAAGGGACCAAGGACCAACTTACTTTAAATGAGGGTTGGGTGCTATTGTCTAATAATGAACTTTTTAGAAAAACTAATAATATAAAATTATTAGAAGGTTTAGGATTGGACCAGTTGGAACTACAATTAAACACTACTACAGTAAAAAATTCTGCAGGAGAAGATGTTACTTATGATTTCTTGAGATTTTCTGTAGAGAGTGAGGAGTTTTTTGATACTGGGACTGGTTCTACAGGGACAACAAGAAGCGGTCGAAGCGATATTTTAATTGAGCCAAGTAAGAGTAATAGCGGTGGAATAAAGATTGAAGTAGGTAAAACAGAAATCTGTGCAATGGAAGGAAGTTGTGAAGTGCTTGAAAATCAAATTATCACGGCTACGCTAAATAAGTCTCTTGGTAGCGGGATTAGTAATTATCTTTGGCTATTGGATGGAAAAAGTATAAATACTTTAGGAGAGCATGAAACAAAACAAGGAAATAGTGTAACATTTCTTTTGGAAGGAAGGCCGGGTGATAATCATATTTTGAGTGTTGTAGCTAATGATACTGCGAGTCCTGAGGCCATAGTTGCAGGCAAAAATAGCGGAGAAAAATTAACAATTAGTAGAGATTTTGTAGTTACCAAGCCGATGGTAGGCATTGGTCCTAATAATAGAATAAATAGAGGAGACGTAGTTGATAATACTACGGGAGAGAATATTTGTAAGGATTTAAATGGTAAAGCTGACGACACCGCGGTAATGGGCACGTATGTGACCGTAGTTGATCCGACAAAAGTTGATCCGGCGGATCCCAAGACGCTTCCGGAGGCAATGCCTGATTGCAAAGAAAACGTATTTAATGGAAGTGGTTCGGTTACGATTACGCCGACATATTATCCGGAGTGGATTAAGGATAGCTTAAAAAATGTTAAGTATTCAGTTAATGGAACACCTGTCGGTGAAGGATGCACTAGCGCTTCTTGTACTATAGACTTAAGTTCTTACTCGCCAGGATCAATGGTAAATATTTCTTTTGAAGCTGAATATTGGCAATCAGATGCTCAGAGGGCGAATTTAAAAAGCTGGGGCTTGGCAGAAGGCGAAACGGGGGGCAAAAAGATAGCAGATTCAATAACGGTGAAAGTATCTGATCCAGCCAATGCAACTATCGCGAAGAAAGCCTCAAAGATAATAGCAGGATTGGCTTACAATGTTCCGGAACAAATGATTTTTATGTTTAGATTGATGATGACCGTCGTGACTATTATTTTCGCATCGGGAGTCATTATGACTTTGGGGCAAAAGAAATCTTAGATAATTTTTTTAGATAATCTAAAAATGAAGAAAGTTTTTATAATTTCATCAGTGTTACTTTTTTTAGTGGGGAGTTTTTATATTGCGTACAATTTATTTTTGGCGCAAGACGAGCAAAGCGTCCCTGCAGATAAACTGATGAAAAATGACAAAAAAACCAACCTTACCAACCTGGATAAGATGGTTCAGCTAGTTGGAAAAGGCACACGAGGTTTGTCGCTAAGCGAAGATGGTGAGAAAATCCAGTATTATAGCAGTGAAGACAGAAGTTTTTGGACGGCTTCATTTGATGGAAAATCTATTAAGAATAAATTATCTAATGATGATTTCAATGAAGCAGAGCAAATAATTTGGAATAAAAATAAGAAGGAAGCCATACTGAAAATTAAAGATTCTTTCTATTTGTATTCTTTTGGAAATAAAGAAAAACTTATAAAAAATTCAAAAGCTCTAAATTGGATAAATTTTTATCAGAAAATTGTCTATACTTACGAAGACCAAGCCAGTGGAAAGAAAACTTTAAATATTTCTGACCCAGATGGAAGCAACTGGAAGGAGATAGCCAAAATTGAAGATGACAAAATTTATATAAGCGATATACCAAGATCAGCCAAGGCTTCTTTCTGGTTGCAGCCAGACGCTTTCAAAGAGTCAAATTTAACGATAATACCCTTTGGAGAGGGAGAGTTGGAGAAAAAGGGAGAATTGAAATTCGGAGCTGATTATTTGTGGTCCAAAGATGGAGGTAAATTCTTGAGAAGTAGTGTTTCTCAAAAAGGAGGAAGTAATTTAATTTTAGAAGTTTGTGATATAAAAACTAATGATTGTTTAAATTTAAATTTTCCCACCATGGTCGACAAGTGTGTTTGGACAAATAATAATAAGAGTGTGTATTGCGCGATGCCGGTAAACATCGAAAACAATTTAGTTATGCCCAATGGTTATTTGAATAATAAAATTTATACTAAAGATCTATTTTGGAAGATAAATATTGAAAGCGCCAAGAAAGAAAAAATTATAGAGGAGAAATACATTAAGCAGGATATAGATGCAACTAATTTATTGTTATCTCCCAATGAAGACTTCTTGTTTTTCATAGACAGAAAAAGCGAGGGGTTATTTAGAATTCTTCTTTAATAAAAACAGCGCGGCTAGAGCCTACAGAAATTATGGTCCAAAATATCAGAGATAAATCATTTTTCCAGTAAGGGGTGTCAAACAATCCGGTGATTAGCATAGAAAAAATAATTGCAAGTAAAATTAAAGATAGATTTTTCTCAGTAGAATCCTTAGATAAAGTAAGGATTTTTATTGTTTTTAGACTCCAAGCAATTATTAGATATAAAAAACCAATTAGTCCAATAAGTCCTGTCTGAAGCCAAAAAGCTAAGAAAATATTGTGTGGCTGAGGTACGGCCCACTGCGGATAAGGAGTAAAATATTTTTGGTAGGATAAATATTTCTCTTGAAAATTTCCCGCTCCAATTCCCCAAAGCCAATTATCAAAGATAATTTTCTCAGAAACTTGCCAGATAACCAATCTTGATTTCAAAGAAGAGCTGGCTGAATAATTGAAAATATTTTTGAATTTGTCAGAATTGTATTCCAGGGAAAAGAAGAATAAAATTACTATGATTAAAATTAAAAGATATTTTTTCCGGGCAGAAATGAAAATCACGAAAATAGAAAAAAATATACTAATCCAAGTGGCATAAGAATGGGTATAAAACAGGGAAAGAGCCATAAGTACAAGATAAATTATTAAATAATAATTTATGTTTTTCTTTGTAACAAGTTTCCAGCATCCAATTAAAAAGCCAGGCGCAATTATCATAGCTAAATGATTGGGTGAAAGATAAAAAGCGTTGATGCGTCCATCATAAGTTGATTGACCCAAGGTAAGGTAAAGAAGACTTATGATAGAGATAAAAGAAGATGAAAAGAAAATAGCGTTTAGAATTTTATCGAATTCTAAATTTTTTTTAATTTCAACAAAAGTGATAAAGCCGAAAATAATCGGTAAAATAAACCAGCTTTTTATGATGCCTAATTCTCTAAGTAGATTATTATTCAGTAAAGCTGAAATAAAAAGTCCCAGTAAAATAAGTGCTATAGGGGGCAGGATAAAAATAATTTTTCTAAGAGATTTTTTTATTTTTTCCAACAGATGTAAATTATTTTCATAAATCCAGATACCCATTGTGAGCAGAATTAAAATATCCAGCAAATTAAGTGGAATTTTAAAAATTGAAAATCTAATCAAATAAGCAGGAGAAAAAAATAGCGTGAAGTAGATTAAATTTTTAGCGGAGATTGAATTAGGCATTATCGTTTAGTGTGCTGGCTCCAAAATCATCATTTCGCACCTGTAATTGTTTATTGAAATTGTCTATACTATAAATCAAACAATTAAACGGTTTGAAACGATAATTTTGAAGCTAGGCGATATTATATTTCATAACTTTTTTATCGCTGGGATGGTTTCGGAGGGCACCTTATTGAGGCTGAGAATTAAAATAATAAGCGGTAGTATGTGCACTGAAAATATGACGGTTTCAAATAAGGAATGAATGGAGAGTGCCACTAGAGCAGCGGCTAGGGCTAGATTGATAAAATCATTATTTTTAATAAATCCCCGAGTAAAGTTAATAATACTAAATAAAAATAAAAGTAGCCAGACAAGAGCATTTAAAATCCCAGTTTCAGCAGCGATATCCAGAAAAGTGTTATGGGAATAAATAGGCTCCCTGTAATCAGCCGAAGGTTTAATAGCGAGCGAGTAATTGCCTAGGCCCACACCCAAAATCGGATTATTGGAAATTACCTCAAGGGATTGCTGCCAAGTTTTAATTCGACCGATATTCGATCCTTCGGAAAGATTGAAACTGGAAAATAGTCTATTGGAGACAGGGTTAGGAATAAAAATAATAGTGATTAAGATTAAAGAAGTAGAGAGAGTCAAAAATAATTTTTTGGGTGTATTAAAAATTGATTTAAGTTTTGATTTGAAAGTGAAAAAACTAAAAAATAGAATTCCGCTAATTAATCCCAGATATCCTCCGCGGGAAAAAGTTAAAAAGCTAGTGAGAAATATCGTGAGTGAAAATAAGAGATAATAATTTTTTGGGTGATTTATTTCTTTTTGAGAAAAATAAATTCCCAAAGAAATTAAACCAGTGATGTTAAGATAAAAAGCTAACATATGCGGATCAGGAAAAAAAGCCGTAGCTCGAAGCAGAGTGTGCCCCCCGACGTTTACCAGCCAGCTAGGATTAGTCAGTACCGCTTGAGAAAAAGAATTTCCCAAGAAAGGAACAATGATAATCGCCCAAGCGGAATACAGTTTATTTAAAGGAATGACAAACTGTAATAAAAATTGAATTATTCCGAGAAGTGCTGCAAAAACGCCCCCCAGAGCTGTGAATTTAAGCAAGGAGAGTTTTTTAGCCTGATTAGATGAGAAGATAGCATGGATAATAAAAAAGAGCGGAAAAATCGAAAATAGAAAGAGTAGCTTTCTTAGTCCCCAAACATAATTAGTAGCAAAAAATAAAGAAAAAGAAGTGAAAAATAAAAAAGAGATTAGTAAGAAAAAAGTTAAATTATTAGGAACAATTATTTTTTTATTTTTTAGGCAGTCGATTAGCCACACGAGAAATAAAAGTGGAATAATAATTCGCACCGAGGCCAAATCAAAACCCTCGGCTGGATTAAGCGCGAGTTGGAAAGGTAAATATAAGAAAAGTAATTTGGTGAGGAATTCGAGCATGGTGTTAGTTAAGTAGTTGATTAGCTAAGTTGGGGTATTGATAAAATATGAATTTAGGAATCTGGGAATTTATGAAGTTGGGAATTTAAGATTATAATATTCAATAATCAATATACATTTAATAGTCAATAATTTAATATTCAATTGGCTTATTGAGAGTTGAATATTGAATGAGTATTGAACATTGATTATTGCTCGCCGTTTTACTTTATTTTAAAGATATAGCTATAAGGGGAAATAGTAAATAGATGAGAGGGATGGATACTAAAATTGATGGTGGATTTTTGAGCTAGACCAATAGCATATTTTCTATTAGAATAAGAAGAAAAGAATTAATTTATTAGCGAGCGAAAATATATGCCGGAATTACCTGAGGTTGAGACAATTGTCAATGATTTGAATAAAAAAATAGTCAGCTACCGGATAGTTGATTTTTGGAGTGAATGGGAAAATGGGATTAAAGGAGTTAGTTTAAAAAAATTTCAAGCTGGCATTGCTGGAAGAAAGATTTTGAGAGTGCGAAGAATTGGAAAAAATATTTTCATTGATTTAAGTGGAGGAAAAACGATGTATGTGCACTTGAAGATGACAGGACATCTGCTTTTGAAGGCTCAAAGGGGTCAAAAGAATTTTAAATTTAAAATTTTAAATTTAAAATTGAATATATGCCCCCATAGTTCGCGGATAGCGCTGGAAAGGTCAGTTTCCAGGACTTCTGCTGAAGAATCTAATAGTAGCAGAACAATTTAATATATGCCCCCAT
>DOKP01000076.1:381-551 GCA_003510795.1 Candidatus Moraniibacteriota bacterium | reverse complement strand
CGCAGGCTCTCCCCGAGTACAGGAGAGGGGGCGGGAACGGGAAAAGAGAAAGATTATTTTGGGGATCGGGTGAATCAGTATACCAGACATAGGTGGACATTGAAGAAAGGAAGAGATATTTTATCGATGGAGTTTTCGGATTTGAGGAAATTTGGGAAAATTGTCTTGGT
>DOKP01000076.1:0-256 GCA_003510795.1 Candidatus Moraniibacteriota bacterium | reverse complement strand
CGATGGATAAAAAATTTACTTTGGAAAAGTTTAAGGATATTTTAAATAAAAAGAAAAAAAGTAAAATTGGAATTATCTTGATGGATCAATATTCAATTGCGGGAATAGGCAATATTTACAGGAGTGAAATTCTTTTTGAAGCAGGCGTAAATCCAGAAAGAAAAGTCGATGAACTAACAAACGCTGAGATAAAATTAATATTCGGACATATCAAAGAAATCTTAAAAAAAGCCATAAAAATGCGAGGCACATCTGA
>DOKP01000020.1:8276-22924 GCA_003510795.1 Candidatus Moraniibacteriota bacterium | reverse complement strand
GTTGCTCATGCTAAAATGTTAACGTGCTAATATGCTAAGATGATTTTGCCTTGACAAAATCATCTTTTTTGTTATACTTGGCAGTTAATTAAATAATGCATTAAAAGGCTTTGATAAGTCATAAATTTATGAGAGAAGCAGTAATTTCCCGACAGTTAAGCATTTATTTCATAGCCACCACATTATGCTTGGTTATAATTTCAACTTCCCTAAGCGAAGGGTTAATTAAAACAACTTATGGTTACGGTTACGGCTATGGTTATGGAAATACCAAAACTGATGATAGTACTAAAAATAACACTATCCAGATAACGGAAACTGCCAGCGAAAAGAAGCCGTCCAAAAAGAAAGACAAAAAGGAAAAGAAACATTTAAAAATTTCACAAAAATCCGTAAAGAAAGGCGAAATATTAGTTCAATCAGGAAAAGGCTTTAAGAAAAATTCCAAGCTTAGACTTTATTTTTCCAAACCCGATGGAACTTTTTATCCTCCAGTAATTGTTAAGACTGACAGCAAAGGAAAATTCAGTGTAAAATATTTAGCCACAAAACCGGCAGGAACCTATAAATGGTACGCAGTTGTGCCAGCTTCCGGCAAAAAGACAAAAATATCAAGTTATAAAATAGTAAGATAATGCATCCGCTTATATCTATCAGCTAACTCAATTAAAAAATCTCCATTTTTGGAGATTTTTTAATATTGGCGATAAAATATCAAACTGTGCTAATATTAATTTATGGAAAACCTTTGGCAACAATTTAATATTAAAATTGCGATTCTAATATTTTTAGCATATTTCTTGATAGATGCCATGTATGCTGTTTACACCCTTTCTGTCGTTAAAAAGAAACCCCTCGTAGCATCCTCAATTGGTGCGCTGATGCATTTCCTCTTGGCCTTTGGGGTCATAAACTATGTTCAAAACTATCTTTACATCATTCCCCTAGCCCTCGGCTCTTGGCTTGGAACATATTTCATAGTTTCGAGAGAAAAAAATAAAGAAAAATAGCTTAAATTTTATCAAGCTATATTTTCATCACCGATATCTTCATTACCAATAGGGAAAATCTGATTTTTATGATAAAATATGAATATAAAAAATTAAAGAAAACTATGCTTTATATAAAAATTCTTTCTTATCTTTTTATCTTCTCTTTTTTTCCTTTTATATCAATTCCTGGTGGATGGACTAGCCTTTTCTTTTTTGCTCCATTTATATATTTACCTGGATTATTTTTGACAGCTTTTGTTTTAATAACATTCGAAAAAGTAAACAACGACATAGCTGCCAAAAAAATGCTTTTAAAAATGATAACGACATATATACTGGGATGTTTATTGTTTGTTGATGGAGGTGATGGAAATTCTTATATTGGAATTGACGCTTTTGTAAACAGAGTAATTTTCCATAATTTTTCATCTGTTAATATAATAAGAGTTGTTCCAGAGTATCTTCACATTTTTGGACTTGCATCTTTTGGTTTACTTATTTATTTTATTATTTGGAACATCTCATTTATTCAAAAATTTAAAGTTAAAAATATAAAAATTCAGGACAGCAGCAATTTTTAAATTAAAATTATATCAGCAAAAAAACTCTCCAGTAGAATAGAGAGTTTTTTGTTTTTTAAACTATTGTAGATAATGCTTGATATTTAAATCTAATTTTAATATCAAAGTTAACCTTATTTATTTCTTCCAATAATTCCAAGGTAACTTTAACTGAAGGATTACTTGTATTTAAAAAAGAAATTCTTCCATTGTGTTTTTCATGCAAAGGCCTTAAAAATTCATCTGCTTATTCATCATTTTCTAGCTATTGTATACATAATTTCGTTAAATATGTAATCAAAATGCATACATTTTTTATAAAATATGTATACATTTTGCAAAAAAATTAAAATAAATTGGAGAGCCTATAGAGAAACCTTAAATTTCTAAAAGCACCAAAGAAATAACATCTCGCGCATTTTTTATTTTACCCTGCTGGGCAAGTTCAGCGCCAAGTCTTATCCCTCGATAACTCAAGGGAATAGCCAACGTCTCTTTAAATGTTGAATCATCCAAAAATTCTTTTTTAACAATATCTAAGAAAGTTGAAGCTTCATTTTTTCGTTCAGAATAACCGATCATTTGCAAAATATAATAAGCAATATCATAATATTTTAATGACCACCCACTCCAGCCCGCATCAATAAGGATCAATCTATTATCAGAATGCTTACGAGCCATATGCCACGGCACAATATCATGATGTTGGAATGCTTGATTTCGCAAATGTAATCCTGATCTAACTTTTTCTTCTAACGTTTTTATGTCAGATATTTCTAGTAGTCCATGCTCTAATAAATATTTTGCATCTTTTTCAAATTTATCCAGAATATTTTTAACTCTTTTTTGAGTATCTTTTTTTAATTCAATCGGGATTTGTTCAAACTCCATGCTTAGACAAAACCGCATAAATTTAATCATCTCTTGTAAATATTCTTTTAAAGGGACCATCTTTGTTTGGGGAGAAAAATCTTTTGCCAACCAAGTGGAATATTTTGTAATGTCTGGATAAATAAGCCTTTTG
This sequence comes from Candidatus Moraniibacteriota bacterium, assembly GCA_003510795.1. GTDB lineage: Bacteria > Patescibacteriota > Minisyncoccia > Moranbacterales > UBA9337 > UBA9337. The sequence goes on along the minus strand of DOKP01000020.1, from coordinate 20,348 downwards.
CCCGCTAACGTCGGGGTCAAGAATTCAAATCCAACATCTTTCCCATCGGCCATAGTTTTTAAGAAGAGTTGATTGTAAAATTCACGCTTATTCATCGCCACTCCATTTTCACTCTTGGCTTCCTTGATAAAAAAGTCTTTGCCATCAATATTTGCTGTATAGGTTAATAAATCAAACGTCTCCCTAATTATAATAGTTTCTTCATTTATTTCATTTTCTGGCATATAAATTATTTTTAATTTTAGTGTTTTCAGTATAACAAACGAATTTACCAATAGCAATTTTAATAAAAAATTAAATTTTCTTGTTTATTTAGCACTGCAAACTAATATTCCTATCAGATGGTTTTTACTAAAGACATTCTATCTTGAACTGTTCTTAAATTTATTATATAATTTAAACGTAAATTAATAAATGAAAAAATGAAAAAAATAATTACGGCTTATCTAACTTTTATCCCTTATACAGACTATTATACTCATGCATCATATTCCGATCTGCCTGCACCAAGTTTAACCGACATAATCATGAATGTTTTATCGTGGATTTCAATTATCTTGGGGGTGCCTTCATTTCTCTTACTTATACTGCTTAGTATCGTTTATTTTTTAAAAAATTCTGCGGGAAGAAATAACATAAAAAAAATTATGTTATATTGTCTTTACATTTTGACCGCAAGTCTTCTTATACATTTTATAGATACTACCTTTTTCACGAACTACAATTGTTTTTAAATTTGTCTAATAATGAAAGAACAGGACTAAGGATGTGAATGGACCGACTTAGATGAATCAATTATTCTCGAACAAGCGGAAATAACAAATCATGAATAAAAAAGATATATGCATTTTGCCTGGGACTATTCAATACGCCAAAAATTATGGCTATGATGGATTGGATATTTGGATGGACAAAAAAATAACTATTCCCAATGCCAAAGTTTTTATTGGCCACAGCCTGGGGGCAAGTTTTATTTTAAATTCAGATATCAATCGCAACTGTAAATTTATATTCATCAATCCTCTTGTCAGAAAAAGACCTTTTCTTTTTCACTTTATAAACTGGCTAAGATTTCTTATTTTTGAAGGATTTGCAGTTAAAAAAGCTGTGCCCGTTAAATATTGGTGGCACACATTTAAGCAAGTTTTACGCTTACTAAAAGTTGACGTTCTTAGGCAGATAAAAAAAATCCCCCCAGAAAATATCACCATAATTCGAGGAAAAAATGATAATTATTTTTGCGATAAAAAAAGCGTAGAAATATTAAAATCTAACCAAATCAAATTTATCGAAATAGAAGCTGGTCATGATTGGAATGAAAATATCGCGGGAATGGTTAAAAACCTAGTTAATTAAGTAAACCCCCTCCCAACCTCCCCCTTGAGTACAAGAGGGAAGGGATGTATTTGATTCTATTTTTAACAAAAAACTCTTCTTTTTGCAGAAGAGTTTTTTATTAGATGTTTTATGTTCTATGATATATGGTCCATGTTTCATGCTCCATGTTTCTACACATCCAAATTTTTCACACTCTTAGCATGAGTTTGGATAAATCTTCGGCGAGGTTCCACTTGGCTGCCCATTAGCAGGTCAAAGGTTCTGTCCGCCGCTTCCGCGTCATCAATCGTGATTTGAAGCATCTTACGATTCTCTGGATCCATAGTGGTTTCCCAAAGCTGATCGGGATTCATTTCTCCAAGACCTTTATATCTTTGAATATTGATGCCGGTTTTCTTTTCTACTTCTTCGACCTCTTCTTCCACTTCTCCGTTTTCATCCGCATCTTTCGCCTCCATGGCAGCAATCTCTTCTTTAGTCAGTCCCATCTTTTTCATCACTTCTTCTTTTTCTTTATCATTGTAAGCATAATGAACTTGTTTGCCTTTTTTAATTTGATAAAGTGGAGGTTGTGCTACATACACATGTCCGTCAGTAATTAATTTTTCAAAATATCGATAAAAGAAAGTCAAAAGCAAGGTTCGAATATGACTTCCATCAATATCAGCATCGGCCATAATAATAACTTTTCCATAACGCAATTTTTCAATGTCCAAATTTTCTCCGATTCCCACTCCTAGGGCAATAATAATCGGTTTTAACGAATCTGATTTAACCACTTTATCCAAGGTAGTTTTTTCTACATTCACTAATTTTCCCCGAAGCGGTAAGATAGCTTGAAATTCTCGATCGCGGCCTTGTTTAGCCGAGCCACCAGCGGAGTCTCCCTCCACGATATAAAGTTCAGTTTCTTCCATTTTACGACTTGAACAATCGGCTAATTTACCAGGCAAGGTCATCCCCTCCAAAAGTCCTTTTCTTACCACCGCATCCTTAGCCGCTCGGGCAGCCAAACGAGCTCGAGCTGTTAAAATGCATTTTCCGATTATTTCCTTGGCATCCTTGGGATTATTATCAAAATAATCTTGCAAAGCTTCAGCTGTCACAGTCGAAACAATTCCTTTTACTTCACCGTTTCCTAATTTAGCTTTAGTTTGTCCTTCGAATTGAGGCTCGCGTAATTTTACATTAATTACCACTGTTAAACCTTCTTGGGTATCTTCGGAAGTCAGACTTTCATCTTTAACTTTTAAAAGATTATTTTTCTTAGCGTAAGTATTCAAAGATCTCGTAAGGGCTGTTCGAAAACCGGTTACATGCATACCGCCTTCAACTGTATAAATATTATTAGCAAAAGAATAAACGTGTTCCTTAAATCCTGAAGTATATTGGAGAGAAATCTCTACCTGCACACCTTCTAATTCTCTGTCTACATAAAAAGGCACAGTATTTTTTACTTCTTTACCACGATTAAGATAATTAACAAAGGAAACAATTCCTCCATCGAAATAGAAGCCGCTTCTCCTTACTTTATATTCATCCGTCTTTTCATTCTCCACTTTGCGCCTATCTTCCAAAAGAATACTTACGCCTTTAGTCAAATAAGCCTGTTGCCTGACATATTCGGATATTTTATTCCAGCTGTATTCAATTTTAGGAAAGATCTGCGGATCAGCTTGAAAAGTTATTGAGGTTCCGTGGGTTTTTGTCTTTTCTCCTTTTATCACCTTGGTTTTAGGTTTGCCACGATTATATTCTTGAGTCCAAACAAAACCATCCAGATTAATCTCCGCTTTTGTCCAGACAGAAAGAGCATTCACCACTGAAACGCCTACTCCATGAAGTCCTCCTGAAACTTTATAGCCATCTCCGCCAAATTTACCTCCGGCATGAAGTACGGTCATAATAGTTTCTAGAGTTGATTTTTTGGTTTGATGATGAGTTTCCACTGGAATACCTCGTCCATTATCAGTGATACGCACCACATTTTCTGGCAGTAGTTCTACTTTTATATTATTGCAATGTCCTCCCATCGCTTCATCGATAGAGTTGTTAACCACTTCCCAAATCAAATGGTGTAATCCTTCTAACGAAGTTCCTCCAATATACATTCCTGGTCGCTTTCTCACTGGCTCCAATCCTTCCAAAACCTGAATTGATTTGGCCCCATATGAACTTTTATTTTTATTGTCTGCTGTCGCCATATAAAACAAAAGAAGTTACGCATCACAAAATTAAGATACGCAAATCTTATTAGAAAATTTATTGTTATTTTAGTAATTTTTATACTCTTTCACTCGGCCGATGATTATCAGCCGACCTCCTTAACTTATTTATTCTAGCACATATTTTTAGATTTTAAAAGAGCCCCAAACATTTTAACATATTAGCATTTTAGCATATTAACACTTTCATATTTTAATAATTTATTTAGTTTTTTGCTTAAATGTTAATATGTTAATATGATAACATGATTTTCCCTTGCTTTTTCTCGTTTTCTATGCTATAATTGATTTAGAATAGAAATTAAAAAAGATTAAAAGATAGTGTCGTTTCGCAGTTTGTGCCCCAAAAAGGGCGTAAATCAATGGGTGAAACGGCTTTTTTATTTGATTTTTTATGAAAAACACAACATTAAAACTAAATACTTTAAAATCCAGCCTTCTAATAGGCGTTTTTGTCTTTATTTCTTTTTATTATTCATCCGTAACCTATGCCAAAGAAATAAACTCTCAAAATATTATCGAACTCATCAATTATAGTCGTTTGAGTGATAGCTTAAACCCTCTTGCAGAAAGCTCCATTCTTTCTGAAGTGGCGCAGTCAAAAGTTTCTGATATGGCCAAAAACCACTATTTTGCCCACACTTCCCCCGCTGGAGTTACTCCTTGGCATTGGTTTGATAAAAATAATTATTCTTACAAATATGCCGGAGAAAATTTAGCCATTAATTACGAGTCTGCCGAAGAAGAGCATGGGGCCTGGATGAAAAGCATCGCGCACAAAGAAAATATTTTAAATTCTAATTTTAAAGAAATAGGTGTTGCTACTTCCAAGGGAATAATCAATGGGAAAAAATCAAATATTACGGTAACAGTTTTTGGCACACCCGAAGAAAATATTTTAGCGACTACTAAAAGATCATCTGTGGCAAACAAAAATAGTTACATTTTAGGAGTTCAGTCTCAAAGTGTCAAACCGCTACCTCTGGAAAAGGGTTCCGCGTACCAATTAAATATCAGTCCTAAATTTACCGGATCAATCAAAAAACAATCCCATAATATAGTTTGGACTGTCGCCTTGATTGCGATTTTAATTGTTTTAAAAGATATCGTTTTAAGAACCATTAACGCCCAAACTTTCCAACATAGGCATTCTGTAGTAAATTTAATTTTATTTATCATGATTTATGCTATCTTTTTCTGAAATTCTAAATAACTCATAAAATATGATAGCTGCACTAATTGCCACATTCAAAGATTCTATACTGGATGTGGTTTTTATATTTATAAATTTATCTGCTTCTTTTTCTAGAATTACATCCACGCCTTGACTTTCACTTCCCAAAATAATGCAGCGCTTTTTCTTTATTTCAAAGATGCCGTCAAGACTCTCGCCTTTTTGGACATTGGTGGTGTAAATAGTAAAATTATTTTCTCTTATTTTTCTAAAAATCTCGCTGTCTTTATCAAAGACGATATTTAATTTGAATATCGCATCTTTGGCAGCTTGAATAGTTTTTAAGTTATAGATATCTGTACATTTTTCATCCAGGACAATATTTTTTAAACCAAAAGCTAGCGCACTCCTCAAAATCGTTCCCAAATTTCCAGGATCATTAATGCCATTAAGATAAATAATGTCCTTGTTCCAATCTAATGCCATTTCCTTTTTTTCATAAACGGCCACAACTCCCTGCGAAGAGTCCAATGAAGATAGATTTTTTTTAATATTTTCACTGACCAAAAAAACTCTCTTTTCATCACTCAACATATCTGCTAATGCGACTTTATTCTTATCCAAAAAATCTCTTGTCAAAAAAAGTTCTTTAAAATAAATGCTGCTAGCAAAAGCATCTTTGATAATTTTCCAATTTTCTACTACAAATTCTCCTCGCAATTGACGATATTTTTTAAGTTTTAATTTGTTTAATTCTTTAATCTTTTTATTCTCTTTGCTTTCAATTATAAACATATGAGCATTTTAACATATTAGCACGTTAGCATATTAGCATAAAAACAACACAATAAAAATAATTACAAATTCTTAAATCTTAAATCATACATCTTAAATCTTAGCTATCGACTCGTTAATCCATTAACTCGTTAACTAAAAAATTATTAATCCAATAGGCTATTAATCACATCTTCATCATCGCAAGAATATTTATTATCTGCTGAATAAAATTTCTTGGATTTTCCGTGGCATCCGCCGTTTTCTTTGGGTAAAACCGCCACCATCGGCATCAGAAAGCCGACATTCCTCTCCTTGAAATAACTATCCAAATGTCGAAGGGCCTCTGCTCGCTCTCCATCAGACATTAAGGTGAAATTGCTCATATCATCTCCCATTTTTCCGCTCCAATCCAAATGTGCAAAGACGTTATTGGCCTTATTTTTAAATTTATCATGCCAAAGCAAAGCCCAGCACCAATCGCCTTCCTTTTTCCACCACCGCGAATAGCAAGGACCGTTCTCGATGGCTAGACTAGAAGTTAAACCCACGCCTCCTTCGATAAAATCAAACTGTCTTAAATATTTTTCATCCTCGATATCATTGGTTTGCGCGCCAATTACAATTTCCATCCCCTTTAAGCTGGCATATCTCCTCATTTTTTCCAATACGATTCCAATTGATGGCTCGGAAATATAGTCTTGATAAAAAACCTGTCCAAACATAAAACTCTGCACTCCCAAATCCATCGCTCTTTTGGTGATATCTAAGACGTAGCGCTGATATTCTTTTTTGGCCAAAGATGGTTTGCAGGTATGTTCTCCCCAGAAATTTTTGCTTCCCGATCGGCACATTTTATCGAAATCTAATTCGCGCTCCCCTGCTTCATAATAATATTTGGTTTTGGTACTAATAGCCTCGGCAATAAACATTCCGTATACAACTTCTTTTTTCTCTATTTTGCCCATATTCTTCTTGACCTCCTCAAAGTCAGGAGCCTGAAGCCAGGTCTCAATAGAGCGGTGCAAATAATAACATTTAGAACGATTTATCAATTTCAAGAGGCCGTCAGTGCCATCCACGTAGCCATTTAATAAACCATCTGCCACGCAACCACTACTTTTCATCTTTTCCATCTTGGGTGGCGGAGGTGGCGGGATAACCTCATCTACTGGCAAAAGTTCTTTTAAACGAAAATCGTCCTCCCAATATTCATCGCCCTTGTTTTCAAAAACTATTTTTTGGTTGCCTATCTTATTTTTTTGGGAAACTTTGTACCAAAATATCCCCAAGCTTAAACTTAATACTATTAAAAGTAGCATTCCCCATATAATCTTTGATTTTTTAAAGCTTAAGTAATGCATATTTAGTTTTTTAAAAACTCCTTGTTTATTACTAATTGTAATATAGGAAAGGATTTAAGTAAATAAAAATCTCTTGACAAAAAAATAGTTTATGAGTAAACTAATTTAGTAATTGAAATAAGTCAAAATAATCTTGGAAAAATAACCTATGAAATGCATAAAAATTCCCTCCGAAGATTTCATTTTCATTGGAGAAAAAATCGAATCCATGGCCAATAAGTGCATCTTTCATCCGATGGGACTATCCTTGTCATCCATGCGAATTTTGAGTTATTTGCGCAACAAAAAAGTAACCACTGCCAAAGAATTACTAATGTTAACAGGGAAAAGTAAATCCAACATTACCCAGAGACTCAATGTTTTAGAGAAAAATGGCCTCATTACCCGAGATAAAAGCCTTCAGAGCAAAGACAAAAGAGAAACTTTACTTAAAATAACTTCCTTGGGGAAATCTCGAGTCAAAGAAGCCTTCAATAAAATAGAAAAATTTCATTTATCTAAAGAAAAATATTTTACCAAAAAAGAAATAGAAGAGCATATCAAATTTATGCATAAGTTAACAATTTTTCTGAATAAAGAAGAAGCCAAATTAAAAAATGTTTTTAATAAAAAATAATTCAACTATCAATAATCCCTATGAAATCAAAGCTATTTATCTCAATCATTCTAATCGCTATCTTGGCCACCCTAGCTTTTAGGTTTTCTCAAAAAAAACCAGACACCGAAGAAGCTACAGTTAAGAAGCCCACCTTGGTCTCTACTCAAACTGTTTCAGCTAGTTACAATTTTAAAAAAACCGCCACTTACCCGGCGATTATCACCAGTAACCAACAAGTTACACTATCAGCCACCACTAGCGGAACGATTACCCAACTTAACTTTGATTTAGGAAAAAATATTTCTCAAGGACAACGTTTGGCCACAATTGATAACGCTGGCACAATTTCCAATTTTGGAGAAAGCGGACTCAGAGATAGCCGAGTTAGGGAATTAGAATCAGCTCTGGAAGTGGCTGATCAAAACTATCGTTTAGCTAAAAAGGTCTATAAAAATCATGAAAACTATACCAACAAAAGACTCAAGGAAATAGCCGAAGCTCAACTCTCAAGCGCCAAGACAGCTTTACAGGGAGCGCTGGATGGACAATTTGTAAGCGCCCCAATCTCAGGTACTATTACTCAAAAATTTGTCTCCATGGGAGATTCAATCAATAGCGGCCAAGCAATTGCCACTATTTCTAAACTAGGAAAATTGGAAATTCAATTTTTTGTTGATAAGGAAGAATTGCCCTATTTAAAGGTGGGAGATGCAGTGAAGGTTGTTGAAAACAACAATTCCGTAAGCGCCAAAATCAGCCTAGTATCACCGCAAGCCGATGAAAAAACTAAAAGGTTTCTAATTGAAGCGACACCTGCGGACAATCAAAAGCTTGCTATCGGTTCAGTCGTTAGCGTAGAATTTGATATTAATTATTCTCCCCAAGATCAAGGGAATTTAATTTTGCCCTTGTCGTCGATAATAATCAGTCAAAATGAAACTTATATTTTTATAATCAAAAATGGAAAAGCGGAAAAAACAAATGTTGAAATAACAAAAGTTTTTGGAGAAATGGCTGAATTAAAAACAACTTTGAATAAAGAAGACCAGATAATAATTGATGGCAGCAAATTGGTGAAGGAGGGCGATGAGGTGGTATTGGAAAATAAATAAACTACTAACTTAATTTGAATTGAACTAAAAATGAAAAATATTATATTTAAAGAAAAAGCTTCTCAAGAGTCAAAAAAAATTAAATCTAGTGATTTGGCCTATCTAGAACAACTCGAGTTTAATCCTGAACTTAAAAAAAGTTGGTTAAACTTTTTTGTGGTTAATTTTAGGGTAGTCGTTTTAATGATTCTCCTTCTGTCCGGTTGGGGAATCTATTCTTATATCAAATTACCTCGCGAATCAAATCCCGAGGTAAAGATCCCGATTGCTGTTATCACAGCTGTTTACCCAGGCGCATCCCCTACCGATGTAGAAGAGTTGGTCACTAAAAAAATTGAAACCAATATTTCCGGAGTCTCAGGAATAGATAAAATAACTTCACAATCAACCAATTCATTCTCCTCTGTTACTGTAGAATTTAACGCCAGTGAAGATCTTGATAATTCAGTGAGAAAACTGAGAGATAAATTATCTTCTATCCGAAATGATATCCCTGATGACGCCGATGATCCACAAGTGGTGGAAATATCTTTTGATGATACTCCAATTGTTACTTTTGAATTAACCGGACCTTTCGACGGTTTTACGCTTCGAGAATACGCTGAAAAAATTCAAGATGAATTAGAAAAGATTTCTGGAATCCGAGAGGTAAAAATTTCCGGAGGAGATGAGCGAGAATTCGATATCGCTTATGACCCGCAAAAACTATCTTTTTTTAATATTTCTTTAGACCAAGCTAACGGGGCTATCACAGCTACCAATAAAGCTATTCCAGCTGGAAATTTTGAGGGCAAAGAATACAATTATCCTGTAAGAACGGATGCTCGTTTTTATGATGCTGCTACGTTAGCGCAAATTCCTATTAGCCACCAGGAAAATGGAGCAGTTGTTTATCTTAAAGATATCGCTCAAGTAGAAGAAAAATCAATTGAAAAAAAAATTCTTTCTCGTTTTTCTCAAAACGGCAATCGGCCCCAAAATTCTGTTAGTATCGCCATAGTTAAAAGAACCGGAAGCTCTATCTTGGACACCGTAGATGAAGCTAAAAAAACTATCCAAGACCAATTGAAAACTTTTCCTAGTGGATTAAACTATGCGACCACCGTAAATATGGCCGATTTAATCGAGCAAGATTTTGAACAATTAGCTCATGACTTTATTATTACTTTAGTTTTTGTAGTAGGCGTTTTGTTTCTTATTGTGGGATTAAAAGAAGCTTTCGTAGCAGGACTCGCTATTCCCTTGGTGTTTTTCTCTACTTTTGGGGTAATGCTTGCCACCGGCACATCTTTAAATTTTCTCTCTATTTTTTCCCTGCTTCTAGCCTTGGGACTTTTGGTTGATGATGCTATCGTCGTAGTAAGTGCTACTAAACAATATATGAAAACGGGTAAATTTACCCCCGAAGAAGCAGTCTTATTGGTACTAAATGATTTCAAAGTTGTTTTGACAACTACTACGCTAGCCACTATCTGGGCATTCTTACCACTTTTAATGTCTAGTGGCATAATTGGAGAATATATCAAATCTATTCCGATTACTGTTTCTGTAACCTTGGCTTCATCTCTCCTTATCGCTTTGATGATAAATCATCCGCTAGCAGCTGTTTTGGAAAGAATTAGAATGACCAAAAGATTTTTCTTTCTCATTGTGGGATTTTTATTGGTGATTGGATCTTTTAGCATCACATTTCATAATATCTATGGTTATGCTTTTAGTGCGCTATTTTTTCTTATTACTATTTGGATGCTCTCTTGGTATTTCAAAAAAGGTACCGCAGTTTTAAAAGAAAATAAATTGCTTGCGCAAAAAGAATGGAAAGACGACAAACTTATTAAGGAAAAATTATATTCTCAAGGCAATCGAGAAGATGGAAATTTTTCTCAAAAATTAATTCATGGAATTATTCATTTTGACAAAGTTCTCCCTCTTTATGAAAAATATCTCAAAAAAATAACTTCCACCAAAAAAGCCCGCTGGAGTTTTATTGGCGCCATAATTGTTCTATTCATTTTTTCAGTATCTCTGCCCGTAATGGGAATCGTAAAAACTGAATTCTTTCCTACCTCGGATGCTGAAGAAATTTACATCAGTATGCGCGCGCCTTCCGGCTTAAACCTAGATGCATCTGATAAAATTATCCAAAAAGTAGAAGAAAAACTTTATGTCTATCCGGAAATCATAAATTTTTCCACTCTTGTCGGCAACCCTGGCGCTGGCGGAGACATTGGCATCGTCCAAGATACTTCCAATACTGCTTCTATTACCATCAAGCTCTCACCCGTTAAAGAAAGAGCTAGAAAATCCTATGAAGTCGCGGAAGATATTCGCAAAGATTTAGCCGAATTTCAAGAAGCTACTCTTAAAGTAAGCAGTCCCTCTGGCGGACCACCTTCTGGAGCTGCTTTTCAAGCTCAGATATTGGGCGATGATTTACAAGAGCTAGACAAAATTGCCCATGAGTTAAAATCAGTTCTGGATTCCATCCATGGAACAGTTAACAGCGACATCTCTCTTAAAGAGTCTCCAGCTGAATACACTTTCAAATTAGACAGCGCCAAGATGGAACTTTATAACTTAAATGCTTCTTTAGTGGGCGGAACTTTACGCACCGCAATTTCCGGCAATACTATCTCTACGGTAATCAAGGGCAACAAAGACATTAATGTCGTAGCTAGATTTAATAAAGATAAAATCCCCTCTTTAGATTCAATCCAAAATTTACAGATTCTAAATATGTCAGGTGAGCCTGTTTATTTAAAAGATGTAGCCGAAATTGAACTTAAACCTTCAGTTGAAACTATTAACCGGATTGATCAAAAAAGGACGGTCCTTTTGACAGCCGGAGCTACCAAAGAAACCAACTCCAATCAAATTTTGGCTGAATTTCAAAGTAAACTTTCAGAAAACTACCTGCTACCCGAAGGTTACGAAATAACTTATGGAGGAGAAAATGAACAAAATGCCGAATCGGTAGCCTCCATTCTCAGAGCAATGATTATTGCTGCCATTCTGATTTTCTCAACTATGATTATTCAATTCAATTCTTTCAAAAAATCATTAATTGTTCTGGTCACTTTGCCACTTGCTTTAATCGGAACATTTTTGGGACTAGCTATTTTTGGCATCAGCCTAAGTTTTCCTGGATTAATCGGAATCTTGGCCCTCTTCGGAATTGTGGTTAAAAATGCCATTATTCTTATTGATAAAATAAATTTAAATATCAATAGCCATATTCCATTTACTGAATCAGTGATTGATGCAGGAAAATCAAGACTCGAAGCGATTTTCGTTACTTCTATCTGCACTATTTTTGGAATTATTCCGATTACCCTATCCAACGAAATGTGGCGCGCACTCGGAAGCGCCGTCATATTTGGGTTAATTTTATCCTCCTTCTTAACTTTATTTTTGGTACCTGTACTATTTGTCACTTTTATCAAAGATAAAGAATAAAGTTGAAACAAAAAAACCATCCCGATATATC
>DOKP01000020.1:281-8166 GCA_003510795.1 Candidatus Moraniibacteriota bacterium | reverse complement strand
TGCGCTTAAAGTATTATTCTTATTTTCCTAAGATAATTGCCACATCTCCCTCAATTTCTTTATTTGAAAGCGCCAACTTTATTTCTGATTTAGCATTATTTGTTTTTAGAATATCCACAATTTTCTGAGCGGCATCCTTGAGCCCATCTTCTTTATAAAAAACTATTATGCCGGACATATTATCTTGGGAATAATTTTTAGCTTCTACATTTTCATATTTATTGCTTGCCAAAAAATCTTTAATTTTGCCAGCTGCCCCGGCTACGCCGCTAGCATTAAAAACCTCTATTTTTATCTTCAGAGAATCTTCTGAGGGTGCAGACAATTTTTCTTCCGATTCGACGCCATTTTCTTCTGCGGGAATATCCGCTGTTTGGATTAGCTCTTTATTGATTCTGTCTACAGGATCCTCCTGCTTGATTGCTGTTTTTTCTTCTTTTCTGTTATTCAAAAGAATATAGCTGGCAGAGCCAATAATTAATAATATCAAAATAGAACCAATCATCTTCCATTTGAAATTACGTGCGCTGTCTCTTTTACTAGCCTTAATAACAATAATATTCTCATCAATGATTGGTAGAGTTTCCCCTTTTTCGGAATATCCCTTCCTGATAGATTCGCTATTTATTGCTTCTGGCTTCCTAATGTCCGCATTTTTATTCATTTGCGCCGAAAATTGCATCTTATTATCTTTGGTGTCTGGGTTTAAATCTTTATCTTTATTTCTAACACGATCTTCTTTTTGGAAATCATCTGCCACAAATAAAGAACTGTCTACAAAATCATTTGCTATAACCCTCTCCTCATTTGATTTATTTACCGCTATCTCAGTGGTATCAGTTGGATTTTCCTCAAAACTAACCTCCTTTAATATATCCGCATCTGTCAATTCATCTCTGTTATTCTTTTTGTTTAACATTTTATTTTACACTAACATAATTTAAATTTAATTGAATTATACCACAAAAAATATTATCCTAAAACATTTCGCACACATTTCGCACACATTCATTAAAATTTCTTGCTAAAACCTCATTTTTCCGCCATAATAGAATGTAATGATTTTAAATAATATACTAATAAAAAATTTATGATTGATAATAAGATATTTGAAAAATTTACTATTCACGCTAAAAGCAGTCTCAATGAATCTCTAAATATCGCCAATTACTACGGTAGCGATTCTATCTGCCCTGAGCATTTGATGTTTGCTATTTTTTTAGAAAAAGGCAGCCTGGGGAGCAACGTCCTAACTGATCTTCATATAAAAAAAGAGTCCTTCGACAAAATTTTCAAGTTTAAAAATAAAAATAAGAAAATAATAAAAAATTTGGAGCTTTCTCCGGAATTAAAAAAAAATATTACTAGAGCCTATCTCTTGGCTAGTAATTTTAATTATTCTTACATCGGAACAGAGCATTTAGTTTTTTCTATAATAGAAGCTCCCAATCCTATGGTTACAAAAATACTAGACATCAATGCCAAAAACTCTTCTTCTTCTTCAGCTACTTCTAACAAAAAACTATCCGATAAAATTTTAAACCCTCATCTTAAAGGAAAAAATATTTTAGACAAAAGTTTTCTATCAGGAATTTTTAAAGCTCTAAACATCCCAGAGGCGGATTTCCCTGCTTTTTCGAATAATTCAACAAAAAACAATAGCACTCCTAATTTAGATTACTTTTGCAATAATCTAAACGCTAAGGTAAAAAATGAAGAAACTCTCTTGATAGGTCGCGAAGCGGAAATGGAAAGAATTTTTAATTCTTTGGGAAGAAAAAGCAAAAACAATCCGCTCTTGATTGGAGATCCAGGAATTGGCAAAACTGCCCTTATTGAAGGATTAGCTCAAAGAATCAACTCTGAGCGAGTTCCTCAAAATTTAATCAATAAAAAAATATTAGCACTTGATATTGCGCTAGTAGTAGCTGGCACAAACTTCAGAGGAGAATTTGAGCAAAGGCTTAAGGACATTTTGCAAGAAGCTGCTACTAATAAAGACACTATTCTTTTCATCGATGAAATTCATGGCATTGTAGGGGCCGGGAATGCTTCTGGCGGATTGGACGCGGCGAACATCTTAAAGCCCCTTTTAACTCAAGGCACCATCAGGTGTATTGGCGCGACAACAATAGAGGAATACAAAAAATACATAGAAAAAGATTCTGCGCTAGAAAGGCGTTTTCAGCCCATCATGTTGAAAGAACCTTCCGCTAAGGATTCTTTAAAAATAATCAAGGGTATCAGAAAAAATTACGAAAAATTTCACAACGTAGATATTTCCGATGGCGCCCTAGCAGCGGCCGTAGACTTAAGCTCTCGATATATTCAAGACAGATTTCAGCCTGATAAATCTATCGACCTGATTGATGAAACTTCCTCCCGCATAAAAAATAAGCATAATGTTTCTCCTGCCATCAAAGAGTTGCGGATGGCTGAAAAAAAATTAGACTCCTTAATTGAACAAAAAAACTTTTTAATTGCTGAAGAAAAATATGATGAAGCTATTGCTTTAAGAAAAAAAGAAGAATTATTGCTTGAAAAAATCTCTCAACTTAAAAATAAACAACAAAAATTTGAAAAGGATAACAAGCTTGTTATTGAACCTGAAGATATTGCGCAGACTATTTCATTGGGAACTAATATCCCTGTCCAAAAAATATTAGCTCAATCTTCAGATAGAAGCAAAAACATATTTGATAAATTGAATCACATTGTAATCGGACAGCCGGAAGCTTTGAAAAAAATATCTCAAGCAATTTTAAGAGCCCAGAGCGGAATTGGAGATACCGAAAAACCAATCGGGTCTTTCCTTTTCCTGGGACCCAGCGGAGTAGGAAAAACTCTTTGCGCAAAAACTCTAGCTCAAGAATTTTTTGGAGACACACCCTCTTCTTTGATAAAAATAGATATGAGTGAATTTGCCGAAAAACACAATGTTTCCAGGCTAATCGGCGCCCCGGCTGGATACATTGGCTATGGCGAAGGAGGCAAATTAACAGAAAAGGTTAGGCGCCAGCCCTACAGTTTGATTCTGTTTGATGAGATAGAAAAAGCCCACCCGGATGTATTTAATATCTTGCTTCAATTATTGGAAGAAGGCATTTTGACTGATGCTGAGGGCAGGAAAGTAAATTTCAAAAACACGATAATTATTTTGACTTCCAACATTGGAACCAAGGAATTTACCCGAGCTACCTCCATTGGATTTTCTTCTCGAGAGAATAAAAATCAAATGGAAAAAAAGTTTGCACACATCAAGCGAAAAGTCTTAGCTGAACTAAAGGAGAAGATAAAACCTGAAATACTAAATAGATTGGATGAAATCATTGTTTTTGACGCACTCAACAAAAAAGATATAGAAGAAATAGTTGCCTTAGAACTAAAAAAATTAAGCCTGCGGCTATATACTGAGAGAAAAATTAAATTAACTTATTCCAAGAATTTAGTAAAATTTATAATCGACAAAAGCTTTTCCACAGAAAAAGGAGCTCGCTATATCAAAAAAAATATTAGAGATTTTGTTGAGAATGAAATTGCTGATAAAATTACTTACGCCCAGATTAAAAATAACGCGCTCAAGCTTGATGTCAAAGATAAAAAAATATCCAGCCACTAAAAACATCCTAAGGCATCTGGGCTTAAAAATTATAAATTTTAAGACTTTGATGACACCGTTGACTTGATGACTAAACGGCTATTTTACTCTTTTAACTACTATTATGGGTATAATAAAATTTATCTTAGACATAATTTTTCCCATCTATTGTATTTCTTGCAAAAAAGAAGGCCCTGCTTGGCTTTGTGATAAATGTCTGAATAAAATAATATTTAAAGTAAACCAAACCTGCCCAATTTGCAATAAAATTATTACTCCCAATGGGGAGACTTGCTTTAATTGCAAACACCAAAGTGCTATTGATGGAATACTGGTCGCATCTTTTTATAGAAAAAACAAAAAGAAAACCGTTGTAGCGGCCCTCATCCATTTTTATAAATACCGCTTTGTCGATACTATTGGATTATCTTTAGGAAAAATTTTAGAAAGATCAATTTTGCGTTCGACATTGCCATTGCCCGAAATAATAATTCCTGTTCCGCTCCATCATCGCCGTTTACGCTGGAGAGGGTTTAATCAATCCCAGCTATTAGCTACTTATTTAGGAGAAAATCTAACTCCTGGATTTGGCATTCCTGTTGCTACTGATGCTTTGCTGAGAAACCGCTATACTAAACCTCAGATGGAAATAAAAAATCGCCAGAAGAGAGAACTTAACACTCAAGATGCCTTCAGTTTTAATGAAAAAAAGATTACCTCCAAAGAGATACAAGGGAAAATAATTTTTCTCGTTGATGATATCGCCACCACTGGGTCAACTTTATTCGAATGCGCTAAGGAATTAAAAAAAACCGGAGCTAAAAAAGTTTATGGCATAGTTCTCGCCAGACAATGATGGAAAACAAGAAACAATTTCCAAACAATGTTCAATTTACAATTTTCAAAATAAAAAGTACTCGTGGTTTGATTATTTTAATTTGAGATTTGTTTGTATCTTGTTTCTTGTTATTTGTATCTTGAAATTATAAATCTTACAAATTTATAATTTCATCCCCATTTAATTCCAAATCGAAATTTTTAATTTCTCCGCCAGGTAATTTCACTTCTATTTTGGCAGGCACTACTCCGTTGCCGGATTGTTTTTGAATTTTTAATTTGTATTCCACTGTCTTTAACTCTTTGGGTAAAATATATTTAATTTCAACAGTTTTAACAGAGTTGATTGGAACTTTTACAAATCCTCCCGCAAATTTTTTATTGAATTCTTCCCCATAGGCGATTTCTCCACTTTCCGAAAATTCATTAATTCGAGAACCTTTGGGCACATATATCCTAAGATAAGTTAAATAATCTCTCGTCATCCAATTCTTTTCTTTGCCTGTATGATTATAAGTTATTTTTAAAATAGCCTCTGGAATTTCTTTGGTAAGATCTACCGCATACATCAAGGAGCGTTTTACATAATAATCGCTCTTATAAGCACCCAAATTAGCATCTACTACCATTAAATAATCTTTATCCCAAGAAACATCCATTGCTCCGTCCCATTGCCCCTCTTGCGCTAATTTTTGCAAATTGCTGTTAACAAAATAAAGCTGGATATTTTTATTTTTCAGTTGACCAATTAATTTCTTGGCCAGTTTGAGCTTATCCAGTTTAGAAAGTTCCACGGATTTTTTTAACAATTCTCTGAGAAAAACATTCATTACATCTTTTCTTTCTCCCTGCTCGATTCCTTGCTGCGCATAATCTATTTCCACTTGTTTTTCCAAAGTAAGCAAGGCGCTATCTGCCTCAAAAATATTAGGATAACCCGCCAATCGGATTGGTCCGGTTATTTTTAGAATACTTTCCAAAACAGCAGCATTAACCGCAATTACTCCGTCAAATTTTTCCTTTCCTTGTCCTTGATAATAAAAATCTAAAGCTTTTTGCGCATTAGTTGGATAATCTGGAGAATAATTAGAATCTCTCAGCTTCCAAGCATTGATTTTAAATATTTTTTTCATTGGGGCCGGCATCTGGTCATTTTCCGGAATTCGTCCATCAAAATTAGAAGTATCATGAACAGCATAGGATTTTACTTTTCCATTTTCTGTTTTAATTATAGCAAAAGACCCAATAAATCCTCCTCCTGGACGCAATTCCATATTGTTTTGGAAAAGCACCAAAAAAACTTTTTCTCCGGAAATAATTTCCTTTGCCAATTTGGTCAAAACACTGACTGAAGGATGCTCGCTATTTGCTAAATCCCATTTGTCTCGAAAAAAGACATATCCCAATGAAAAAAGTAAACCAACAACTAAAACAAGTCCTGCAAATTTTTCAATTTTTTTAGCCATAAAATTATTTATTTCCTAATAATTGATTTAATCTTTTCTTAAAATCTTCCTCAGTTGGTTCCCTTAATGCATCTTTCAAATTATTTGCTTGAATTTTACTTGCTTCTTGAATGGGTACAACTCCTTTATCTGAAATCTGTTTGTTTAAAAAATTACTCGTTTCAGTTTCTGAAAATATTCCCAAATCATTTAATATTTCTTCTCCATTTAATATTTCTCTTTCAACTTGGATTATTCTGTTCAAATCATCTTCGGCAATGGGTAAATTTGCTGGGGAGGCGACTTTTTTAAAATAAACATGAGATTCTATGCTTGGTGAATAAATATCTTTTTTCTCCACATTACTTTCACTGGATCTCTCCACTGGCTTGATCCTACTGCCTTGACCTTCTAGAGGGAAAGAGGAAGAAAGTTTTTGGATTTTCTCCCTATTAGTTTTAAAAAAATCCCCCAAATACTTTTCTGTTTGGGCGCTTTCTTTTTTATTGCTAATTTTTATGTTTATGAAAAATAAAATGGCATTTTCCAATAAACTTATACCTACTTGCACCACCAAAGAAAGAACCGCCCCAATCACAATGCTCCCAATTAAAATAATAATTTTGCTATAACTCTCCTGAAATATTTCTCTTGAAACAATCTCTAAGCCTATGTCATTTTTTACATCATAAAATTTACTGAATAAATTAGACAATTTTAAGATTGAGCTGTTTGATAATTCAATAGATTCTGACCTACTGTTCCCATGACTCTGGATTTCAATTAAATTATCCTCAGGATCAGATACCAATGCGACCCCCTCGTCCAAAGTATTGCTTTTTTGAGCAACTACTACGATTCCTTCTTTTAACTCGCTTAGATAAGCAGCCGTTTTTGTATTTTTAGGATAGACTAAAATATTAACGGTTGAAACATAACCGCCAAAATTATCCAATAACAAAAGATATGCACTTCCAGCAAATGCTAGCGCAACAAATAAAAAATAGATATTAATTTTATTCCAGAAACCTCTTTTTGCCATATTTAATACAAAAAATTTAATTTATTTCAATCTTCAGGTAACTTGAAATAATAGCAAATAAAAATACTCTTGTCAATGTCTGCTTAATGCGATATAATTTAACTATAAAAATAAAAACACACATAAAAAATTGAAAGATTTTAATAAGCGTTTGCGTTTTATTAGGTAAAGCTTATTTAGAAATTTTTAAAACAAAAAAATGACAAAAAAAACTATTAATGAAGACAAAATTTTACAAATAGAAGCCCTTAGAAAAACCATCTCCAGTGCCGAAGAGACCATCCAGAGTGCTAAGGCAATGCTTTTGCAACTTGAAGGAAAAAATAAGATTAGCCGAAATAAAAAGATTGCTGAAGATGACAAAGGTAATGTTGTTTATGGCACCTTTGACGGACAAATAATGGTTGGGGATGACGGCAAGCAATATCCTGTTCCTGCTAATTACGCTTCCAAATCAAAATTAATAGAGGGCGATATGCTCAAGCTATCCATTGACAATGGCTCTTTTATGTATAAGCAAGTCGGTCCCATAGAAAGAAAGAATTTAATCGGAGTCGCAGGACAAGATGAGGGTGGTAATTATTTTGTTATTAGCGAAGGCGTGCCTTATAAAATACTACTAGCTTCTATTACTTACTTTAAGATAGAACCCGGCGATGAAGTAGTTATTACAATTCCTGCTGAAAATTCCAGCATTTGGGCTGCCATTGAAAACGTTCTGCAAAAGAACTCTGAAATAAAAGATTACGATTCAATTGCTATCCACAAAAAAGATTTTTCCAAGCAAGAAGGAAATCTAGAAAAGGAAGATGAAAACATCACAAATGGGAAAGATCTAATGATAGATGAATGGATGAGTGATATTGAAGAAATCAAGAAAGAGATTCAAGAAGAAAAGACTAATATTCAAGCTTAAAAATAAACATTAAAACAAAAAGCATTAAAACAAAAAGCATTAAAGCA
>DOKP01000020.1:0-188 GCA_003510795.1 Candidatus Moraniibacteriota bacterium | reverse complement strand
TGTTTCTTTGTTTCATTGTTCAATCGACCAAATTTATGTCAGAAAATGTGAACTTAAGCCACAAGGATTTAAAGTTTAGCTTCATTGCAGGTCTTCTTATTGGTTTATTGTCTATGCCAGTTATAAAGGCCACTAACTCCAATCTTTATGAATCAATTTTCTTCACTATTGTCCCCTTTTTCTTAATT
>DOKP01000042.1:3483-7321 GCA_003510795.1 Candidatus Moraniibacteriota bacterium | reverse complement strand
GGGAGGGTTGGGGAGGGGTTTGAAGCATCTTGTAATTCAAATTAAAATAATTATTTCATATATGAAAATAGGCATAGACATCAGGTGTCTATCCGAGGGGAGGAGGACTGGGGTAGAAGAATATAGTATTAATCTTTTAGATAAAATTTTCAAGGAGGGTACTAAACATGAGTACGTTCTTTTTTTAAATTCTTGGAAAAAACCAGGAATAGATTTGGATTGGATAAAAAAATATAAAAATGTAGAAATAAAGATGTTTCATTTTCCCAATAAAATATTGAATTTGTTTTTGTGGTATTTGAACTGGCCCAAAATAGATAAGCTTCTGGGAGGAGTAGATATTTTTTTTATGCCCAATTTGAATTTTATCGCGCTTTCTTCGGAGAGCAAATTGATTTTAACAATTCACGATCTCTCTTTTGAATATTTTCCGGAATCTTTTTCATTCAAAAGAAGGCTTTGGCATGTTTTTATTAATCCCAAGAAATTAATCAAAAAAGCCTCTAAAGTTTTGGCTATCTCTGATTCTACGCGGGATGATTTGGCGGTTTTTTATAAAATTGATCCTAAAAAGATAGAAGTTATCTATAATGGTATCTCCGATGAGTTTACCAAGATTGATAGAAACAATCCAAAATTATTAGAGGTGAAAAATAGATATAAACTTCCTTTTAATTTTGTTCTTTTTTTGGGAACATTCGAACCGCGGAAAAATATCATCGGCATTGTGCAGGCCTATGAAATTTTGCGTGACGAAAAAAATAAGACTTTGGACAGATATAAACTGGTTATTGCCGGTTCCAACGGCTGGAAATCGAAAGAAATTCAAAAAAGCATAATTAATTCTAAATATAGCCAAGACATCCGATGGATTAAATTTATAGAAAATGAGGATAAAGTTTATGTCTATAATTTAGCTTCGCTGTTTGTGTATCCTTCATTTTTTGAAGGTTTCGGCATCCCCCCTTTGGAGGCGATGAAATGTGGCGTGCCGGTGGTAGCGGCTGATAATTCTTCTTTAGTGGAAACGGTAGGCGAAGGAGGCGTAATGGTGGATGCTAACCGTCCGGATGAGATCGCTTTAGCCTCGCGGGAATTTTTGTTAAATAAAGATTTTGCAGAAAGTTTTTCGATGGATAGGTTTAAGCAGGTGCAGAAATTTTCTTGGACAAAATCAGCCAAGAAGTTTTTGGAGGTTATCGAAGAGATGAAATAGATTCAAACTAATATTTTAACATTTTGGCAAAAAGCATTTTTTCGTGTGTCATTTCAAAAAACGTTGACATAAAAAATTATTGTATTAACTTTTGAAATATGTTAGGATAAAATCATGAATATAGAAGAAATAAAGCAAAAAATCACTCCTATTTTGATTAAATATGGCGTAAAACGCGCGGCCGTTTTTGGTAGTGTTGCGCGGAAAGAAGCTGGGCCAGATAGTGACGTGGATATCTTGGTGGAGTTAGACGAACCAATTGGTCTTTTTAAATTTGCTAGACTGAATTATACATTAGAAGATGCTTTGGGGAAAAAAGTTGACCTAGTCAAAAGCACAGCGCTGAAGCCTTCTTTCAGAATTAATATTTTGAAAAGCGCTATATATATTTATGGATAACAGAGACATCGCTTATGTTGATGCGGAGGAAGTGTGGAAAGCTTGTCAAGAAGATGTTTCTGATTTGAAAAACAAAATTAGCCAGGCAAAAACAACTATTATAACTTAGCGGAGCTTTTTTGTTCTGTAAAAAAATAAAATATAATATAAATATTAAAAGTAACTTATAAAAAATAAAAATAATCCCAGTTAAATAGTGCAAAGTACCTTAATTTAACTGATTAGAAAAATGCCCGAAATTAAAAACAAAAAATCCATAGCTATTATTCCAGACGAAAGAATAATTGGGAAAATATATTATATTCGCGGAGAAAAAGTTATTTTCGACCGTGATTTAGCGGTGCTTTATGAAGTAGAAACAAAAGTGCTAAATCAAGCAGTTAAGAGAAATATAAAAAGATTTCCAGAAGATTTTATGTTCAAGCTCAGTCAAGAAGAGATGTTAAATTGGAAGTCACAGATTGTGACTTCAAAAAATGAATCTTTAAGGTCACAAATTGTGACCTTAAAAAAAGGACGTGGGCAGCATTTGAAATACATTCCTTATGTTTTTACTGAACAAGGCGTGGCTATGCTTTCTAGCGTACTTAATAGCGATAGAGCTATTCAAGTTAATATTCAAATTATGCGAACGTTTACAAGAATGAGAAAGCTCCTGTCTACTCACAAGGAGCTACGTGATAAGATGGAAAAAATGGAAAAAAAGAATGGGGAAAATTTTAAAGTTATCTTTAAAATTATAAATAAACTTATAGCGACAAATCCAAATGATAAGGAGCTTAAAATAATTGGTTTTAATGACAAATAAAAGCAGTTGTTTATTTTGCAAATTCCCAAAAACAAATCATAATACAACCATTAAAATACGCGATAAGTTTAAAACAGCACCAGTTGTACTAAATAAATTTTTTATCTAGCTTTAATTCAAAGTCTGACGCTTTAAACACGACGAAAGTTTGATTTTTTTAAATAATCTACAGAGAATAAGCAGGAGTTTTTTCTGCTCTTGGAAGGCCGCAGAAAAAAATTTATTAAAATACTATGTCTGAGCTATTCAACCTATTCAATAAACAATACAAAAAGGTAGATGATCTCCCCGAAGAACATAAAAAAGATTTTGTTAATATCGCCAATGGTTTCATTAAGAAAGAAGCTGTGGATAAAATTCTAAAACGGGAAGCAATGGGATTATTTTCCGATGTGAACTCTGATTTTAATTTGGCCCGATTAGAATCTGAATAAATTGATAGACTACGAAATCGAACTGCTGAAAATATAGAAAATTTTAAGATAAACGATGACGGATTAGCAATATACGGAACACATATTGATAGTTTATCAAATCTAATCACAGATGGTTTTAATATCAGACATGGTAGGGATATAGATTTTAACATAATCGGAGTAAAACGAGAGTTGGAGGATGAGGACAGAGATGAAGAACTACTTAAGCAAGGGCATGGCAGAATCGGGTTTGGGAAAAATGAGGGCTTATTTTATTATAAAGATGGGGTAGCTTACGATTGGGATAGAGTCTATCTTGTTTCTTCTTTTTTCAAAAAATTATATCCAAATTTAATAAATGCTATTGTAAAGGATTCCGCCCCTGTAAATGAGGTGTTGGAACAAATTGATATAAAGGAAAAATACTACAGTCCTGGCATATTTAGACAACCCAACATAGAAGAGTTTTCTGAATTTGATGAAGAATATTATGAGAATGATTCTAAATATGGGCGCGAATATCCTGGTGGAATAAGCTTTTCACATATGTCGGAAAAAGAAAGCGACTTGGCTATAAAAAGATTTCTTGGTTATTGGATATTTGATGGAATTGTTGTTCCATATGAAGCAAGAAACGCTGGAAAAGATGAAAAAGGATTACTGATTGTTTATAAACAGGAGGACATGCTAACTAAGGTTGTTGCTATTCAGAATGAAAAGTTACCCTTAGAAGAACAATTGCCCTGTTATTCTCCGAATGGTAAATGTATATACAATCCACTGTTATTGAAAAAATAAACAATATGGAGTTTTGAAAAAACGGAATTCACCCCTTAATATCCGCTTCTATTTTTTCGAAATAAAAAAACTAATCTTGCTATTCTAGTAGGCAAAATTTAATGCGACTGCGACGAGATAATAAATTTACTACGTATAGCAACGTGATAAATCGCGTAGCTACATATTCTCTGTAAACAAAAAAACATCCCGACAAAGCCG
>DOKP01000042.1:398-3406 GCA_003510795.1 Candidatus Moraniibacteriota bacterium | reverse complement strand
CAAAGCCGGGATGTTTTAAAGTTGGTTGTTATTACGCTAAAGCAACATTTGTAGCGTTAAGACCCTTAGGACCTTCTTTCACTTCAAATGTAACGGCGTCTCCTTCTTTAAGTTCATTGAATTCTACACCTTGTAATTCAGAAGCATGAAAGAATAAATCTTTCTCTTCTCCATCTTGAGATATAAAACCAAATCCCTTATCAGTAAGACGAGCAATTTTTCCTTTGTTCATCGTTTTTGTAAGATAAAGCTTGTTGATTAATTTTCAAATCTATATGGACTGTTTGATAAAACTCGACTTTGCTTTTCTTACAGTTCCGACTTGATTATATCAATAGTTGCATATTTAAAGCTTTTTGTCAATAGATTAAAAAAAATATAAAATTAAAAAATTAAATTTGTCAAGCAAGCAACCATCTTTTGGTAATGTATAGCCCGATAGAAACACTCGACATTTTAGTTGAATTTATCAGTAAACGAGGTTATTTTCAATACAATAAAGTAAAAGCCTTGTCAATATTGCAGTATTTGCCGTAGTTGTTATACTTAATATACTTTAATGAAATATTGAGGAGAATAAATCTTAATATAAAAAACTATGGAAGATCAAGAAAAAAACAATATTCAAGAGGCTCAAGTCAGTGAAGTGGATGCCAATAAAAAAGTAAACTTGTCAGTCGCGACTGACGGGTTAAAGAGTAAAAATTATCATACAGAAATTATTTTGATTTTTATTATTGGGTTGCTTTTGGGCATAATGGTGAAAGCAGAGTCTCTAAAAAAAGTTAGCATTGGTTTCAGTGACTATAAATTGAAGGGTGGAGCGCAGGAATACAACTTAGATGAGATAGAGAAAAAAATGATAGAAGAAAGCAAGAAGAAGCAAGAGAGTCCGGAAGCGACGGGAACTGCAGAGGGTGTGCCCGCAGAAAGCGCACAATAATTAATTTAGAAAATTATAATTTTAATTAAATAAAATTACTATATCGGTCGCCAGACAGGCACCTGGATAATAGTAAAATTTTTATGAGCGAAGAGAATAAAACTGAAATAGCTGAAGAAAGTGAAGTTGCTGATTTTGAAAAAAACAAAAACGGGGACAAAAAAATGAAAAACCTAATTTCCCTTGTTATTTTATTGGCGGGTCTTTTCGCAGGAAGTTTGTTTGTTGATTTTTCTCAGCTGATCAAGGGCGGAGGAATTTCTCAAAAAATTCTTAACAATAAAGATGTCTTTCAATTAGATGGGAAAACTTGGGTAGCTTATTCTGAGCCAATGATTGATGTTACTGTAATCAATGATGAAAGTTGCGAAGAATGCAATGTAGATGAGGTCATGCTTTCTCTAAGAAAAGTAATGCCTACGATACTTTCTAATAAAGTAGATTACTCTTCAGCAGAGGGAAAGAAAATGGTTGAAGATTTTAAAATAAGATCATTGCCAGCGTTTGTTTTCGGAAAAGAGATTGAAGACACTGAACTTTTTGGGCAAGCGCAAGCAATTTTTGTCGAAAAAAATGGCAAGTACTTCATGGATTCAGCTAAAGCGGGATTGCCTGTAGGCAAGTATTTACAAACTCCAGTTATCGGAGAAAATGTAATAAAATTCGGACCGGATGATGCTAAAGTTAAGTTGGTTGAATTTTCAGATTTTCAATGTCCATATTGCCAAATGTTTCAAAAAACAATGAATGAAGTAGTAAAGACTTATGGAGACAAAGTTCAATTTGTATTTAAGAACTTGCCCCTAGAATCAATCCATCCTCGCGCCAAAGCAGCTGCTATGGCTGCTGAATGTGCTAACGAACAAGGAAAATTCATAGAGTATGGCGATAAACTTTTTGCCAATCAAAAAATTTGGGGAGAATCAAAAGATAATAAAATGTTTGTGGGGTATGCTTCACAATTAAAAATGAATACAGCTCAATTTACTCAATGTTTAACGGATGAGAAATATAAAGATAAGATAGAAAGCGACCTAAAAGAGGCTGGTGAATTTGGCATCTCTGGAACACCGGCAGTATTCATTAATGATAAATTTAAAAATGGCGCAGTTGCTAAAGAAGAATTAAAAGCTATTATTGATGGAGAACTTGGCGTAGAAAACAAAGAAGGCGTTCAAGCCACTGCCATTGACGAGGTTAAAACTGTAGAGGAAAATAAATAATTTTCATTAACCAACAGTTTTTAAAAATGTGTCAAAAAACATCCCGATGAGTTGGGATGTTTTTTAAAAGTTAAAATTGTTATATTGATTTAATTCATTATTATTTATTTAACAAATTATGAAGAAATCAGCATGTCATTTCGACTCGCCTCGGCGAAGCGGGCCGGATAAATTTTTGTACTCAAAAATTTAGAAGTGGAGAAATCTTTAGTTTATTGTTGGTTGAGATCTCTCGACAAGCTCGAGATGACATGATCGGAGGGTTTAAAGTGAATTGTTAGTCTACTAGCTGGCGGGGAGCTGTGTTGTTTTAATGATTGATTATTGATAATCAATTACTTATTTTATTTCTATTTTACAAACTCTCCATTTTTCGGCGAGATCTTTTTTGAATTCTATTTTGGCTTGGGGGAAATATTTTTTTATAAGTGGCGGGAGAGGTTTTTTTTGTTCGGGGCTAATTTCCATTAGAATTGTATTTTGTATTTTGTATTTTGTATTTTGTAGTATTTTTTTTATCTGAAAAAAAAGCTTTTCGTAGTGGGCGAGGCCGTCGTTAGCTGAATAAAGGGCGGATTTGGGTTCGTATTTTTTTACATTAAGCGCGCAAGCAGCGTAAATATCTTTGGAGAGGTAGGGGAGATTAGCTAAAATCAATATTTTTGAATTATGAATCTTGAATCTTGAATTATGATTCAAGGGACTCAATAAATTTCCATGGAGAAATTTTATATTTTTGTTAACTTTGTTTAATTTGGCGTTTTGTTTGGCGATTTTTAAAGCTTCTTTGGAAAGATCAAGTCCAAAGAATTTTGAATTTTGAATTTTGAATTTTGAATCAA
>DOKP01000042.1:0-323 GCA_003510795.1 Candidatus Moraniibacteriota bacterium | reverse complement strand
GAATCAATGATTAAATTTTTTAAAATAGAAATAACAATGTTTCCGCTTCCGGTTCCGACGTCAACTACAGCAGTGTCATCCCAGGAAGTAGATTTTTCCTGCGAAGAATGAGCAGTTAAAAAATCACTTATCCGGGATCTGTTTTCTTCTTTGAGATCCCGGATAGTTGTATTTCCATGAAATCGCTTCGCTTTTTCGGAAATACTAACTTCCGGGATGACACAAACAGAAAGTGTTTTAATGTTCTCATGCTCCTTTGCTCCCATGCCTTCATGTTCATTTGTTTTTATGAACTCCATCGCTATCTCCACCATCAATTCCGT
>DOKP01000031.1:5501-6656 GCA_003510795.1 Candidatus Moraniibacteriota bacterium | reverse complement strand
ATAAGCGGTGTCCCTGCTTCTATAATAATTCTGTCACTTTTCGGTAAAGACCGAATGATAGAATAAGCATCGCCAAGATTTGAATTTAAAGCAACCTGAAGATATTTTTTTTTGCGGTTAAGAATCATATTTTGTTTATAATTATATTTTATCATTATTAAATTTATGGATACAATATCTTCTCTAGAACAAATAAAAAAAATTACTTTAGAGTTAAATAAAATCGGCAAAACCATTGGTTTTATCCCAACGATGGGAGCGCTCCATGCCGGACACCTAAAATTAATAAGAGAATCAAAAATAAAAAACGACAAAACAATTGTTTCAATCTTCGTGAATCCTACCCAATTTTCCCCCACTGAAGATTTGGCCAAATATCCCCGACCTTTTGAACAGGACAAAAAATTATTAAAGCAAGAAAAGGTTGAATATTTATTTCATCCTGACGCAAAAACAATGTATCCAAATGGATTTCAAACTAATGTCGTGACAACAAAACTTTCAAATATTCTTGAAGGAAAAAGTCGCCCGGGACATTTCTCCGGCATGGCCACGGTGGTTCTAAAACTATTTAATATCGTTCAACCAACCAATACATATTTTGGTCAAAAAGATTTTCAGCAGTCCGTGATTGTAAAACAAATGATCCGAGATTTAAATTTACCAATAAATATCAATGTTGTTCCAACTGTTAGAGATAAAGACGGGTTAGCCCTTTCCTCAAGAAATATTTTTTTAAGTATTCAGGAAAGAACGCAGGCTTTAAATTTATACCAATCCCTATTGTTGGCTAAAAAATTAATTAGGGAAGGAAATAAAAATGTTGAATTTATTAAAATAGAGATGAAAAATTATTTACAAAAATATGAATTATTACGTTTAGATTATATTGAAATTTGTAACCCAGAAGATTTATCCCTTCTCAAAGTCGTCTCAAAAAAAACCGTTATCTTAATTGCGGCCTATGTTGGAAAAACTAGATTAATTGATAATATTATTATTTAATATATCTTATGAATTTCAAAGAAAAAGTTTATAAAATTTGTTCCTCTATCCCCAAAGGAAAAGTGGTTACTTATGGACAACTAGCAAGACTTACCGGGAAACCAAAGGCTGCTCGAGCCATCGGCGTTTTTATGAAAAATAATCCCGACG
>DOKP01000031.1:0-5407 GCA_003510795.1 Candidatus Moraniibacteriota bacterium | reverse complement strand
GTCATCGCGTCGTCGCTTCCGATGGAAAATTAACTGGATACTCTGGAGTTGGTGGGATTAATAAAAAGAAAAAAATGTTACTTAAAGAAGGAGTTATTTTCAAAAACTCTCATGTTGATCTTTCTATTTCTAGGTGGAAAAAAGATAGGTTATAAGCCAAAAAAACGTGAATATTGGTAAAAATAGACATAAATTCACGATATATTGACAAAATACCGTGAATATTATACCAATCAATTGTTAAAAGCCCTATTAAATAAAGCCAAGCGGCAGACAATCCTAGCCTTTCGAGAAAAAGGTGTTTGGAAAATAGGAGTCATAAAATAAAATCGTCTATGACCTGTGCCATTAAAAATATATTCTTTTGCCTTTGGATAATATTTTTTTAACATTCCATTATCCTGGGCCAGTGGATCGTCAATTGCCTTAATTATCAAAATGTTTTCACTCCAATCTTTTAAAATATCTTCATTCAAAGTTTTTTCTTCTCTTTCCATGTTCGTTCCCAATCGATAAAAAGAATTCAAATAATCTTTATTCAAAAAATCCAACCCGAAACGATTACTAAATTCTGTTCGTTTTTCTAAACAAGATTTTGAAGTATATTTTTTCCATAAATCTAAAATATTTGAATGTCCTGCTTGAATTTTACCTGCATTTTTTTTTACTAAATAACGAAGGAAAGATATCGGGATTATTGGAAGAAAAAAATGAAGGATTTTACCAGGAATCATTACTTTTTTAATAACGGGTTTTGATTTAGTAGTGGCAGTATGAGAAAGTATTAATTTAATCACTTTTTCTCTGTTTGCTTTTACATAATGTTGAACAATAAACCCTCCCAGTGAAAGTCCATAAACAATAACTTTCTTAACTTTTTCTACTTCAAGAAGTTTATTTATAAAAGTAAAAAAAGTTTTTAAGTCAGAAAAACCTGTGATACTTAGAGAAATTACTTTATATTTATTTTCGTACGCTTCCTGACTTAGGACACCTCTAAAATCTACGCACAAAATCTTCAAAAACGGGGCACTAATGTATTTTCAAACATTTTGTGGATAACTATAGAATATGGCTTTGTGACAGTAGATGTCATTCCCGTGAAGACGGGAATCCAGGTTCATTATTCACTGTCATTTCGACCGAAGTGGAGAAATCTATTTGCTTTACAGTTCCTTTTGTCATCCTCGCGAAGGCGGGGATCCAGTTGGTTAATGCTCAATCCCATCCTTCATGCAAGTGAAGGGTGGCAATCCTCTTCCTCCCCATCTTCATCAATTATACTTTTTTATGCAAAAAAGTATGCAAAAACATTGGGGACTGGCAGAAACTCACTCCTCTCGTCTGCGGGATCCGTATTGGCTGCGGCTCCGCCTCCGCTGACAGACTCACCGTCTACCCCAAGGGCACTTGCTCCGGGCGCCAAACCCCTAATGCAAAGGAGGATTTATATCCTTTCTTTCAACCCATTATCTCGATCCTAGGATTATCGATTGCTTTGGGTGTTATTTAGAGTGGAGAAATCTAATTGGATAATGAGAGAATTAATTTTTATTCGAGATTTTTATATACCCTTATATATACTGTGTATATATTAAATCTTAATTGTGAATATTAATTTGTAAATTAATATTTTTTAATGTCAATGGATTAAATATTGCTTTTTAATAAATATAATTTATTATCTTGAACATGGTCAATCTTGGGTTCAAATATATATTATAAGTAACTTAATTTGTTATTTTCAATTTGATTCAAGATTTTTTATTTTAGGATTTTCATCCTACTTTTAAATCTAAAATGATAATGTCTAAAAACGAGCGCAAAACTGAAGTGATGGTAAGAAAACATTTTGATAGGTTTCTTGATGATATAATTTTAGAGGAACAATCTTCAGATAATCCTAAAATTAAAAAATTACTTTCAACAGCTTCTAAAAATGGTTTAGGTGCAGGTTTTCCTGAGTTTATTATCCAATATAAAAATAATCCTGACTTTATTATAGTTATTGAATGCAAAGCGGATATCACGAAACATGAGAGTCAAAACAGGGATAAATATAAGGATTTCTCTGTAGATGGCGCTTTATTGTACAGTTCATATTTATCAAAAGAATTTGATGTGCTATCTATCGCAGTAAGTTGAGAAACGGAAGGAAATAAAAGGATATCACATTTTCTTCAGGTTAGGGGTGATAAAAAAGCAACTGAAATGTTCGGTGATAAGTTTCTGTCAGTTAGGGATTATCTTGATGGCTATATTAAGAGTCCAGAAAAATTTAGACAAGATTATGAAAAATTATTAACTTTTTCAAAAGAATTAAATGACAATCTTCATGGTCAAAAAATAGTCGAAAGTGATAGGGGATTGCTTATAAGCTGTATTCTTATTGCACTTGAAAATAAAGCCTTTGCAAAATCTTATAAAGATTTCCTAGAACCAAAACAGCTAGCTGAATATTTAGTTACCACCGTAAAAAATGAGTTTCAAAATGGAAACATTGGGGATAGTAAATTGAGAATTTTGATAAGTCGTTTTGAGTTTATTAAAACTGATACTTCATTATCAAAGAAAGACAATGTTCTAAGAGATGTTATTTCAGATATAAATGAAAATATTAAGGATTTTATAAAAACACATGAATACTTTGATGTGTTGGGGCAGTTATATATTGAATTTTTAAGGTATGCCAATAGTGATAAAGGATTGGGAATTGTCCTTACTCCTCCCCACATTACTCAATTTATGGCCGAACTTGGAGAGGTTACTAAAGATAGTATAGTGTACGATAACTGTACTGGAACATGAGGTTTTTTGGTGAGCGCTATGAATATAATGATAAATGACGCAAAGTGAGATCAAGAAAAAATTTGAAATATAAAGAAAAATCAGTTAATAGGTGTTGAATACCAGGCACATATATTTGCACTTGCTTGTTCTAACATGTTTATCCATCAAGATGGGAAAAGTAGTATTTTGAATTGAAGTTGTTTTGATGAAGAAATTATCAAGGAGGTTAAAAATTATAAACCAAATGTTGGATTATTGAATCCTCCTTACAAAAGTAAAAAAGGCGATGATGAAGAGTTTGAATTCATATTGAACAATTTAGATTGTATAGAACAAGGAGGAAGGTGCGTGGCTATTGTACCTCTTTCGCTATGACAAGAACAAAAGGGTAAGATTCTAGAGTTAAAAAAAAGATTATTAGAAAATCATACCCTTGAAGCTGTATTTAGTATGCCTGATGAATTATTTTTTAATTCAAAAGTTGCAACTGTAACTTGTATCATGGTCTTCACTGCAAAGAGACCGCATCCAAAAAATAAAAAAACTTTTTTTGGATATTACAAAGATGATGGTTTTTTTAAAAGAAAAAATAAAGGTAGAATTGATTTATACCATACATTTGAGGAATCAATAAAAGTAGAGTGGATTACAACATATATGAATAGAGAGGAAAGGGCTGGTTTTAGTGTGACAAAAGAGGTTGGACCACAGGATGAGTGGTGTGCAGAAGCTTATATGGAAACAGATTATTCTGAATTTAACGATGCTTTATGTATACAGAAAATGCTTGAATACAGCACGTTTTTGTATTCTAATAAATTAAAAAATTCAGTATCAAATAATAAATTATTAAATGAAGAAGTAATTTTGGATACATCAAATTGGGTATATTTTGATCTTTGACAGCTGTTCCATGTGCGTGCCACTCGAGATCCTTTGATTACTGAACTTTCCATTGGCTGAACAGTGCCATATATTACTTCATCAGAAACTAATAACGGTGTTACAAACTTTATTCAAGAAACATC
This sequence comes from Candidatus Moraniibacteriota bacterium, assembly GCA_003510795.1. Lineage (GTDB taxonomy): Bacteria > Patescibacteriota > Minisyncoccia > Moranbacterales > UBA9337 > UBA9337. The sequence goes on along the minus strand of DOKP01000031.1, from coordinate 1,589 downwards.
AAATTTTGGAGCCAATACAATCACAGCAAACAGAGGTGGATCAGTGGGGTATTTCTTTTATCAGCCAGTTGATTATCTAGCCACCCCAGTTGATGTTAGAGTACTAATACCGAAATTTGAATTAAACCCTTTCAATGGAATATTTTTGGCAACCATATTACAGATGGAAAAATATAGATTTAATTATAGCCGTAAAATGGGTACAGAGAGACTTAAGGAATTTAAAATAAAACTTCCACAAAATGGAAAAAATCCAGATTGGGAATTAATTGAAAAATTTATTAAAACCCTCCCTTATTCATCAAATCTATAATGATATTCTTTTTAGAATAATTATTTATTAAGATATTAATTTGCAATTCCCAAAAAAATTATTAGATCATGATCGTTTATCATCTAATAATTTTTTTGTATGAAAACTATAATTCTAGATTATTCCGATTGAAAAGTGAAGATATTGGATCATGAAGAGGATATGCAAATTGAGGAAATGGAAGAACTCTTATTTGAGGAATACGATTTAAGCCAGAATAATACATATTTCATGACGGTAAATGATTTAGAGATAGAATATCTAAATGAAGATATTACCCAAAAAACCACATTTTCCATTGATAAAACAGAAATAGAAGAATCCACCTGAAGAAAACTCTCAGAATCTGAACTCTTAAAAGTTCTATCATATACGAATCCGACGAATTAATCTGGAATGCCATTGAGAATTCCAAAAAAGAGGCTCTGATTCAGTTAAACGATTTCTAAAACCTCCTTTAATCTCCTCAGCCTTACCTAACTCCTTATTCATTTATCTGTCATTTAGATAGGAACTGAGAAATCCATTAATCATTAAAGGAAGAAGGAATCGATATGACAGAAAGAAATTGAAAACCTGATAATAAAAGGAAGATTCCTGCCTTTGCAGGAATGACAAAAAGGGGATATTGCTTTAGGATTAAATGATTCTAGGTGTTTGGATAAAATAAAAAATGAACAAGTTGATTTTGTTTTAAATCATCCTCCTTATGTGGATATTATTAAATATTCGGATTGAATTGATTGAGATTTATCGCAAATTCATGAGCTTGAGAAATTCTGTGATGAATATGAGAAATCTATTAAAGAAATGTATAGAGTTTTAAAACCTTGAAAATATTGCGCAATATTAATCGGGGATACTCGTCGAGAAAAAATGTATCAGCCACTTGCATTTATGGTTATGCAGAGATTTCTTAAAAATTGATTTAAATTAAAAGAAGACATTGTAAAGGTTCAGCATAATTGTCATGCTACATGATATTGGAAGACAAATAGTATTAAATACAATTTTTTGTTAATTATGCATGAGCACTTGTTTATTTTTCAAAAATAACATTCTCATCACCCTCTAAAACTCCCTTCACTTCCTTCACAACCTTCCTGGTTCCATATTTCTCTCCCGCAGACGGGACCGAAATGACAGTTCCCCCTTCTCCATATCGTGGAGAGGGGTTGGGGTGAGGCTCTAATTAATGGTAGAGGGGTCGGGGGTGAGGCTTTTGATTAATGGAAGGCGAATTCATTAATTATAAAATCAACTTTAAATTATTTTG
>DOKP01000030.1:26682-26874 GCA_003510795.1 Candidatus Moraniibacteriota bacterium | reverse complement strand
ATGGTTGCACCGGTGCCATTTTTTGTGGACAGAGGAACTCCAATGCGAATTTTGGAAGAGGCTTTGGCTTTGGAAAAAAAAGGTGTTAACATTGATATTGTCACATATCATTTGGGGCGCAATATCAAAGAAATCGATAAAAGTTCAAAAATAAAAGTTTATCGTGTCGTGAGGCTTCTTTTTTGGTATAAC
>DOKP01000030.1:2418-26615 GCA_003510795.1 Candidatus Moraniibacteriota bacterium | reverse complement strand
CTTCTTTTTTGGTATAACAAAAAAGAGGCTGGAGCGGATTGGCAGAAAGTGATATTGGATATTTTGCTCATCTGGAAAACTTCTAAAATAGTTTTTTTAAATAAGCCGGATATCATTCATGCTCATTTGCATGAAGGAGTCCTAATTGGCTGGGTTGTCAGAACGATATTTTTTTGGAGGAAGATTAAATTAGTAGCTGATTTTCATGGGGAGCTCGTAAGCGAAATGGAGTCGCATGGATATTTAAACAATGGTTTTGTTAAGAGAATTTTTAATTTTTTGGAAAAAATTATTTTTAAAATGGGGGATTTTACTTTGACCAGTTCAAGTGAATTGATGGAGCGGGTAAAAAAATTGGGGAAAAATACAAAATTAGAGGTGATCTTAGATGGCGTGGATGCGGGAAAATATGAAAATATTTTTTTGGAGAAAAAGAATCCTGGCGAAATGACAGTTATTTATTCAGGCGCTTTCGTAAATAATAAGGGAATAGATATTCTTTTGGAAGCAATTTTGAAGATAAATAAAATGAATTTTTCTGGAATTAAATTTATTTTAGCAGGCGGGCCTGTCGAAAATGTGAGAGAATTTATAAGAAAAAATGACTTGGAAAAAATAGCAGAAATATTTAGTCCGTTGGACTATTTTGATTTGCCCCGGGTAAATAAACGGGGAGATGTCGCCATTGATCCAAAAACTTCCCAAGTCGGGCAAGCTAGCGGAAAGATTTTACATTATATGGCAGCGGGACTTCCGGTGATTTGTTTCGACCGGGAAAACAATCGCAAATATCTGGGAGAGGCGGGTTATTTCATAAAAGATTTCAGTGCGGACGGTTTAGTGGAAGGAATTTTGTATTTTTTCCGAAATAGAGATAAAATAGAAGAGTTGTCGAAGATTTCCAAAGAATCAATTAAAAAGTTTACTTGGGAGGCTTCAGCAGAAAAAATTGTAAATATTTATAATGAACTAAAAACAAATGAGTAAGAAAAGAAGAATAATTTTAGCGAGTTTAATAATTATTTTAATCGGGGGTGGGGGATTTTTTTTATTTAAAGAGAGTGATAAGGTTGCAATGGTGGCCAACTCTATTTCAATAGCAAAAAATGTTATCAATTTGCTTCCGATAAAGGAAGATACCAAAAAAGAGGTGCAAACTATCGATGCTTTGGTGAGTGAATTTACGAAAAAAAATGGCATAGAAAAAAGATTTTTATTGTTGCTTCAAAATAATATGGAACTTCGTCCAGGTGGCGGATTCTTGGGTCAATATGCAGTTTTAAAAATAAAAGATGGAGAAGTAACGGGACTTACTTTTGAAGATGCTAATTTATTGGATCAAAGAATTACTGCCAAAGTTGCCGCACCCTATCCTTTTGAGAAGATGATGAGTTTAAAGAAATGGAAATTTAGAGATTCCAATTTCTCTCCCGATTATCCTACTAACGTGGAAAAAGCCAAGTATTTCTATCGCTTGGCAGGCGGAAATAATAATTTTGACGGAGTGATTGCCGTAAATGCGACTACATTTGAAAGAGCTTTTGGTTTGACTGGGCCAATTGATATCAACGGGGTAGAATTAAATAGTGGCAATGCAGTCTTAAAATTGGAAGAAATTGTGGAAAAGAAATATCTTTTGAATGAAGATATCGATACTCAGCATCGAAAAGACGTGATGAAAAATTTGGCAGTTCAAATGACCGAGAAACTGACTAGCTTAAATAATATTTCCAAACTCTCTTCTTTTGTCCTGGGAGAACTTCGCAATAAAGATGTGATGCTTAATTTTGTAGATGAAAATTTACAAAGACAGATTAGGGATGTGCATTGGGATGGAGGCGTTACTACTGATTGGGGAGGAGATTATTTCATGATGGTGGATGCCAATATGGGCGCTCTAAAATCAGATTACTACATTAAGCGCAATATTGAATATAATGTTGATTTAACGGGCGAGAAACCAATAGCGGATGTTTTTATTACTTACAAACATACAGCTACTTATGGTGACTGGAGAACGAGCGATTATCATTCCTATTTGAGGATTTATGCTCCCAAAGGAGCTACTTTACTGGAAAGAGAAATGGTTAGCTATCCTTTGGTAGATGAAGATTTCGACAAATCTTATTTTGGTTTTACTCTGCATGTTTTAATTAATCGAGAAACGAAAGTGAGATTAAAATATGAACTGCCTGAAAGCGTGAGGCAGGGGGATTACAAGTTACTGATGCAAAAACAATCAGGTGTAGGAGAAGTACCGATAAAAGTTAAAGTTAAAACCAAAGATGGGGAATTTACCAAAGAAGATACTTTGAAGAAAGATTTGAAGTTTCAGGTAGGAGAGTCGACGGAATAATACTCATTTTAGCATGTTAACATTTCAGCATTTTAACATCGACACTTATTAGTCACTGTCTATCACTCTTTCCCGCTTTTTGAGTGAGAGAATAAAAGAGGGATGGATAAAAAAGATAAAGTAAATACATAAATTTATATTAGAGACTATTCGATATTGATTCGAGTAGATTAGCGATTTATATCATCATGAAATTATTGTTAATAAAATTCGGCAAGGCTATTCATACCATCAAAAGAGACGGAATTATTGGCGGTGGGAAAAGAGTCTGGAAATCTTTCTGGGCGCTTTTTGGTCGAGTGGGTAAGGGTGATATTCTTTTTATTGCTGGAGGAGTAGGTGATAGTTCTAATTATCGAACTAAATATGTAGCTGAGGAATTAGAATTGCATGGTTTTAAATGTGCGGTTACTATTCAAGATAATCCATTCTTGATTAGTTACGTAAAAAGATTTAAGGTTTTTGTTTTCAATCGGACATTATGCGATGCTCGGATAAAAAAGATGATTGCAAAAATTAAAGCTCAAAACAAGACGATTATTTTTGATACTGATGATTTGGTGTTCGACAAAAAATATTTGGAGTATATGGATTTTTTTAAGAAGATGAATCTTTTTGAAAGAAAACTTTATGAAAACGGAGTAGGCGGAGAAATTGTCAAAGATGATTATGTCAAAGTTTGCACTACCAGTACAATTTACTTGGCGGAAAAATTAAAAGAAGAAGGAAAAAGAGTGATTTTGGTGCGAAATAAAATGCCTGAAAGTGATTTGGCGATAGTGGAGAAGATAAATGAAAAAAAATTAGCTAATAGATATTTTCCGTTAGAAAGAATTGTGATCGGCTATTTTAGCGGAGCCCATGGCCACGACAAGGATTTTTCTACTATTGAAGACGTGCTCATGCGACTGATGGATAAATATGAAGACCTAAGATTATTTTTGGGCGGACCTTTGGAAATCAGCGATAAATTCAAGAAATATGAAAAAAGAATTAAAAAGATGGTCTACGTTCCGCGAGAGGAAAATTATCGAAATATGGCCGGAGTAGATATTATAATTGCACCATTGGAAATAAATAATCCTTTTTGTGAGTCAAAGTCTGAACTTAAATTTTTTGAAGCAGGCATCCTCGGCGTCCCAACTGTTGTTACTGCGACCCAGACATTTCGCGAAGCTATCGAAGACGGAGTGGACGGCTTTGTGGCAGACGACAGCGATGCGTGGATGGAAAAACTGGAAAAATTAATTATGAATAGACAAACGCGCCAAGAGATCGGGGCAAAAGCCAAAATCAAAGCTCTACAAAATTACACCACTAAAAATGGACAAAGTGAGGAATATTATGAGTATTTGAGGAGTAAAATTGGATAAGTTTTAGTATTTTTTGGACGCCTTGTTTGATGTGAAATTTTGCTCATAGAATTTTTTATTAATTATAAAATATGGAAATAAAATATATAATTTTGGGCTGGCTACTTGGAATTTTAAGCCCAGGCATAACAAATTATATTTCTAATAAATATAAAAAAAATGCTTTAAAACAAGTAATTATTAGCGAACTAAGGGATATAAAAATAAGATTAGCGCCACTTCCATTTAGAATCCGTACTGACTACGGCACTGTTGATATAAAAACATTTCAGTGGACAAAAGCACAAACTCAAAACTTTAAAGACCTTGGCGCTGATGGTAATATTTATGATCATTTAGAAAAACTTTGTGGAGATGACATTAAATTGGCGGAGATTTTAAGTGCTTACAACCAACGAAGCAAAAAAAATAAACCAGCCTTCAGTTTTAAGAAAATATCAACAAGCACAATAGATTCTAATTCGATGAATTTCGATATTTTAGATAATAAATTGCTTACTAGATTATTAGAAATAAAATTTCATATCAATGCGTTTAATGAAGAAATCCAAAGTGTTCGTGAATATTTAAAATGGACTTTCGATTCTAATATTTCAAATGATAATCACCGAATTATATCAGAAGAAATAGAAAGAAAAAATTTAATTATTTCAGAAAAAGCTATTTATATTGTTGAAAAAATTAATCATATAATTTGTTAAAAAAATAATTAATCTTTTTTAAAATTAAGAATGTATTTAAATTAATTGTGCATAATGCTTTATTATTCATAGTACACAAAAAACGAGATTGCCACGCAATTTTTGATTACAAAAATTACTCGCAATGACACAGCACGGAGTGAATTTATAATACATAATACTTAATTCATAATTCATTCTACAAAATGTTTGCCAAATGATATAAATTACTAGTCACCGGCTACTGGTTACTGACTATTGTTCCCAGGGTTGTTTTTTTACCAATAATTAGTTAAAATGAATGATATGAGAAAATTAAGAAAAAAAATAAGAATAGTTTGGATAATAATCTCTGTTTTGGCCGTGGTTTCGATGGTGGGATTTTTAATTGCCCCAGCTTTTACAGGATATTAAGATTGTGTATTTGAATATGCAACCTTTCATTGACCTCTCGGGCAAAAGGGATATGTCTTTGCGAGGGTACTCCCGTGGCAATCCAGGAATGTATTTAATATTAAGATTTATTTTTCTGGACTGCCACGCAATTTTTGAGTACAAAAATTACTCGCAGAGACAGAGGAAAATGATTGGCTTCGGAGAGAGCTAAATAGTTACTAACAATTAGTTAAATTAAGCTTCGGTAATACGTGAAACGCGTAAATTATAATTTAAATCAGGGTATTAACTTTACAAAATGAAAATATTTTATTTTTTGTCATTTTTTGCAGTTTTATTTGGAGTGTTGGCTTTTTTTTCTATTCCTGCTTTGAAAGAAATCAGAAGATCGAAGATTATTGAAAACGAAATCAGCAGTTTGGAATTAGAGGCAGAAAATTTAAATGCTCAAAATAATTTTTTAAAAGAAAAAATAGAATATTTGAAGTCTGATTATTATAAAGAAAGCGTGGCCAAAGATAGATTGAGCTTGAGAAATTTGGGGGAAAAATTGGTAGTCGTGCACCCAAGTCAAAAGGTACTGGGCGCTTCTGATAAATTAGCAGAAGCGGATGAAGCAAAAAACGAAGAGGATAAATATCAACACAATTTGCCCAATTATGAAAAATGGTGGAGTGTCGTCAAAGGGAAGTGAGTATTTGTCAATAATATTAATTATTCTAGTAAAATATGGGTACCAATAGAAAAAGCAAAAAAGAAACAACTGAAAAAATTAAAATTACGACTCTGGCGCATGGTGTTGCAATTTTTGTCGTGGCACTTTTTCTTATCGGAGCTGTATTTATTTATCGATTCAATTCTTCCAGAAGCGTGCCTAATTATATCTATAACAGAGTCTTCCTCCCAGCTGTCATAATTGACGGTTTCAATTTTATATCAATCGGTTCTATTAATCAAAATTTAATTTCCATAAGAAAATTTTATGAGAGCCAAGATTTTTCCTCTCTAGGTTTGCGATTTGATTTTAATACGGATGACGGCAAGAAAAGATTGAAAATAAGGGAAAAAGAACTAATGAATAAAATGATTGAAGATAGGGCGATTGAGATTTTGGCCAGAGAGAGAGGCGCTAATGTAACAAAAAAAACAGTTGCCGATAATGTAAGCAGGAAAATGGATGAATATGGAAACACTAATTCAATAAAAGAAAATTTACATAATTTATACGGTTGGACAGTAAATGATTTTGAAAATAAAATAGTGAGGCCGAGTCTGTACAAAGACGCGCTAGAACAGTGGATGGCGGAAAATGACGGAAAAGATCAGAATGAAAAATCCAAAAATAATGCCCAGAGTGCTCTAGAAAAAATAAAGACAGGCGGGGATTTTGAAAAGATAGCCAAAGATATTTCTGAAGGAGGGACAGCTGATACGGGAGGCAAGCTGGGATGGTTCAAAGAAGATCAGATATCTTTGGAGCTAAAAGATAAAGTTATCGCTCTAGAGAAAGGGGATTTTAGCGATGTTTTGGAAAGTAAATTGGGATATCATTTGATAAGATTAAATGACACTAAAGAAGTTGAGGGAATTAAAGTTTATGAGATAAGCCAAATATTTTTCCCCAAAGCCTCGTTTGCGTCCTGGCTGGATAGAAAAATTAAAGAGATGAAAGTGGTTGTTCTGTTGGAGGAATATGAGTGGAACGAAGAAGAGGGATTAATTAGATTTAAGGACAAAAAAATGGAAGAATTCGAAGAAGAATCACTGAATAAGGCGGAAAAAGACGCTTCGCTCCTAACTTTGTAGCTTTATTGCTGATAATCTGCTATTATATAAAAAGTAAAAGTGTAATTAATTTTTTTAAAAGTTATTTTTTGAGAGCATAAAATACTCTTGAAAAATAGAACATTAATATGTCAAAAGTTAAGGTTAACGAAGATTTGTGTATTGGTTGCGGAACATGCGAGGCGATTTGCCCTAGCGTTTTTAAGATGGATACAGAAAAAGGAAAATCAACTGTTATCGCCCAAGAATGTGGAGATTGTAATTGCCAAGAAACCATAGATAGCTGCCCTGTGAATGCCATTTCTTTTGCAGAATAAGCAATCAAGCAATGAGGTATCTTAGAACCTGTTTTTAATTTTTTTCTATTTGTTTTGTGTTTCTATATTTGCCAGCTATATTTCAGTCGCTTATTGTTAGCCTTATTTTGGAATTAATGCTTCTTCATAGGGGATTTTTTTGGATTTATTTTGTTGTTTTTTTAGCCATATCTTTAATTTCTTTTAGGATATATTCCAAAGTTTGGTCAGGATGGTTTATTGCTGGAATATTTTATGCCTCTATTTGGGCGATTCTGCATCTGATAGATTATGACGTCGAGAGGCATATTTTTATAGCAATTGGCGCTTTGGTGAATTATTTTTTGTTATTCGGAATTTATCGAATAGCAAAAAAGCCCGATAGTGAAACGGCCAAGAGTATTATTGCTATGTCAAATATGGCGGTTATTTTCTTATTTTTTTCGGCTTCTTATGGAGTTTACTTGAACTTTGATATTCCTTCTTGGCTTTTGATGACTTTCTATTTTTTTAATATCGCCTTGATCAGTTATCAATATTTCGTGTTAATCGGAGAAGAAAACAAAAGAAAAGTACTGGTATATAGTTTGATTTTGGGATTTGGAGTTTTAGAAATGGGTTGGGTGATAAATTTTTGGCCATTTGGGTATCTAACTACAGGAACCATATTGCTGATGTTTTATTACATAATTTGGGATTTGTCCCAAAATTATTTTAAGAATATATTATCGGTAAAAAAAGTTTTAGTGAATCTGATATTCTTTATGATTGCCAGTAGTGTAGTTTTGTATAGTTCAATATGGTTGCCTAATATTTAAATAAAAGTAAGCAAGCTTAAATAAAAAGTAACCCCAGTTAAATAGTGCGGATTACCGCAATTTAACGGGGCAAACGAAAAAATGAAAAAAAAATCCTTAAAAATATTTCTAATTATTATTTTAATAATGTTTTTTGGCTGGGTGGGCAATTTGTTTCTTAGTAGATATCTGACACCCGCACTTGTTAAATCAAGACTTTTTTCCAGGTTGGAAATTTTTAATAATGACAATAAAAATACTACTATTATAAATAAAACAGAAAAAGTCGTTATTCGAGAAGATAACTCTATCAGTGAAATAGCTTCAAACGCAGCATACGCTGTGGTAGACATTCTTTCTTTTGAAAAAAATGTTGATTTGAAAAAAAATGTTTCTTTGCCAAGTAGCGCTGAGGAATACTCAAGCGGATTGAGCGGAACGGGAACAATTCTGACCAATGATGGCGTAATTGTTACATACAGAACTAATATTATAGAAAAAAATGCTAATTACAAAGTGGTTGCTTTGGGAGGAAATGTTTTAGATGCGACTCTTTTGGGAGTGGATGATTTTGCAAATCTCGCTTATCTAAAAGTGGAAGGGTTTAATTTGACTACAATACCTTTTGCAGGTAGTAGTATGGATAATTCAGGCAAAAAAGTGATAGTTATCGGGGGTTTGTCGGGCTTGCAGAGAGTTTATCTTACAGAAGGAATACTGAGCGGTTTTGATGAGGATTTTAGTCTGACAGGCGCTGGCATATCGTCATCTGAAAAGTTGGAAGGAGTTTTAAATGTTGATTTCAATGAGTCTGATAAATATGTCGGCGGGCCAATTATCAATTATAGCGGAGAGCTGTTGGCGATAAATGCGAAAATTAAAATTGACAGTGCTGATAAATATTTTCAGATTCCCATTGAAATAATCAAGGATTCAATGCAAAAAGTTGTGGAAAATAGAATTGAGCAAGCTGCCAAATTGGGCATTTATTATGTTTCTGTAAATCCATTTAATAAGAATCTGAAAAACCTCCCATCAGACAAGGGAGCCTTGATTTATTCTTTAGCAGGCAAACAAGGTTTGGCAATTATAGCTGGAAGTCCTGCAGAAAAAGCGGGATTAAAAATCAATGACTTGATTTTGTCTATTGATGGGAATGAGATTAACCCCATGCATCCCTTATCAAATTTTGTTAATCAATATGAAGAGGGCAATTCAGCGGTACTGGGTATTTTGAGAGGCGGGGAAAACATTGAAATAACCGTAGAATTTTAATTTTATTCAAAAATCACTTTTTGTGTTAAAATTGATTTAGCCAGTAGAGTTAGGAAAATAAAAAGCTAATTATGAAAAAAAAACCAAAGAACAAGAATAGCCAAGAAAATCAAGATAGAGAGGAAAAATTTAACTTGAATTTGAAAAATAGCGTTAAACGGGGGATTGCTGTCGTTCTTTTGTTTTTGTTAACTATTCTTTTTTCTTTCGGATTTTTTGGTGCTGGCGGTTCTTTTGGACATTTTTTGGATAAAATCGGGGGTATAATTTTCGGTTGGGGAAAATGGTTATTCCCAATAACGTTGTTTCTGATGGCTGTTATTTTGCTTTATAAGAAAAAAACTGTTTTTTATGTGGTTAAAATAGCTGGGCTGGCGGTTGTTTTTTTAAGCTTGCTGGGTTTTTTTCATATTTTTTATGAATACAACATATTGGCAGAAGTGGCAAAAAATGGACAGGGCGGGGGGTATATCGGATATTTCATAGCCTGGTCTTTGATAAAGCTGACAGGCAAGATCGTGGGGATTATTTTTTTGGTGGCATTTTTTTCTATCGGTGTAATGATCGCTTTTAATTTTTCTTTAGTGGAATTTTTTATTAATTTATTCAAGAAAAAAGAAATTGAAGAAGCTGCAATCAAGAAGGATTATGAAAATATTATTGATAATGAAAAAAATAATTTGGAAAAAGAGGAAGCTGAAAATATCGGAATAACAGAGTTAATCGACGAAGCGGATTTGGGGTGTAATATAAAAGAAGTGAAATTTGTAGAAGGTCCAAGCGCGGCTGAAATTGATGAAGAGGAAATCATAGGCAATAAAGAGAAAGGTTTTAATATTAAAAGCACATCTTTTGAAAGTAAAATCAAGAATATTAAAACCAATAAAGCAAGTCAGATCTCTGCGGGTCCGTGGAAGCTACCCTCGCTTACATTGTTGGATGAATCTACTGGAGAGGCTTACAGCGGAAATATTGATGAAAACACTGATATTATCAAAGATACTTTTTCTAATTTTGGAATTGCTCTAGAAGATGGTGGAGTAAAAATAGGGCCAGCTGTTACTCAATACAGTTTCCGCCCCGCGGTGGGAGTTAAATTGAGTAAAATTGTAGCGCTCGGAGATGATTTAGCCTTAGCTTTGGCGGCTCATCCGATTCGAATCGAAGCGCCCATTCCAGGAAAGTCTTTAATTGGGATAGAAGTTCCAAATAAAAAATCAATCATGATTAGACTCAAAAATGCGCTGGAGAGTGAAGAGTTTAAAAGTAGTAAATCGCCCTTGACATTAGCTCTCGGAAAAAACGTGGAAGGCAATTTTGTCGTGGCGGATTTGGGCAAGATGCCCCATTTATTGATTGCGGGAGCGACCGGAACTGGAAAAAGTGTTTGCATAAATTCAATAATTTTATCTTTGCTTTTCCAAAATTCGCCCGATGATTTAAAAATGATATTGGTTGATCCTAAGCGCGTAGAGCTTTCTCTCTATAATAAAATTCCACATCTATTATCGCCGGTTATCACAGACAATAAAAAAGTAGTTAACTCATTAAAATGGGCAGTGCGCGAAATGGAAGAGCGTTATAAAATTTTGGAAGCAGTTGGATCGCGAGATTTGGAATCTTATTCTCAGAAATTTAAAAAAGGAATGACTCGGGATGTTATTGATCCTGACACAAGCGAAGTAGTAAAAGAAGAATTGAAAAAATTACCCTTTATCGTCATTGTAATAGATGAGCTAGCGGATTTGATGGTTTCACATGGTAAGGATGTTGAAGGCGCGATAATGCGTTTGGCTCAAATGGCTAGAGCGGTAGGCATTCATTTGATTATTTCTACCCAAAGGCCAAGCGTGGAGGTTTTAACGGGAATTATTAAAGCCAACATTACTACGAGAATTGCTCTCCAGGTTGCAAGTCAAATTGATTCTCGGACAATTATTGATATGCGAGGAGCAGAGAATTTATTGGGCAAAGGTGATTTATTATTTTTATCTTCTGAGTCTCCCAAGCCCAGGAGGTTGCAAAATTCTTTTGTATCAGAGAATGAAGTAAAGAGAGTGGTCGAATATATAATAGATCAGGCGGACAGAGTTTATAAGAAAGATGAAGATGATGATATTGAAGAAGAATTGCTCGGCGATGCAAATGGTAAAAATATTGCGGCGGGAAATAATTTTGGACAGGTGGATTTTTCTATTCCTCAAGATAATGAGGATGAGGATGTTATTTATGATGAAGTGAAAGAATTTGTTTTAAAACTAGGAAAAGCCTCTGCTTCGCTACTACAAAGAAGATTTAGAATTGGTTACAATCGAGCGGCTCGATTAATTGATAGCTTAGAGAATGACGGCATCGTAGGAGGAGCAGATGGATCTAAACCGAGGGAGGTTTTGCCGGGTGGAAATATCTCAAACAGAAACAAGGAGGCTGTTGATAATAATAAAGACACGGAAGACATAACTCAAGAGCAAAGGGAAAAATGGCAGATTTAGCTCTAAACAGTCACAAATAAATTCGAGACAATTAGTGAAGTAATTAGGGTAGATTAGTGATTTATATTATTATGAACGGATTTAAAGTAAAAAAAATTCAATCCTTAACCCTGGGGGAAAAGATGCGCCGAGCTAGAGCTGAGAAAAGGATCGGGTTGCCCGAAATAGCAAAAAATACTAAAATTCAATTAGAATATTTAGAGTTTTTGGAAAACGGAGATTACAATAAATTGCCAGCTAATGTTTATGTAAAAGGCTTTTTAAAAAGCTTTGCTGATTATTTGGGGATAAACGAAGAATATTTGATAAAATCATTTAATAAGGAGAAAAGCATTCAGCAGAACATAGCGGGCAATAACGCAGAAAAGCATAGCCCAAATAAGATAAATCTGTATAAATTTTCAATAACTCCTAAAATAATTTCCATTTTTTTTGTTTCATTATTTTTTGTGGTTTTGTCTGTTTATTTATTTAAAAATTTAAATAATTTCGTATCTAATCCAGAGTTATTGATAATAAATCCGGCAACAGATTCTGTGATTAATGATACGAAAGTATTGGTAAAAGGGAAAACAGATGCGGGTAATGAATTGTTTATAAATAATCAACTGGTCTTAGTTGATGATGAGGGAGTTTTTTCTGAAAATATTATATTGCGAGAGGGTAAAAATGTTATAATAGTGAGAAGTGTAAATCAATTTAATAAAGAAGTCGTGGAATCAATATCTGTAGAGGCTCACTATAGCGCAGAGGAAATTAAACCTCCGGAGAATCCCATCCCGCAAGAAGAAACGAAACCGGCTGAAAATAATTCGACTATGGAGACACCAGCAATTACCGCAGAAGGAGAAGTTGTGACTGACGAAACAGTATTGGGTGTTAATGATAGTGCACTAGCCAAACCGGTCGAAGAAGATAAAAAAAAGAAGAAAAAAGATTAAAATTAACAAATAATTTATAGCTCATAGGCGGGTAGTAATTAGTCAATAGAAATATCTGTAATAATTTTTTCTAAAAATCTAAAAGCTACAAACTAAAAAGCTAATTAAGCATATGGCAACAAAAAATAAACCGCTCAAAGAATTAAAACCAACCAACACTGATGCAATGGAAAAAAGATTAGATGGTGTAGTAGATGAGATAAGACAAAAATTTGGTGATGGAATGATAATGAAATTAGGAGATATAAAAAGAGTGGATGTGGCGTCTGTCCCAACTGGTTCAATATCGCTAGATATCGCTTTGGGTATCGGAGGGATGCCTCGGGGAAGGATTATAGAAATTTATGGCCCAGAATCATCTGGCAAAACGACTCTTTCCTTGCATGTGGCCGCTAATGCTCAGAAAGCTGGAGGCGCCGTGGCCTTTGTGGATGCAGAGCACGCCATGGATCCATCTTACGCTAAGAAAATCGGAGTGAACATCGATGAGCTTTTGATTTCTCAGCCAGATTCAGGTGAGCAAGCTTTGGACATCGTAGAAACATTAGTCCGAAGTAATGCTATTGATTTAATCGTAGTAGATTCAGTGGCTGCTCTTGTGCCTCGCGCTGAAATCGAAGGTGAGATGGGCGATCATCATGTGGGTCGTCAAGCCAGACTGATGTCTCAAGCTCTACGAAAATTAACTCCGATAATGGGTAAATCCAACACAATTGTTATTTTTATCAATCAGATTAGAATGAAAATCGGAGTGATGTTTGGCAATCCGGAGACCACTAGTGGAGGACAAGCTTTAAAATTTTATTCATCAGTGCGAATTGATGTGCGCCGAAGTGCTCAGATTAAATCTGGTGAGCAAGTCGTGGGTAATCGAGTGAAAGTTAAAGTGGTAAAAAATAAAGTGGCGCCGCCATTTCAAACTACTGAATTTGATATTATGTATAATGAAGGAATTTCTCAATCAGGAGATTTATTGGATACGGGAGTAAAATTGGAAGTTATCAAAAAATCAGGAAATTCTTATGCTTACGGCGAGGAAAAGTTAGGCACAGGAAGAGAAAAAGCCAAAGCTTATCTAAAAGAAAACCAAAAATTATTCGCCGCTATCTCTAAAGAAGTGTTAAAAGCAGCTGCTACGGCGATTAAAGAATAGTTTAATATAAATTTGTCTTATATTCAAAACGTTATATAATTAAAAGGTACCCATAAAGGTACCTTTTAAGATACTCTTAAAGTATAAAAAAACATGAGAAGAAAAGTAAAAGAAGAAAATATTAGAAAAGTTTACAAAAAATCGGGTAGCTACGGTATAACTATTCCAATTGAGATTATAAAAGAGCTAAAAATTAAAGAAGGACAAAAACTGGCAATAAAAAGAAAAGCTTCTAAAATAATTATTAGTGATTGGAAAAAATAAATAAAATATTATGATCAATGAAATCTCTATAAATAAAGACTTTGAAAATATCAAGAAAATTGATGAAAATGGAATTGAATATTGGGAGGCTCGAGAATTGATGATACTTTTAGGATATGATCGATGGGAAAACTTTCAAAATGTTATTGAAAAAGCAAAAAAAGCTTGTTTCAAATCAAATCAAGAAGTCAAAAACCATTTTCGTGACATCAAGAAAATGGCTAAAATCGGCTTAAATACTGTGCGCGAGGTGCGGGATTGGAAACTTGACAGGTATGCTTGTTATTTGGTTGCTCAAAATGGAGATCCTAAAAAAATAGAAATTGCATTAGCCCAGACATATTTTGCAATCAAAACCAGAAAACAGGAAATTTTTGAAAATCTTTCTGATGTCGATAGACGATTATTTATTAGAGGAGAAGTAGCAGATCATAATAAAAAACTTTTTACAACCGCCAAAAATGCGGGTGTTTCAAATTTTGGGCACTTTAATAACGCGGGATATCAAGGACTATATGGGATGCCACTAACGGAAATTGAAAATAAAAAGGGAATTAAAAAAGGTGAATTATTGGATAGGGCAGGAACAACGGAGTTGGCAGCTAATTTATTTCGCATCACTCAAACAGATGATAAAATTAAGAAAGATAACACAACTGGGCAAAATGCAGCCTCTCAAACACATTTTATGGTAGGCGGAAAGGTGAGACAAACTATTAAAGATATAGGAGGAACCCTGCCGGAGAATCTGTTGCCAGAAAAACACATAAAAGAATTGAAAAAGGAAAGTAAAAAGTTAAATAAGGGAAAAATAAAAGGGTTAAAGTAAATAATAATTGTCTTTATCTAAAAGTATGTTTACTAAAAATTTTAATGAGCTGGGGAAAAATGATGCATTGATTGCCGGTGGCAAGGGCGCTTCTTTGGGGGAGATGACTAGGGCGGGCATCCCGGTGCCACCTGGTTTTGTGGTACTGGCGGAGGCTTTTGAGAAGTTTCTAATTGAAACTGATTTAAATGTGGAGATTGAAGCATTGCTTGGAACTGTCGATAATCAAAAAATGCACACAGTGGAAAATGCTTCAGAAAAAATTCAAGCTCTCATTCTTGATGCCAAGATACCTGATGATATTAAAAAAGAAATCGAAATAGAATTTAAAAAATTGGATGCTGAATACGTTGCGGTGCGTTCGAGTGCGACGGCTGAAGACGGAGCCGAAGCCGCTTGGGCCGGACAACTCAACTCTTATCTCAATACAACTCAAAAAAATCTTATCGAAAATGTGCAAAAATGCTGGGCGTCACTTTTCACACCGCGAGCAATTTTCTATCGTTTTGAAAAATATCCGTCTGCTTTCCCCACTCCCGGAGGGGGGATTGAGGGGGGTGGAGAAAAAATTCTTGTCGCCGTAGTAGTGCAAAAAATGATTCAGTCAGAAAAATCCGGTATTGCTTTTTCAGTTCATCCAGTCACTCAAGATTATAATCAGCTTATTATTGAGGCCGGTTTTGGATTGGGCGAAGCGATTGTTTCCGGGTCAATTACTCCGGATTCCTACGTCGTAGATAAAACAAGAATCAATCCTGCCCGCAGTGCCACAGCGTTTGCAGGCGGGAATTATGAATTAGGAATTAAGGAGGAAATTATTGATGTGAATGTAAATATCCAAAACAAAGGATTATATAGATCGTGTCATCTCGACCGAAGCCCCTCCCTGGATGATTTGGGGCGAAGTGGAGAGATCTCAGGCAACGAATGGCGCGACATCCCAGAGCCGCAAGCTTCTTCGCAGGTGCTAAGTGAAAAAGAAATTCTCGAACTTTCTAAATTAATTATCAAAATCGAAAAACATTATGGTTTTCCTTGCGACATTGAATGGGCGCAAGAAAACGGAAAATTTTATATTACACAAAGCAGACCAATAACGACACTAAGTAGCGTTCAGCAAGAATATAGAAAAATAATGACCAGATCGCAAAATCTAATTGACTGCGAGTGTTGGGACGTGGGAGAAAGAACGATGCTTCCTAAAAAATTTAAGAATTTAATATTTTTTGATCCGCTGTTTATCTATACTCCGCAAAAAGCGGTGTCAATTTATTATAATTTTACTGATCCAAAACAAAACTTGCAATCGCTGATTGATTTTTTAGAAAAAAATGAAGATTGGTTAAAAAAAGAAAAACTGATATTCGATATTAATTGTGAAAAAATAAGAAAAATAATGAAAAATAAATTGTCTGATCATGCTAATCTATTTAGATTGATTGGAGAAATTTGGCCAATGATTGCAGTAGCCAATGTTTTGGGCAGTACTGAATATTTTAGAGTTGAGAAATCATTGCGATCCATTTGTATTGTCATTAGAAATGAGAGTGATGATGTCCTGCACCCAGCTATAAATTATTTGACTCGACTTGTTTCAAATTTAGTTGTTGATAAAAAATATATTGATCAAATATTATATTCCGAATTTGCACAAAATAAAATGCCATCCAAAGAAGAGCTAAATAAAAGAAGAAAGGGATGGCTGTATCATAAGGGAAATATTACTTATAAAAAAGAAAAATATTTTCAAAAAAATAATATTGCCCTTTTGAACCCCTCCAAAGAATTCAAGGATGTGATAACCGGTAATGTTGCGTCGGGGGGATTTGCAAAAGGAAGAGCGCGGATAATTGTTGAGCTTTCTGATTTGAAAAAAATAAACAAAGGTGATGTTTTAGTCACTTCTATGACAACGCCAGAAATGATCCCATCATTAAAAGAAATAGTTGCTATAATTACAGACGAGGGTGGCATAACATGTCATGCAGCAATTGTAAGTAGGGAGTTTAAAATTCCTTGTATTATCGGAACAGTAAATGCTACTCAAGTTTTGAAGGATGGGGATTTAGTGGAGGTGGATGCGGATAAGGGGGTGGTGAGGATTTTAGAAAGAAATGAAAGATAATAGAGCTTGACAGGACCGGCATAGATGTTACAATTATAACTGTTATAACCGTCATGAATGTAATATGAGTAAAAAAGACCTGATATTAGCCGAAATTTATAGACAGAATAAACACTGGAAAGATGCAGATGCTTTTTTTGTCGATCTAAAAAGTATAAAACACAATCGCGCTTTGCTTAAGAAAATCATTCCATACTTAGAGAAAAAAGAAATTATTTCTATTATCGGTTTGCGCCGTACAGGGAAAACTGCTATTTTAAAACAATTGATTAAGAAAATAATAAAACAAATAGATGCAGAAAATGTATTTTTTCTTACTTTGGACGAGGATTTGCTTGGCAATAGAGTTAGTTTGGCTGACTATATAAACGCTTTTTTAGAAATAAATAATTCTAGTAAACGTAGATATATTTTTATTGATGAGGTGCAATACGCCCTTAAATGGCAACATATCATCAAGCGTTATTATGACACAGAGCCGAATGTAAAGTTCGTGATTAGCGGATCATCTTCTTTGTTTATAAAAAAACAATCGACAGAAAGTTTAGCTGGAAGAATATATGAATTCAAGTTGCCAGTTTTAAGTTTTGAGGAATATTTGATGATCAGAGGCGTTGAAGACGGTTTGCTTTCTGATTTTCAACAGTTTGCTGTTTATCCTGGACAAGAAAAAATAAATCAAGCAGGTGTTGAAAAATTATTTTATCAACGAAAAAATAAGTTGAAGAAATATTTTTATGATTATTTATTTTTTGGGCAGTTTCCGGCTATAGTCAATGAGCCAGATATTGAAGCGCGTAAAAAGTATTTGATTGAAGCAATTTATAAAAAAACCTTAGAATATGATATCCCAAAAATATTTAGTGTAGACAAAATAGAAGAATTAAAATTTTTATTTCAAATATCAGTGAGTGAGATTGGTTCGATAATTGAAATTAGAAATTTGGCTAGCGAAGCTGGGCTTAATAAGGAAACGGTTAATAAATATCTGCGATATTTTGAAAACAGCTTTTTAATTCATTTCGTGTATAATTTTTCCAGATCATTTCGCAAATCTAGGCAGTTGCTTCGAAAAATTTATTTAGAAAGTGTTAATTTCTATGCAGCTTTCCGCGATGCAGATAATCTGGCAATTGATTCTCCGGCAGTTGGATTTTTAGTAGAAAATTATTTCTATAATATTTTGCAACAACAATATCAATACATTGCTTTTTGTCGAGTTAGAAAAGAAGAATTTGATTTTATTGTGACCAAGGACTTGCTGGATAAAAAAAGTTATCAATATTTTGAAGTAAAGCATACTGGCAGCATAAGAGAGGGCGAGCTGTCCTTTATTAAGCGAAAAACTCAAAAAGCGAATAATTTTTATACAGTTATTTCAAAAGATACATTGGAATTTTCAAAAAATAGAAATATATTGCCAATTTGGATTATGAAAAATCTGTAAATGTTTTTGCATCATCGGGACAAAAATCGCCACTCAAGTTTTGCATGGTGGGGATTTGGTGGAGGTGGATGCTAATAATGGGGTAGTGAGGATTTTGGAGAAATAGAAGTAGGAGTGCTATTAATTGAAAAGTGTCAAAGTAGTTTGTAAGCTAAATAAGCTTGTGATACAATAATGTTAATTATCTAAATAAAACTTAAAATTATGTTATCATTTGATCAAAAATTTCAAATTGAAGGACTTCCAGCAACGCCAAATTTAGAATCAGCAATAAATCAATCTATAAAACGAGCTGAAAAAATAATGCCTGTTGAAGTTATTCAGATCAAAGAAAACCCAGATATGAAACATGAAAGTAGAAGATGTTGTTCAGCCAGCGCATCCTATTTCGAGGACGATGGTGGATTTGGGAGGGCATACAGGCTAGATTCAAATTTTGAAGTAAATGAAAAAGCTGTTAAGTTAAAACTAAAATTAGATGGCACTCCACATATCGCCGGCTATGAACCGAGTGTAGATACATATTTAATTGGACGTGGGGCGATTGATCATTTAGAGAATAATCGTGAAATATTTTTTTATGATGTAAATCATGAGGCAGCTCATGATGAATATCTAAACCTTGGTCTAGATGAACAAAGAGCACTTAATGATTTATTCATTCAAGATAAAACATTAAACGAATTTCTAAGAAAATTTGCCACTGTTTTATATACGGATAAATCAGTTTCGAAAGATAAAAGTGGGCGGCTAGTGGGAGATAAATACTTGAAAGCTCATGACATGGCCGGTTCTGCAGTTGCTACCCACATCTCTTCCGACGATCAAAGAGGGATAAAGGATAAAAGAAGTATGGAAATCTTGATAAATGATCAGAAAAAGGATGTTTTATTTGGCGCTCTTGTTACGGAGTTTAGCTCTTTTATGGCTGCATGTGAGAGGGGAAAAGAAGCATTTAATAAAGTTGTAGCTAGTTATCAAAAAGAAAGAAATGGAGAAGATTTGCGTTTTGATGTGATAAGTTTAGCTTATGATTATCTAAAAAATAATTCTGAATTAAAAAAAGAATTTGATAAAGCGGGTTTGTTTAAAAACAATAATTCAGAATTCTTGGAAAGATTTGCGAAAGAGACAAGTATGATATGGCGGCACATGTTTTAATTGCTGATAATATACACGGAATAGACCAGGTGAGAATAGCTGCAAGAAGGAATAAAACTGAGGAGTGTTATGAAGCATTCGTTTTTGGCTCAAAAAGTGGTATTATATATACAAAAGTATAATTAATTTTTTAAGTATAATATTATGGGTGGTGGATTTGAATCTCCATTAGGAGAACAACAAGAGCCTGTTATTAAAAAAATAGAGCGCAGTGACATTTCGAGAGAAATGCCAGGAGAAGGGGAGACAGAAATAATAATGCAAAGGCACGAAGCTTATATCCGTGATGTTGAAGATGAAAGAGCGGGAAGCTTGAAGGAGGAGGAGGCAAAGAAATCTTATGATTTAGCAGTTGAAGTTTTTGGATCAAAGCTTGAAAATTTGTCAGAAGATGAACGGAGTACTGTAGATGTGTTAGTCATTGCCAGTAATACCCAATACGTAAAAGGCAGGAGAAGTTTTGAGACAGCGGCACAAGCTTTAAAAGGTGCCGAAGATGTCTTCAAGAAATATGGCATTGATGAGAAACAGATTCTTAATTCCGGAGCAAAACGCGAGGGGGAAGAAAATCGCCCAACAAAAAACACAGCTATACTGGAACCTCAATTTATCGATCAATCTCCAGAGTTCAGAGAGTTTTTAAAAGAAAAATATGGAGACGGAGCAATGACTCAAAAATTTTGGCAAGCTTTTGAAGAAGATTGGGAAAAAGAAGAGCGGGAAAAAGTCGGAGCTGAAGGTCCGGATGATATTTTGGAGCGCTATACTAAGTTTATGAATGTTTTGGCTAAATTTTCCGAAGTGTATCATAAGAAACATTCTGGAAGACGTCTTATTATTTGGCCGGTGTCCCATTATGACACCATCAGTCCTTTCGTAAAAAAAATGGTCGGAATGGATACGAAAAAAGATTATTTAGCTGTTGATTATGGTGCAGGAATAAGCTTAAAAATAGATAAAAGCGGGAAAATGACAAGTAAAATAAAAGGGCAGGAGTTTACTATTGAAAAAAAATAAATTAAAAAATAGTGGAGAAGAAATTAATTTGGAAATTTAATAAAAACAATACATGATAAGAGATAAAAATCTAATACTATCCAATACGCCCCTGATGTTTTCTGACGGGTCTAGGGTGTATAACGAGCTTAAAAGAGAATATAAAAATCATAAGAAAGGCTTTTTTATATTAGCTCCATCTGGCGCAGGCAAAACATATTATATCAAGAATCAAAAATCCAAAAATTGGATAGATGGAGATATCTTATGGGAGGCAACAAACGCTCATCCTAGAGAAGAGTGGTGGTTAAATCTGGATTCAATAACTGAAGTAGATCAAAAAAGTGATATTATAACTTCACAGGCGAAAAAAATGGGTTTTTGGATTATGGGAGCGTCAAATTATTGGCTTAAACCCGATGCTGTAGTTGTACCAAATTGGAGTAAGCACAAAAAGTATATAAAGATTCGCGAAGAAAACCATTATGATGGTGGTGCAAAGTCGGATAAGCTACAACTGGTGCTGAGTCATCGTAAGGAAATATTAAAATGGGCTAAAAAGGGTGTCCCTAAATTTGATTCGATAGAAAAAGCTGTTGATTATCTGTCTTTATCGTAGTTTAATTTTAGCGACCAGGTCGCTAAAGAATAAAAAAGCGTAAATTGCAAAAAGAAAATACCCCATAAAACCCTTATTTTAAGCCAAAAAAACTTGACAATCGTCTAATTATCGTCTATTATATGTCTATAAGGTAAATAAGAAAAATTCTATGTTTAATCCAAAATATACCATAACTAATAGGCTTTTGGGCAATATAAAACGTATTGCGGAGATTGTTACAGATCTTAATAGTCGAAGACTGCCAAGGGTAGTTCTTTTGGAAATGGAGCGTCGTGCTCGTGAAATATCCGCCTATTCTTCAACTAGCATTGAGGGTAATCCCTTGCCACTGACTGATGTAAAAAGAATTCTTAAAAATAAACCGGAACATATCCGCAATTCTGAAAAAGAAGTGCTTAATTATAACAAAGCCTTAGTCGAATTGGAAAAAATTATCAAAACAGAAAAAGTTTTACTGGACAACAAATTACTGGAAGATATTCAAAAAATGGTTACGGAGGGACTTATTGGAAAATATAATTGGGGGCATATCAGAAAAGAGCCAGTTTTTGTAAATAGTCCCGCAACTAGGCAGACGATTTATTGGCCGCCTGATCATCAAGATGTGGTTCCTATGCTTGATGACTTATTTAAGTTTTTAGAAAAAAATAATCAGTCAATTGATCCTTTGGTTTTGGCTGGGATTTTTCACAGGCAATTTGTAATTATTCATCCCTTTGTGGATGGCAATGGACGTACAGCTCGATTGGCTACCAAGGTTTTATTGGCGAAGATGGGCATTGATACATTTAATTTATTCAGCTTTGAAAATTATTATAATCAAAATGTTACTAAATATTTCAAAGAAGTTGGTCTCACTGGCAATTATTATGATTTCAAAGATCAAATTGATTTTACGAGCTGGCTTGAATATTTTACAGACGGAATTATTGATGAATTATTGCGTGTGAAAAAAGAGTTAGAGAAAGAGGCTGCTAGTCCCAACGATACTCTAAAAGAATATCACAAAAAGATAATTAATTTTATCAAAGAAAAAGGTTTTATTACTGACAGGGGTTATTCCAACTTGACGGATCGTGCTAAACCGACGAGAAATCTGGATTTTAGAAAACTTATTGAGCTTGGAATAATTATCAAAGTTGGTAAGGGGAGAGCTACTTATTATAAGTTTAAGTAGAAAATGTAAAAATATGCAAATACTTTTAAAAAACACCTATTTATTAGATACTGAAAAAATTGAAGAAAGATTGGATAAATTTTGGTTGAAGTATGAAAAGATTTTAGGACATAGTATGTAGCAGGCCAGTAAAATAAATACAAATATCTTTTATATGAATTTATCAGATTTAAAAAATATGGAATTTTGGACTAGGGAATTAAAATTGCCACTGTTTTGGATGACCGATAAAAATCATTTGCTCTTTTCTGGGGGAATCCTAGTTTTCTATAAGAATAATGTTATTCACCTTTATACCTCTGGCGAAAGGAGAGAGAAATTATCTAAGGAAGGATACGAATTTTTTAGGCATGCAAAAAATGTTACTAAATACGAAAAACAAAGTTTAGAAATACTTGAAAAAATGAACGATCTAGTGGGTTATCTCAAAGATAAAGATATAAAAAATATAAGTGATAATGAAATCAATGATTTGTATTTAAAATTTATCAATATATTAAATTTGTATAGTAATATTTACACAAAGACGGAGCCATTTTGCACGGAAAAATTCAATCAAGAGAGTGGCAAATATAGCAACACAGTAAATAAATTAGGAAAAATTCGCTTCAAGTTGAGGAAAGAAGGCGAAATAGTTTTTTATAATTTTCTCGGCATATTAATAAAAGAAATTGGCAAAAGGTTTGACACAAAAGTGATTGAACTATTTTTTTACACTTATGAAGAAATGATTTTGCTATTAGCTAAAAACAAAAAAGTTAATAAAAATATAATAGATAAAAGAAAAAAGGGTTATCTATTATTCATAGACGGGCAAGAAAAAGAAATAATAACAGGTAAAAAATTTATTGATACTTTTAAAAAATTTAATGCCAGTAACAATAAAAAAGAAAAAAAATTATTCGGTGCGGTAGCCATGTGTGGCAAAGCTAGAGGGAGAGTAAAATTGATATTGCATAATAGACGAAATATAAGTAAAAAAGTTTCAGAATTTAAAAAAGGAGAAATATTGGTTACTGAAATGACGAGGCCGGGGACAATTGTCGCATGTAATCAAGCGGCGGCAATAATAACAGATGAGGGTGGTATTACCTCTCATGCAGCAGTAATTGCTCGTGAACTAAAAATTCCTTGTATCGTGGGAACTAAGCATGCTACTCAAGTTTTAAAAGATGGAGATTTGGTGGAGGTTAATGCAAATCGAGGAGTCGTTAAAATAATTAAATAATTTAAGCAATTTATATGGAAAAGCCAATTTTAGAAAATATCTTTGTAGAGCAAAAAGAAAAAGAGGTTTTCGAATCAGATCTGAGAGTTGATTTTATGCGACATGGTCGGGCTGTCTACACTGAAGAGGAGAAGGCTAATCTTAATTTTGAAGGAGAACTGACAGAGGCGGGTATTATTCAGATTGAAAATTCAGCACGCGAGCTGGCTGGTAAAATCAATAAAGACAAAGAGGTAATTGTAATTTGGTCCACTCCAAAAAAGAGAGGCAGAGATACTGCTGATATTGTTAGGAGAATTTTAAAAGAAGAAGGCATTACCGTAATTGAAAACGAGAATAAATTGGAGAAAAAATCTCTCAAAGATATTAATTTCTCGACAGATTTAGAAATGCCAGATTGGGGCAATTGGATGAGTTATTGGGCAAAAAATGAAGAAAAAATTCCTGAGGGCACAGAAAAACCAGCTGATATTAAAAAAAGAATACAGAGGATATTAACTTATCTTGAAAGAATAGCAAAACAGGTAAATCCCAAAGAAAATAAAAAATTACATTTTATTTGTGTCACTCACGAAGAACTATTTAGGGATTTATTGGAAGAGGGATTTGGATATGGAACAGAAAAGGGAACAGGACCGATAAATGGCGAAGCGCTAACGATTGATATCAATAAATCAGAAAACGATAAAGACGCTGTATTTAATATGAAATTTGGAGATGATAAAAGTAGCTTATCTTTTGATCCAAAAAGCAGAGACTTTAAAAAAGTGAAATAAAAAAAATAGGGTTTTGACGAAGTTCGTC
>DOKP01000030.1:1587-2354 GCA_003510795.1 Candidatus Moraniibacteriota bacterium | reverse complement strand
TTGACGAAGTTCGTCAAAACCCTATTTGAATGCATGAGAAAATATCCTCACATTCGAACGGAAAATCTTATTCGGATTTTTGAGGAGGCTTCTCAAAGAAACCCTCGAAAATGACTTCCGAAGATAAGATTGTTCCGTCGGCATCAATGGTGTATCTGATGATTCCGCATTCACCCAGGAGCCAAGTCTTTTCCGGATGAAGTACTGCAGACTCAATGATTGGTGAACTGGATATTGCCAAGATAATTCTTTCTGTGGGGGGAATTTCTCGAAGGAAATTCTCGAACTGTTTTTTGCAATTATCCATCAGTATTGGATCTGCCTCAATCCAGGTGTCGACGCGAAATCCGACCTCGGGCCCTTTGGGATGTTGCCGTAGTTGCACGACACATTGATTGGCGGTCTCATCCATTTCGTTGGCGAGAGAAAGAAGATGGGTTCTAAAATTGTAGAGCCGAAAGTCCTGCAGTATATGCCTAGCAATTTCAACGCTTTTTAAATGTCGTAGATACGATCCGCAACGGATTATGTCGAAATTGACACCAGAGAAATAGTTCTTTATCACCTCTGCTACTTGCTTTCGACCCCTATCGGTTAAATTTGGATCATCTAATCCAAATTCGTTCTGTGCATGACGCATTGCATAGACTGTTCTACTTGTCGGCATTGTCCCAATGCCACTACTGCATCCTCCACCCATGATACACCTCTCTACTAGTTGATTATTTGCCTTATGGCATTCAAAAAAGCTGGCCGTTACTGACTTT
>DOKP01000030.1:1374-1527 GCA_003510795.1 Candidatus Moraniibacteriota bacterium | reverse complement strand
AAAAGCTGGCCGTTACTGACTTTTCACCATAGCACATTTCGGAGTAAAAGTCAATAGCGCGGATTTGGGGTTTGTGATAGTATTAAAATACTGAGAATTTAAATATTTAATGTTGATAGCTAAGAATAACCCCCTCTGTCGCTGAGTACAGCG
>DOKP01000030.1:735-1309 GCA_003510795.1 Candidatus Moraniibacteriota bacterium | reverse complement strand
CGCTGAGTACAGCGACATCTCCCCCTTAAAAAGGGGGAGAGGGGAGGCCAGTTATGCAGTTAATAAAAGGAAAAAAAATTGCGGATGATATTTTAAATAATATTAAAAGCCAAATAGAGAAAGAAGAGCTAAAGCCGACTTTGGCGGTTATTTTAATTGGTGAAGATGAGGCGTCTAAAATTTATGTAGGGCTTAAGGAAAAAGCGGCGCGGGAAATTGAGATGAATTTCAAACTTTATAAATATGAGGCAGAAGTGAAAGAAGAAATTGTTTTAAATAAAATTGAAGAAATTAATAATGACAATGATATTCACGGCGTAATCGTGCAATTGCCACTGCCAAAAAATTTAGATAAACATAAAATTATCAATGCTATTAACCCAGAGAAAGATGTAGATGGTTTTTGTGATGAAAATCAGAAATGTTTTTCTGAAAATCGAGAAACTTTATTTCCAGTTTTCCCAAAGGCGATTATGAAGATGGTGGAGAGTGTTTTGAAAGAAATAGAAATGAAAAATAGAAATCTTGTTTATGAAGATAGAGATTCTCAACACCCCCTCTTTAATTCTCCCCC
>DOKP01000030.1:427-656 GCA_003510795.1 Candidatus Moraniibacteriota bacterium | reverse complement strand
CTCAGGGAGGGGGAGAGGGGAGCGCCGTGGAGTTGTTTGGGGGTAAAAATGCGGTGGTTGTTTGCAAGTCAGATGATTTTGGGAAGATTATGCAAAAAGCTTTCGAGAAAATAGAAATTGGTTCTGAATATATTTTTTGTGATAAAGTTAGCGAAGAGGAAAATTCTAATATGTTGAAAGAGGCGGATATTGTTGTGACGGCTTGCGGAATAAAAAATTTAATAAATTC
>DOKP01000030.1:198-368 GCA_003510795.1 Candidatus Moraniibacteriota bacterium | reverse complement strand
GGAATAAAAAATTTAATAAATTCTCAGATGGTCAAAGATAAGGCGGTTATAATTGATGGCGGAATCGTTAAAGAAGACGGGAAAGTTTATGGAGATGTAGATTTGGAAAGTTTTAGAGAAACTGATTGTTTTATTTCTCCAGTGCCCGGTGGAGTAGGACCAGTGACAGT
>DOKP01000030.1:0-134 GCA_003510795.1 Candidatus Moraniibacteriota bacterium | reverse complement strand
GGTGGAGTAGGACCAGTGACAGTGGCGTGTTTGTTGGAAAATACTTATTTAGCGCACCACAAATCTACAAATAGGGGAATGTGGGATTTTGAGAAGTTGAGAATTTGAGATTTTAGGAATATAAGAATTTGAGA
>DOKP01000073.1:4776-4934 GCA_003510795.1 Candidatus Moraniibacteriota bacterium | reverse complement strand
TTTTTAGAAAAAATTATCCCTGCACAAAACTCGGTACAAATAATCGAGCTGGAACAACATAAGCCGAAGGCGATTTAAAGAACAGATAATCTATACACTCCAGTTAGTCCAAAGTTTTGTTGTGGGATATTTTAACAAACCCCTCCCCAACCCTCCCC
>DOKP01000073.1:0-4693 GCA_003510795.1 Candidatus Moraniibacteriota bacterium | reverse complement strand
CCCCTTACCAAGGGGAGGAGGCGAGATATAAAAAAATTATGGAAAACACCCCTCAAACAGAAGAAATTATTCCTAATAAGTTTACCCATCTTCATGTTCATAGCCACTATTCTCTTTTGGACGGACTGGCTAAAGTTGATGATCTTATTAAACGTGCCAAAGAGCTGGGTATGAATTCCCTGGCTCTGACTGATCACGGGGTAATGTATGGTATTGTGGAATTTTTTATCAAAGCCAAAGAAGCTGGCATCAAACCGATTATTGGCTGTGAAATGTATCTGACCGCTGGCAGTCGCACTAGCAAAAATAATACCGCTGAAGATAAAACTCGTTATCATTTGACCCTTTTAGTAAAAAATGAAAAGGGTTACAAAAATTTAATGAAGTTGGTTTCCATTGCTCATTTGGAAGGTTTTTATTACAAACCCAGAATTGATAAAGAAGTTTTAGAACAACACTGTGAAGGATTGATTTGCATGAGTGGTTGTATGCAAGGAGAAGTTCCTCAAGCAATTATCAAGAAAACTTATGCCGAAGCCAAGGAAGCCGCTCTTTGGTATGATAGAGTTTTTGGCCGGGGAAATTTTTATATGGAACTTCAACATCATCCCGGACAAAATGACCAAAAATTTGCCAATGGTGGAATGCTCCAAATATCCAAAGAAACAGGCATCCCTGTCGTAGCTACGGGAGATATTCATTATACCAAGGCAGAAGATGCTGAAACCCAAGATATTTTACTTTGTATTCAAATGAATCGCAAGGTTCACGAAAAAAACAGATTGAGTTTGATGGAATTTCATTTATATATGAAATCTCCCGAAGAAATGGAAGAATTTTTTAAAGATATCCCTGAAGCTATTAGCAATACCCAAGAAATAGTAGCTAAATGTAATTACGATATACCGCTAGGAGAGACTCAACTCCCCTATTTTGAAGTACCCAAAGGCTTTGACGATAAAAGCTATCTCAGACATTTAACCCAGCAGGGCTTAGAAAGAAAATATGGCACAGCTATCACCCAGGTACACAAAGAAAGAATGGAATACGAACTTTCCATCATTGAAAAAATGGGATTCCCCTCTTACTTCTTAATCGTTCAGGATTTCGTTAACTGGGCCAAGAATCAAGGCATAGTGGTAGGACCTGGGCGAGGAAGCGCAGCCGGAAGTTTTGTTTCTTATCTGGTCGGGATTACCAATCTTGATCCGATTAAATACGATTTGCTTTTTGAGAGATTTCTAAACCCAGAAAGAATTTCCATGCCTGACGTCGATATGGATTTCGCTGACGACAGGCGCGATGAAGTTCTGGAATATGTGCGCAAAAAATATGGCAACGACCACGTCGCTCAAATTATTACCTTTGGAACAATGGCTGCCCGCGCCGCTATTCGTGATGCGGGCCGAGCTCTGGATTATCCTTATGATTATTGCGATAAAACTGCCAAAATGATTCCAATGTTTTCTACTATCGCAGCTGCTTTGGAAGATGTCCCTGAATTTAATAATTTTTATAATTCGGATAAAGACGCTAAAAAACTTATCGATAGCGCTAAAAATCTGGAAGGAGTTTGTCGCCACGCGTCTATGCATGCTTGTGGAGTAGTAATTACCAAAGAACCAGTAACAAATTATTCCCCTTTGCAAAGAATTACTGGCAAAGGTGATGGATTAGTAACTCAATACTCATCTTCTACTAAAAGCAGTTATGTAGAAAAAATTGGGCTTTTAAAAATGGACTTTTTGGGCTTGAAAAACTTAACCATCATTCAAAACGCTATCAATATTATTGAAAAAACTCAGGGCGTAAAAATAAATATTGATGATATTCCGTTAGATGATGACCCGACTTATAAATTATTACAAACTGCTCACACTACCGGAGTTTTCCAATTGGAATCCTCAGGAATGAAACGCTATCTCAAACAACTCAAGCCTAACAACATTGAGGATATTATCGCCATGGTCGCCCTATACCGTCCCGGTCCAATGGATTGGATTCCTGACTTTATCGACAGAAAACATGGTCGCAAAAGAATTGAATACATTCATCCTAAACTGGAGCCAATTTTAAATAAAACTTACGGCGTGGCAGTTTATCAAGAACAAGTAATGCAAATGGCACAAAGTTTGGCGGGTTATTCTTTGGGCGGAGCGGATATGCTTAGAAAAGCCATGGGCAAAAAGATTCCTGAGCTAATTCAAAAAGAAAAAATTAAATTTATCGATGGTGCCGTTGCCAATGGAGTCAATAAAAAAGACGCCGAAAAAATATTTGCTTTTATCGAACCCTTTGCCGGCTATGGTTTTAATCGTAGCCATGCTGCTTGCTACGCGCTGGTCGGATATCAAACCGCTTATCTTAAAGCCCGCTACCCCGCCGAATTTATGGCCGCTTTGATGACTTCTGACCAAGGTAACATCGAAAGAATTGCTATTGAAGTAGAGGAAGCTCAAGATATCGGGATTGCAGTTTTGCCTCCTAATGTAAATGAAAGTTTTGGCGAGTTCGCAGTAATCAAAGACGAAAATAATAAAATCAATATTCGCTTCGGGCTCAAGGCTATAAAAAATGTGGGCCATACTGTGGCCGATGAGATTGTCAAAGAAAGAAAGAAAAATGGGAAATACAAATCATTAGCTGATTTTCTAGAAAGAGTGATTACTAAAGATTTAAATAAAAAATCTATCGAAGCCCTCGCCAAGGTGGGCGCGCTTGATGATTTGGGCGAGAGAAATCAAATCATAGAAAATATTGAAATGATTTTAAATTTTTCCAAGAGTATTCAAAAAATAAATAGCGCCAACCAAGACACTCTTTTTGGTGCCATGGAAATTAAGACCCCTACTATTAAATTAGACATTTCAGTGGTAGCCACCAAGAATCAGAGATTGCATTGGGAAAAAGAACTTTTGGGATTATACGTCTCCGATCATCCAATTTCCGAATACAAATATTTCTTCGAAAAAATGACTACCCCTATCTCAGAATTGGATAGCTCTATGGTGGGAAAAAGCGTAAAGATAGGAGGAGTAATTACAAAAGTGCAAAGAATAATGACTAAGCGGAAACAAAATATGGCTTTTGTGACTATTGAAGATTTGCGTGGTCGGATTGAGCTTTTGGTATTTCCTAACGCTCTAGAATCAACTGGAGCTGTTTGGCAAGAAGAAAAAATAATCTTGGCTGACGGCAAACTTTCAGATAAAGATGGCTCGTTTAAACTCATCGTCGATGACGCCAAAATTCTTAATGAAGAAGAGATGAATAAATTCAAAAGAATTTTAGTTACTCAAGAAAAAAATAATCATGCGCCAAAAAAAATCAAAGCTCAAAAATTAACTATCACCATACCACCGACAGCTGATAAATCCACTATTGGAAAACTTTCTAAATTATTTGATTCTTGCAAACTTGGCGATACCAAAGTTTTTCTCTACATTAACGATACTAAAATGCAAACTGCTTACAGCCTGGAACTCAACAGCAATGTAATGGAAAAAATTAAAGAAATTATTTCACCCGAAGCAATTGAGGTAGAATAAAATATCATATTAACAAAATTAAAATGGGTAGCTGACATTAGCCAGTTACCCATTTTTGAGTCCATTGGTTCACTCTTCAAATTGGTTTTCAAAAAGAGCGAACATGTAATTAATTTTCGCCTGCTTTCCTTCTTTATCATTATTGGCATTTAGCTGTTCCATGGCCATAAACGTACTATGAATCCACAGAATCTGCCAGCGCAAGCGAATTTCATCTGACGAAAGAGGCGCTTCAGAAAAGGCATCATTCAATCTCTCCGCCTCAGAAAAATCTATTGCCAGATACGCCTTATCTTTGATGAATTTTTCTTTAATGAAAGCTACTTTTTCGGAAAGAATTTTTTTATATTCCTCTCCGCCTTTCTTGTCAAGAATTTCGAAAATCAAGGTATAAGCGCAATACTCATCAACCACTCTTTTGTCCAGCGGATTCTCAATTGACTCAAAAGCCTTTGTAACGAAAGAAAGGATGTGGCTACCTTCATGAAGCATTGATATCTTTTTCCAGAAACTTGATATTTTTTCTCCCTTCATTATCAACATAGGAGGATCCTGGACAAAAGTCGGACCTTTAATTTCAATTTCCCATTCAGGTCCAATTTCTTCATCTCCACTTAACATCGGCACGACTGGAATGAATTTAGAACCGTCAATCGCCTCCAAAGTTGAAATCACGAGCATACTAGAATTATCAAGGCTTGCTGGCTTTGCCAAAAAAAGAATCTCTCGTAAGCTGCTAATAATGTTTACCGCAGCTGGATTATCTTCATCCAGCGGATCCATATAGCTCTCAAAAAGCTCTCTACGCGCACTATCGTCTGAATCATCAGCGCTAGTGCACTTCAATAATTCCTCAGAAACGAGATCTGGCATTTCTTTCTTAATCCCAGCCTCAACGCATTTTAAAGAAAAAACAACTGCCATAACTAAAAAAATTGCCCCCATTTTAAAACGCATATCTCTCTCCCCCCAACATCTAATTTTAAGTTGCTATTTTATCTGAAAAGTTCAGATTTAATATTATATAACATCACCAATCTTTAGTCAAGAATTTAGAGAGTAACTCCTCACTGAGACCCCCACAATATATCTTTTTTTACCCGTCTCTGCGAGTAATTTGAGTACTCTCAAATTGCGTGGCAGTC
>DOKP01000071.1:219-11240 GCA_003510795.1 Candidatus Moraniibacteriota bacterium | reverse complement strand
AATTTACAAAGTAAATTTATTACGTCCCGCCTCAAAATGTTTTATTACGTTTATATTCTCCAAAGTCTTAAAAATAATTCTTTATATATTGGTTATAGTTCTGATTTAAAAAAAAGATTAATCGAACACAATTCTGGTTTAAGCCAGGCAACAAAACCATTTATTCCCTACAAACTTATTTTTTATGAAGCGTTTTTAAATAGAATTGATGCTAAAAATCGAGAGGTTTATTTAAAAAGCGGATACGGAAGAAAGACAATAGAAAAATTACTAAAAAGATACCTAATTAACCTTCAAAAATTTGAATATCTCCATGAGCTATTTGATTAAATTCTTCTGAAGTAGCACCAGCGTGTGGATAATCCATTGATGCTCGATCTTGTACTAATGCACCATTTGTATTTATTTTCAGATAACCGGCTCTAACATTTTTTTCAAGACTTTCTGTTCCGGATATAAATATATTTAAATTTCTAGCAACATCACGATGCGTAGGATCACCATCGCTTTGATCAAAAATCCAGATATATGTTTGTATAGTTTTCCCTAATAATCCAAAATATTTTAACAAAACATTTTTTGGCAATCGTTTAATTGCTTCATTTGGTTTCATATTTATTATTAGAACAACCCAAGTATATCAAAAAAGATGATTTAAAAAGCAGTTAATAAATTATTTTAAAAAATTTCCAACTTTATCTGAGACGTCGCGCAAAGTTTAAAATGATTCCCTAAATCATTGTTGGGGCCTTAAGCGCTTTGCGTATTTTACCCCATAAATTGGTCTTGGTCCAAGTTTTCTTTTGAAAGGAGTAAATTTTTTGTTTTTACAGTTTTCAGTTTTAACATTAAAAGTACAGATTCCACCAAATGCAATACAATACCAGCAAGTTATTAAATCACCCCCATTTTTTCTTATTGTTTCAGCAACTTCATTAACACAAGCTCCATTATGGAAAATATCCCCGCCATTTCCACCCGTAATTGCATGATCAGAATAATCTTCTAATTCCAACATCTGTGGTAATCATAACAAAATAAATAAAATATTTCTAAACTTTAATTTATAATTGAAAAAAACAACTTCATTTTATATAATCAGGCCAATGATACGCGCTTATAAGAAAGGACCGGTAAAAATCCAAAACATTGATTATCACAAACTTTTAGTGTTAACAATTAAAGAAAAATATTTCAGCTTATTTTTAGGGCTATTGGCTTCATTAATTATCTCTTCATTAACTTATAAAATATTCTTAAAAAATATTCGAATTAATTTAGCCCTCAAAATTCCAACATTTAAATTTGGATCTAAAAGAACAACAAACAAAATTGTTGTCCAAAAACCTTTAAAAACATATATAGTCCAAGAAGGTGACGACCTCTGGAATATTTCCGAGAAATTTTATGGATCTGGTTTTAATGCTTATGATATTTCCGTTGCCAATAATATTTCCGACTCTTCAAATTTAGAAGTTGGTAAAAAATTAGTTATCCCTCAAGTGACGCCCCGCCAAACAACAGTTGGAGATATTTCTGCAATCTCGACTGACCAAGTCACTTATGTCGAAAATAAATATATTGTTCAACCGGGCGACTCGCTTTCTATAATTGCTCAAAAAGTCTACGGAGATTTATTTGCCTGGCCGGGTATTATGAATGCTAATAATCTTCTTACTCCTGATAGCATCGAGGCCGGCATGGTTTTGATTATCCCACGTTAATCTTCTGTGATGTATAATTTATTCGTGCGGGCGTAGTTTACCGGTAAAATGCCTCCTTCCCAAGGAGGAGACAGAGGGTCCAATTCCCTTCGCCCGCTCAATATTTTTATTTTGCATTAGCCATTTTAGCTCAACGGTAGAGCAGCGGTATCGTAAACCGTAGATGTCAGTTCAATTCTGACAAAAGGCTCATAAAAGTTTATATATAATAACTTATGGGAAGATTAGAAAGAGTTCAAGAAAAAAAAATGAAAAACACGATATTTTTGTATGCGCTAATACTTTTTGTTGTCTTATATTTTATTTTTACTTTTGGTATTAAGATTTTATTAAATACTTCCAGTTTTATTTCAGGAATTTTTCCCCAGCCGTCGACTAAGCCAATAGCAAAAACCGAAGAGAGTTTTAATTCGATTGATATCTCCTCAATTCCTCAAGCCACAAACAGTGCAAAAATTATTGTTTCCGGATCGATCTTAAACTTTGACACTCTAGAGTTTTTTTTAAACTCTAAAAAAGTTAAGGAAGTAGAATCCTCGTCAGATACGTTTACTGAAGAAATTGGAGATTTGGAAAAAGGTGATAATAACCTTTATATTAAGGCCAGCTCGAAAGATAGCAAAACTGAAAAAAATACGATTACTTATAAAGTTTATTACAAAAATGAAAAGCCAAAACTGGAAATTTCGGAGCCTTCTGACAACTTGACAACTAATAATCAGGAAATAAAGGTAAAAGGCAATACTGATAAGGAAACATATATTCATATCAATGATATTCCGGTTGTAGTTGATGCCAATGGAGCTTTTGAAACTTCAGTCCGTTTGAAAGACGGTGATAATCAAATAAATGCTACAGCCGTAGATATTGCCGGAAATATAGAAACAAAAACCCTTAAAGTTATTTATCAGAAAGATTGATAAATAGTAAAAACAAAATAAAAGGATGCAAAAGCACGTTATCAAAAAGAGAAACGATACATAAAAATATCAATAAAATCGGTGCTAATTTATTCGACTTTCTTAAACTCCATAAAACCCAAATAAAACTAAGTAACCCTAGAATTCCGGAAGATACTAAAATTGTGAGAAAGCTAGAACTGAATGTTGCACCCGAATGGATTGACTTACTATTTTTTATGTAACGAATTCTATCATAACCATAACCAAAAATTGGCTTTTTTATCCAAAGATTTATTCCTTGTCGATAGTCTTCAGCCCTTGAATTAATGGAGTAAAGTCTTTTTAGATTTACTCCTTCACCGGCCGGTTTGGGAATAAAAAAAATCAGAGCAATAAAAAACAAAAAAAAGAAAATTATTTTTTTAATTTGCTTTTGATTGATAAAAAAGTAGATTAGCGTTAATGACAAACCAAGATAAATAGAACGGGAAAAACTAAGAGCGACCAATGCTAAATATATTATTTTGATGATAGGCTGATTGACAGTGAGGAAAAAAATCCCAAAAATCGCGGCGGCAATTGACGTGTCAAAAAAAACTCCAAATGTTCGATAAAGGTGTGGGTCCCAATCTTGATAAAGTAAATTACGAAGATCAGGATAAAAAAAATATTGAACCAAAGTTGAGATAATAGTTAAGATAGCAATC
The DNA here is from genome assembly GCA_003510795.1 of Candidatus Moraniibacteriota bacterium. Classification (GTDB taxonomy): domain Bacteria; phylum Patescibacteriota; class Minisyncoccia; order Moranbacterales; family UBA9337; genus UBA9337. The sequence goes on along the minus strand of DOKP01000071.1, from coordinate 7,907 downwards.
AAAAAAATTCCTTTTTTAACAACTTTCAAAAAATTCTTATCTGTCTTTGTGTGATATTGTAAGTAAATAAAAAAAATTAAATACAAATGTAAACGGCATAGATACAACAAGCCAACAATATTTTCAAACAAACTATACTTAGTCCAATCAATTAACATAGAAATAAGCAATACACCCAAAAACAAAATTATTGGAATTATTTTTTTCCGCTCATGTTTAATAGGTTGAAAACGGTATTTAAAAAAAAGGAAAAATATACTAAATACTAGAGTAACTTCATATAAATAAAAATTTACTTGCTGATTAAAAAAAGAGACTCTTCCTAATTGACCTAAAGAAAATAATAAAGCAGTTATATAAAACAGGATGGTCATTTTTTATTTGTCAGTTGATAAAGTTTGGCTCTGACTAAAAAGGAGTGGAAACTCATCATAAAAGCATAAGTAAAACCGGCTGGCCCATCCAAAAAACCTAAATTAAGAAAATAATTATAAAAAAATTTGCCAAAAGGAAACGAGATAATTTCAAAAATATTAGTTTTTGTTTCCCGATTAAACAGTTCTTCTGCCCGTATACTTGAATAATTATTAATATCAATAATAAAATCTTTTAAAATTTGATGCGGGTAATGATTGAGAAAACCTTCTAGTTGCCCAATATTTTTAGCAGTGTAAAAAACTTCATGAACCGTACCCATCCACTTTCCCGAATCCTTACTTATTAATCTGACTAAACCTATTTGTCTGATTTGATTAATTTCTCCATGTTTAAGTTCTTTACCCCAAAAATAATCCCGTCTCTTTAAATAATATGCGTTACAAATATTTATGTCATTCCCGCGGAGGCGGGAATCCAGTCCTACAATTTCTTGCTTTAATTCCTCACTCACTTCCTCATCTGCATCAACAAATAAAACCCATCTATTATTAGCTTTACTTAAGCCAAAATTTCTTTGTTGGGCAAAATCGTTGTTTAAATTTTTTTCAATAATTTTGATATTTAATTTGTCATTTTTTCCGCCAGCTGGCGGATTAATTATTGTTAAATAGGGCAAAATCTTCGGATGTTTTTATTTTTAAATTAACATTCATTAAACCAACCGACCTTGGCTTAAAAACAAAAAATGAACTCTCATCCATGAGAATTCACCCTATTTCTGTAAAGTCTTTATTTAACCTTACAAATTCATTATACACCATTTTAAACAAAAAGTCAAATAAAAATCATTTTAGCCTATTAACATTTAAACAATTTAACATTGAACCACTAAAATTCGCTTCATCTATATGATGTTCTCTAACGTAGCGGATTCATCTTGCTAAAACCTTTAAGTTTAATTCTAGATGGAATAGCACTCTTATTTGAATCATTAGCAAAATCCGCTCTTCTTCCTTCGTCTTTCTGAGCTTCTCTGCCAAAAGACGCCTCTGGTCTTTTATATTTGTGAACGCCTCTTATGCCTAAAGCTCTAGCCAAACCAGCTGTTTCTTTTCCATTTAACGAATCCTTCTTATTGTAATGAAATTTTCCCAAAATTTTACGCGCCTCATCTTTTGTTATTCCTCCCCTGCTATATTTTTTAAACTGTATTGAGACTTCTTTCCTTTCTCTTGAGCTATCTAATATTTTTCCGATCTCCGGTCTTTGAAGAATTTCTTTTATTTTCTTTCTTGAGTTAACTTCTCGCTCTTTAAATAACATTTTCGACATATTTTTTTAAAATGAAAAATAATTACTTTTTTCCAACTTGGTGCAACGCGGAATGTACCACTGACATTACCAAACTAAACAGAAGCGCCCACCAAAATCCTGCCACTCTGAAACCATCTACGAGATTGCTCGCCAGAAGGACCAGAAAAGCATTAATAACCAAAGTAAAAAGTCCCAAGGTAAAAATATTAATCGGCAAAGTTAAAATTAATAAAATCGGTTTTAAAATAACATTTATTATCCCTAAAACTAAAGCAGCTATAAAAGTTACAAAAAAACTATCCACACTCACGCCGGGAATAAGTTGGGCGCTAATAAAAACTGCTAAAGTCATTACTATCCAATTAATTAAATACTTCATATCTTTTATAATTTATTTTAGGACTTACGCGTTTGAGTTATTTCGAGTATAGTTTCTGAAAAATATTATTTTTTCGAACTGCCGTGCTACTGCGAAAGGCGAGAAAAAATGATATTTTTTAGAAACTTTGAAGACTAATAATATTCAAATGCGTAAGTCCTATATTTATTAACTTTTATTCAAGCACCTGCTGAGCCATTATTCGCTACCAGTTATTGGTTGATTGCTATTTCTTATTAATAATGATAACTTTTATTTTTATTTATGGCAATTGTGCGATAAATTTGCTCAACTAAAATTACCCTTACCATTTCATGAGGAAAAGTCATTTGCGACAAACTTACTCTAATTGCATTTTTATAATTAAAAATTTCCCTGCCAAACCCTAAAGTTCCGCCAATAACAAAAATTATGTGCTCTGTTTCATTTTTAAATAGAAATTGAGAAAACATTTTTGATTGGAATTCTTTGCCGCCCTCATCAAGAACAATAATTTTAGTTTGCGGAAATTTATCCAAGTATTTAATTATTTTTAAGCTTTCCTTTTCCTTTATTTTTTCCTTGTCGGAATTATCATAAAATGGCTCTGGCGCCAATTCTTCAATTTTTACACTGGCATAGGGTGCAATCATTTTTAAATATTCATCGAAAGCTTTCTTGTAATATTCTTTTTTTAATTTTCCCACGGCCAGAATTGTAATTTTAAGCATAATAAATAGAATCTTTACTAATTACTAATTAATACAAATATACGAATGAAGAATAGTTTTAAGTTTTATAATATTCATAAGGTTTATAAAGTAGCAGATATTATTCATAATACTTAATTCTTAATTCATAATTCACTTTCCTGATGCTAATATGTTAAAATGTTTTTAATTTTCTGAAGCACTCGATATGTCCAATATTTGAAAGGATTAATAATTATGTCATAACTACCAGAAAATTCCAAGGGCTGATTATTTTTAGCAAAACCTTGTTTAAATCTAGTAACACCTAGCCATTGCTCCCTTCTTTTTTTATTTTCTTCATCAATGCTTACTCCGCCAAAATCGTACCTTAAAGCTCCTAAATTCTTGGCATCTTTAATCATTTGCCATTGTAGCAAAAAGGGAGCCATTACATTCCTGTTGTTGTTATCTGAAGCTCCATGCAGATAAGTAGCCATTTGTCCATAAATAACCATTAGGGCCCCCGCAATAATTTTATCCTCATAAACTGCCAGATATAATCTTATATTATCTGAGTTGATATGTCTTAACATTTTGCGATAATATTCTTTGGAGTGGAAAGTTATCCCTTTTCGATTTCCAGTTTTCTCAATCAAATCTAAAAATTTCTCAATCTTTTCTTCATTGTCAGAAAAACCTTTTATTATTTTTATTTGCACATTATTTTTCACCGCTACCTTGATATTATATCTCGTTTTGGGCTTCATTTGAGATAGAATCTCTTCCTCATTTGTACTGATGTCTACCACAAAAATTTGTTTGGGTTGCATATCGTGCGGAGCCTTGATTAATTTATACTTTAGTTTCTCCACAATTCCTCTGATATTTTTATCAGAGCTATCCATTCTGATCCAAGAAGCTTTATTTATTTTAGCCAGCTCAATTAAATCATTGATACATTTTTTTAGTTTTTCATCCTCAATATTTTCGCCTCGTATCGGTCCGCGCGGAACATAAAAGTATTTACCCACCAAGGGAAGATTATATTCCAAAATATTTGACCAAAAATCATTATCAGAAATATTATGGTTTTTTATACCGAAATTATTTTGGAATTCCATCCATTGATTGGATTGTAAAAAACCCCCACAAGGAGAATTTTTTTGAATAAATTCATCTCTGTTATTTTCCATAGTTAATTATTTTAAATTATTTGCATTAAACTCAAGGAATTTAAAAACATTTTCAGTTAACATAGCATCGTAACAGATGTACGATTTAAGATTTACGATTTATGAAAAATCTGCATTTTTTAAAATTTTTTTTGAATCTTAAATCATAAATCTTAAATCTAACCTTATAAATTTGTTAACTAAGCCACAAATAATAACGCTGCGACAATAGAACATTTTCAACAATTACAACATTTATTTTCCCATTTCCTTAAGAGCAAATTTTATTTTGTCCTCAATTTTTTCAATATCTTTAGGAATTGACTTAATCGCTTCCCTGGCTTGAAAAGCACTGTAACCCATAGACATTAATACCTCTATCATTTCGCTATCTACTGCAATCTCCTGCCTTTCTCCCATGGGCATATCGGCTACTTTATTTTGCAATTCTAGGATAACCCTTTCGGCTGTTTTTTTGCCCACTCCAGAAACTTTAGTTAAAATTGTAGGATCATTATTTAAAATAGCTGCCCGAATCGAAACTGGGTCCGCTATAGAAAGTATGCCTACCGCAGCTTTTGGGCCAATGCCAGAAATGGATATCAAAAGTTCAAACATTTCTTTTTCTTCTAAACTAATGAAACCATACAAAGCTAAAATATCTTCTCGCACATAAGTATAAATAAAGAATGCCCCTTCCTTTGATCCAGCTATTTTTCCTAAAGTAAAATCTGTTAAAAAAACTTTATACCCCACTCCCGCCACATCCACAATAATCCATTTATCCCTCAGATATTCTATTTTTCCTGTTAATTTTGCTATCATAAATAAAAAGTTATAAAGTTTAAAAGTAAAATTATAGTCATTCAGTCAAAAGTCATCAAGTCATCAAAAATACAATTTTTAATCTTGATGACTGATTACGGATGACCGATGACTTCAAATGCTTCAATGTTTAATTGTTCTAATGTTTTAATGCTGACGTGTTAAAATGTTAACATGCTAATACTATCATTCTCTTGCCAAAAAATCCACTCTGTGATACAAATAATTAAGTAACTATTTTAAATTCAAATAATTAAATACACTATGCCAATTAAAGATTCTGCTAAAAAGCACATGCGCGTAACTGATCGCAAAACTACAAAGAACAAAAAGGTTAAGGGAAACTATCGCAGTGCTGTTAAAAAAACACGTGAAGCTATCGCCAATAAAGATTTTGCCACAGCCTCAGAGTGGTTAAAGAAATCAATAAAAGCCTTGGACAAAGCTGTTCAAAAGAAAGTGCTTAAAAAGAATACTGGCTCCAGATATAAATCCAGATTAAACAAATCTGTCAAAAACGTAGCCAAATAAAACAAAACGACCCTTGCGTGGGTCGTTTTTTATTATTTAAAATACGATGTTTTATTGTTTTAATGCTTATTTGCCTTAATGATTGTGTGTCCTACATTCCTGCTATCAATAAGTCCATTCCCACCTCCACGCTCATCTTTCCTTTTTTAGCCTTCTCATCTATTTTTTCCAACTCCTGATAGATATTTTTCAGTTTAGCGAAATCCAAGCTCCTCAATTGTTGCATGCCCTTTTGTACCACAAAAGGATGCACTTTAATAATTTTTGAAACTTCCGTATAATTTGTATTGCCTTGAAAATAAAAATCAGCGATTTTTAAAAGATTTCTAATTTGATAAACATACATAGAAAGGATGTAAAAAGGATCGCTCCCTTGAGCTAATTGCTGATGTAATAATTCCAGGGCCTTTTGCTTATTGCCCGAGGCAATAAATTCTATGGTTTGAAAAATATTAGCCTCTACGTTTGAGCTTAGAAATTTAGCGACCTGGTCGCTCAAATCCTCACTGAAGTCATCTTTACCAATAAAATTAACAATTTTTGATATCTCTCCATTAATCGCGAAAAGATCTCCATTTTTACTGCTAACTAAACTATCAATAATTTTTGAATCAATTTTGGCGCCAAGAGATAAAAATCTTTTTTCTATCCAGTTTCTCAGCTGAGCATTGCTTAACTTGCTAAACTCTTCACTTTTTGAATTTCTGATTAACCATTTAAATATTTTATCATTTTTTTTTGGTTTTTCGTTTTCTAAAAAAATAATAATATTTTCGGGAGAATTTACATTATCAAGATTATCTGCAAAAAAACTTACAAAATCTTCTCTCAAACTAGCATTTTCTTGGGATAATAAATTTTTGGCAATTATTAAATAATTTTGCGAAAATAAGCCTCTTGATTTCATGGCTATTTTAAATTCATTGTAAAAATTACCTTCGCTAAAATCAAAAACACTCGAAGTTGCATTCGAGGTGTTTTTTTTAAAGAATTCTTCTTTTATTTTATTCAATTTCTCGTGAGAGCGAAATCTATCTTCGCCATAAAGAAATATTATCATTTTATTTGATGAATAAATTAACTGGCGGGAGTCCACCTCAAAACTTGTCCTGGCTCAAGAATCTCCACCCAAATTTGACCAGGGATAAACATTATTTCTTTGCCACTCTCGTCATAGAAAAATAATTTACTTTCTAATTTTGCGCTATCTTTTTTCCAGGTCCCTCGATATTCTTTTCCGTTCATATAATAATAAGCTTCTCCACTTCCACTCTCATCGTACCACGGATCTCCAATTTGTACGTTATTGTATCTTCCGCTAATACTTTCTGCGCCAGTATTTTTTATTTCTTCAACTCCCTCCCAAGGACTTCTTAACCCTTTTCCGGTGTAATCCTGAGTATTGGTTATTTGTTCTGACTTAGCAAACATCACTACAATATTTTTTGGCGCCAATCTTTCTTTGTTATTTCTATCTACATCAACCACATCGTTCCAAGTTCGCAAAAATGTATTTGTTTCTCTATCATAGGTATAATTTACATCATATGGACTAGCAAAGGCTACTCTCAGTTCTCCGCCACTTCCTCTATTTTCAAGACTAGCTTCTTTTTGGTGAGGATAACCGGCAAACTTAGTTTCCGCTCTGCCACCAACTACATTCATGGCTGCTAGCGCTTTTTCACCCTTGATATGTCCGGAATCTTCCATTCGCATAGTTGCATCGTTTTGCCAATCCCATCTTTCGCAATAATTAGTTGTCATGCAATCAATGCGATCAATGACATTTTTGTTTAACAAATCAAGAGCGAAGTGTGATCCTCCCCAATGAATAAAGAAAGCATCCACTGCTCCCGCTAGCGCAATGTGATCATGCCGGGCACTTCTCATCGCGCCGATCTCTTTTGGAATAGCACAAGAATATACTCCTAATAATCTAGTTACCGAAGAAGTATAAGCTGGCAATTCAAAAACTATATCCGCCTGCGAAAACCCGGCTGCTGGCCTAGCTTGAAGATCGGAAGGTTGCATCACCGCAATCGGTCGGCGATTCCAATTTTCACAAGCCAATCCGGAAATAGGATTAATATTTCCTTCATTTAAAGGTTCTTGATTTTCTTCAGTTTTTTTCCCATTATTTTCTGCAACTATTTGTTCCGATACTTTATTTTTACGAACTGCATCTCTTAGCGTTGTAAAATAAACTACTACGCCAACTACGATTAAAATTGTGCTGGCAATAATCATTTTTTGCTTTTTGTTCATTTATTTATTGTTTAAAATTATTTAAAATTTATTTTGACAACTATTCATCTTTTTCTGGAAAAATAAGTACAGTAGGTCCTTCTATAAACGAAATGCAAAGTGTCTATGCTGTCTTTGCGAGAAAGTTTTGTACTCAAAATTTTCGTGGCAATC
>DOKP01000071.1:0-161 GCA_003510795.1 Candidatus Moraniibacteriota bacterium | reverse complement strand
TACTCAAAATTTTCGTGGCAATCCCGGACGATGCATTGCAAAACTTTGAGATTGCTTCTTAAATACTGAGTACAGTATTTACTCGCAAAGACGAGGAAGAAAAATTAATTTTGGAAAAATATGAACAGTTATTATTTCTGACATTTTTTACAAATAAAAAC
>DOKP01000074.1:13403-15938 GCA_003510795.1 Candidatus Moraniibacteriota bacterium | reverse complement strand
CGTGAGGGAAAGGTGAAAAGCATCCCGATGAGGGAGATGAAATAGTATCTGAAACCATATGTTAACAAGGAGTCAGAGCAGTGCTTGCACTGCAATGGCGTACTTTTTGTAGAACGGGCCAACGAGTTAATTTTATACGGCTTGCATAAATCACTCTGTGAGATATGCGTAGTGAAAGCGAGGCTTAACCGCCGACCATTGTCGTATGAATTAGACCCGAAGCCAGGCGAGCTACGCATGAGCAGGGTGAACCCCAAGTAACATTGGGGGGAGGCCCGAACCCACTAATCGTTTAACGTTAGGGGATGACTTGTGCGTAGGGGAGAAATTCCAATCGAGCTTGGCGATAGCTGGTTCTCTCCGAAATAGCTTTAGGGCTAGCGTTCGGGAAATGAGCAAGGGAGGTAGAGCTACTGGATGAGTTTTCGCGGTTCGCCGTAGAACACTCAACCAAACTCCGAATTCTTTTGTTTCTTATCCGGGCAGTTAGAACCTCGGCGCTAAGGTCGAGGCTCAAAAGGGAAAAAGCCCAGATCATAATCTAAGGTCCCAAAATTTATGTTAAGTGGTAAAGGAAGTGAAATTTCTGAAACACCTAGTAGGTTGGCTTAGAAGCAGCCATCCTTTAAAGAGTGCGTAATAGCTCACTAGCTTAGAGATTTCGCGTCGAAGATGTAACGGGGCTAAACATAATACCGAAGATATGGACTTGTCACTTTTAGTGATGAGTGGTAGGAGAGCGTTCTTTATGCGATGAAGTCAAAGGCGTGAGCCATGGTGGAGCGTAGAGAAGTGAGAATGTTGGCATGAGTAACCGCAATGTGAGTGAGATCCTCACACCCCGAAAATCCAAGGTTTCCTGGGCAATGGCAATCATCCCAGGGTTAGTCGATCCTAAGGCAAGGCCGAAAGGCGTAGTCGATGGACACACGGTTAATATTCCGTGACTACAATAATATTCGATGGAGTGACGCATTTTAGTACCTACCGCACATAATTGGATTTGTGTAGGGTATTTAAGGACGTATGGTAGGAAAATCCGCCATACATTAAGTCCAAGAATATTCTGGAAGCCGCTCTTCGGAGTGGCGCACGGTAGAGAGCAGAGTGCCAGGAAAAGCTTCTAAGGTTCGTATTATTGTAATCGTACCAAAACCAACACAGGTAGATAGGGCGAGTAGCCCAAGGGGAACGAGAGAACCTTCGTTAAGGAACTCGGCAAAAAATCTAGACGTAAGTTAGCGAGATGTCTTCCCGTCCTACTTCGGTAGGTCGGGCGCAGCTAAAGATTCCCTAGCGACTGTTTATCTAAAACACAGGTCTCTGCAAAAGCGCAAGCTGAAGTATAGGGGCTGACACCTGACCAGTGCTGGAACGTTAACGGAAGCGGTTCACGCCAATTCCCGAAGCGCCAGTGAACGTCGGCGATAACTATAATCGTCCTAAGGTTCTAATTCTACTGTAGTAGTGGAATTAGAATAACTGGGACGATTGGTAGTAAATGATAAACAAGCTATGATATAAACATGCAAAAGGAAAAGTAAACGCCTATCTCGATTAATTAATTTTTTCGGGATGTAAATCAGCTATATGCTGGAAAGTCTGGAGTATCTGAAGCTACTTGATTATAAATTTTTATTTATAATCAGTAAAAATGCTATCAGTGCAGATAATCAGCAGGAAAGATTCTAATTTATTAGAAAATCCTCAGAGACTAACATGCTGATTCCATAATTTATTTTATGGAAAGATATAGTCCGTGCTATGTGGCGACACATAGATAACAAAACAGAGCGAAATTCCTTGTCAGGTAAATTCTGACCCGCATGAAAGGTGTAACGACTGGGGAACTGTCTCAACGAAGGACTCGGTGAAATTGCAATGGGGGTAAAGATGCCCCCTACCTGCGGCAAGACGAAAAGACCCCGTGGAGCTTTACTACAGCTTGGCATTGAATTAGAGTTCTAGCTGCCGAGAATAGGTGGGAGACTTTGACGCTTTAACTCAGGTTAAAGATGAGTCACCAGTGGAATACCACCCTGTTATTATTTTAATTCTAACCCTGTGCTGTTATCTGTATTTTAAAATTAGTCACTAATTGAGAATACGGCTTCATATAAATGTTTTTTTACTTTGTTTATGATCCAATAGAAAATTAAATTCTCTATTAGTGCCTTTAAAATTCAGATACCAGCACGGGAACAGTGCCTGGTGGGTAGTTTGAGTGGGGCGCTCGCCTCCTAAATTGTAACGGAGGCGCTTACAAAGGTTGGCTAGGCCCGGATGGAAATCGGGTTGATAGTACAAAAGCACAAGCCAGCTTTACTGAAAGACTAATCAGTTGCTCAGTCACGAAAGTGGAATTTAGTGAACCGACCATCGCTTGTAGGAGCGTGGAAGATCATCAGATAAAAGTTACCCCGGGGATAACAGGCTAATAGTGTCCAAGAGTTCACATCGACGACACTGTTTGGCACCTCGATGTCGGCTCATCTCATCCTGGGGCTGGAGCAGGTCCCAAGGGTATGGCTGTTC
>DOKP01000074.1:11169-13308 GCA_003510795.1 Candidatus Moraniibacteriota bacterium | reverse complement strand
TAAAGAGGTACGCGAGCTGGGTTCAAACCGTCGTGAGACAGGTTGGTCTCTATCTGCCGTAGGCGTTAATTACTTGAGAGGATTCTTTCCTAGTACGAGAGGACCGGAAAGAGCAAACCTCTGGTGTATCGGCTGTTCCGCCAGGAGCAATGTCGAGTAGCTATGTTCGTAAAGGATAACCGTTGAAAGCATCTAAACGGGAAGCCAACCTCAAGATAAGGTAATATAGTTTCCTAGAAGAAGACTAGGTTGATAGGTTTTAGGTGTAAGTATAGTGATATATTTAGCCAAGAAATACTAATAAAACTAAACCTTTTTTCATTATATTGTAGTGATAGCTACTTTCGTCCGTGAATATTGCGGATGGGAGTGGTATCATTACGAGTTAACAGTTAATAGTCATTTAATATGATGTATTGATTGGAAATGAATTTGTTTTTTACACTACAAAAAAAATTAGAGTTTGCTTGAAATACAGCATTCTCATCTCAAAACTAAACAAGATTATATTGTCTTGGTGATTCTAGCGAAGGGGGTACACCTGATTCCATCTCGAACTCAGCAGTTAAGCCCTTCAGCTCCGATGATACCTAATTTATTGGGGAAAGTAGGTCGTCGCCAAGACAATGTAATCTTGTTTTTGTTTATCTCCCAACCTCGCCCTCTTTTTAAGGGGGAGACTGAGAGGGGGTTGTTTTTTATTTTAGTCCGTTTTTATAGCGGGCTTTTTTGTATTCCTTTCCATCTTTGTACTCAAAGGGGGAGATGTCCCTTAGGACAGAGGGGGTTGTAAACTAATTTGTTTTCAAAATCCCTTGCATAAATGCCCTGATGTGGTAGAATTTGGATAAAATTAATTAACTTTAAAAATATGAGCAAGGCAGTTAAAGAGGTGCTTTTACTTTCTGATCTAAATAATAGAAGAAAAGAGAATAAAAAAAGTTCTCTTGTTTTAGATATGATAGAGAGAGCTAAATTGGAATGGGAGTTGACAGCAGATGCTCTGCCTCAGTTAATTTGTATCTTGGATAAAAATGGGAAAATACTGCGTGCTAATCGTGTTTTTGAAAGTTGGAATATTGGATATTTAAATGAAGTGCGAGGAAAAGATCTTCACAATACCCTTCATCCCAACTGTAGCGATTCAAATTGTTATTTGAAAAATAGATGGAAAGTGATTCGAAATAAAATGATAAAAAAAGGTGCTTTTAGAGTAGATGCTCGAGATCGTTTTTTAGAAAAGGATATTCGCGCACATTTTTATCCCATACCCGCCAGACCGCGAGGGAAAAAGACAATAGATAGTTTTGCTGTTATGATTATGCAGGATTTTACTGACATAAAAAATACAGAAGATAGATTGGTAGAATCATATAAATATATTGGCAGTATCAATCGTCGGTTAGATATTCTTTTAAATATAAACAAAACACGGTTAGGGATAGAAAAAAGGGAAATTTTTAGAAATATGAATAATTTTGCAATGGATCTTTTTCAGTCCCAAGTAAGTCTTATTTATAAATTTGAAAAAAATAAAGAATGTTTTAGGTTGCTTTCCGCGAGCAGATTGCCTCATGGATATAAAAATAAAATTAGCAATTTCCCCAAAAAAGCTTCAGAGACAATGGTAAAGCTTAAAGAGAAGAAATTAGTAAATCTAGTTGAATGCGGGGGAAAGGGGACGGATAGATTCGAGATGGACGGAAAGTTTAATCAATTTATTTTTGTTCCGCTTATGAATGGAAAAGGCATCTCGGGCATGCTGGTGGCGTTATTGTCTAAACCAAGAAAAGTATCCGAAGAGGATATGTTCTTTTATGAGATGTTTTCTTTTAAATTATCCTTTTTTCTTTTGCAAATGAAAATTATGTAGGATAAATCCTTTTTCAATCCGCATTCCTCTCCACCTTTTCAAGGGGGTTGGGAAGATGATTTCTCTTCCCCCTCTCCACTTTTGTACTCAAAGGGGGAGGGTTAGGGAGGGGGTTTATTTTTCAATAATCAATTTCCAATTTTCATTCAATCTTCAATAATTTAATATTCAATTTTATTTTTTTATCTGTCTTTGCGAGAAGGTACTCCGACGAAGCAATCCAGAAATATATTTAATGTCGAGATTTATTTTTCTAGACTGCCACG
>DOKP01000074.1:8502-11081 GCA_003510795.1 Candidatus Moraniibacteriota bacterium | reverse complement strand
TTTGAGTACAAAAATTACTCGCAGAGACGGCGAAAAATGATTGGTTTTGGAGAAGGCTGAATAGTCACTAAATTTTCAGTTGACGGCGGGATTTTTCTGTGCTAGAGTTTAGGGTCGACTTGGATAGGTCAAGTTGATAAATACGCGACTAGCGACGTGACGATATGTGTTCTCGAGTGAAAATGCATTTTTTTGCATGAGTACGCCAGGACAGTAATCGCGTGATCCAGTTTCGCGTAATTTCAAACAAAGGGAGGTGCTATTATGGCACAGTTATTCAGTTCGTTAAAAAATTATTTTGTGGATTTGTTTAAAAGGATTTACAGCAGGAAAAAGTATCTAGTCAAGGCAGAGGGAAACTCACCCAATGAACACAACTTTCGGATGTGTCCGAAGTGTTCCAAGCACATTGCCAGTCTGTATCCACATTGGTCGGAGCAAAAATGTTCCAAATGTGGACAAATTCTTCATAAAGAAGGTACATATGAAGATGGAAAGAGAATTTTTACTTTGCAGCGTCCGCTGTACGATAAATTGTGTGGCATACTGTTAATTGTTTTTTTCTTGAGCATTCTTTTTTGTATTCTTTTTTTTAGCATCATGCCGGTTCCGGACGGGTATGTCAAATCAGGACTGGATACAATGGCCTGGATTGGCATAGTAGCAGTTCTGCTTGCGTCCAGCTTCGTTTTTTTTATGGATGGAAATCTAATAAATTCTATTATTAGTCGAGGGATTCCATTGGAATTCGCTACTTTCATAATCTTTATTCCTTATGTTATTTTGTATGGCGCAATATTAATTTTAGGAATGTATGAGATTAAAGGATATAGTGCTGTTCCGTTTTGGACCGACATTCCGACTCAGCAAGAAGTGTATGATTCGCAAAAGCAAGAAGTAGATCAGATGAAGCCGACAGTGGATCGGTATTACGCGGCAAAAAAATACTCCGCCAATCCGCAGATTAACCTTACGGAAGAGTTATTACTTGTCGCAGAGAATGATTTTCCGGGTTTGATGAATAAATATGTCGTGGACGCAAAATCATTCAAGCGCGGATCTGATGACGAAGCTCGGCTCTATAAAGCCTATTTATCATATCTTAATTTTCTACAGGCGATGGATATGCATGAATTCCAAAATCAGTGTATCGCTGATCCATGGAACATGCTCACCGCTGGAGTAGCCAATAGCTACCCAGAAATAGGAGCTGTCTGCAGATAATTTGGCAATGTTATTTTTTAAAAGTAGATCAACTTTAATTGGTCATTCTAAACTAAGGAGGTGAAAAATAAGCAGGTAATTCGACGATTCGAATTAACCTGCTTTTTAATTTTTCATTCTCCATCCTCTCCCTCTTTGTACTCAAAGGGGGAGATGCCGACAGGCAGAGGGGGTTGGGCTTTTGATTCTCCAAGCCACTTCCGTATAATTTTGATAATAATTGTGGTGCGAGTATTTTTTTTGCTATAAATTTAAAAATCAAAAATGCGGTTATTTTCCGCGTATGTTGATATTTAACCGGATTAATATTTATTGAAATGAAAAAAGTTAGAAATTAAAAAGCAATACAGCCAAATTATTTACTATTTTTTTCTCTTGCTATTTTATCATTTTTTTATTACAATCAAATATCCTGCTTTAAGTGGGAAAAGTTATTCTAAAACTAAATAGTGGAATGTTGTATACGGGGAATCGTTGAATATCAAGATTAATCTCAATTCAGGAGGAAGACAAATGGACGAGAATGGTAATGTTAGAGTGTTGCTCAATGGAGCTGATGGCCGGATGGGTGAGGAGGTTCTAACCGCGATAAAATTGACGGATGGGATAATTCTGGGTGCAGGCTTGTGCGGAGAAAAAAGTTCCGCATTCAGAGAAAATCTTTTGTTACACTATCTGGATATTTTTCTATATCTAAAAGAAAAAGAAGTTCCATCCATAAGGGAAACAGTGGATGTGATAATTGATTTTTCTATTCCCGAAGCAGTGATAAATCTTCTTCGAGAAGCTCATCTGCCAGCAGTTATTGGTGTGACTGGGTTTTCAGAAAAACAGCTGGAAATGATCAGGGGTTTTTCCAAAGAAGTTCCCATCGTTCAAGACTACAATTTCAGCACCGGTGTTTGCATTTTGACTGCAGTTGTGGAAAACATAGCTCGAATCTTTGGATTGGGCTATGACGGGGATGTTCTCGAAATTCATCATAGCATGAAAGCAGATGCCCCTTCCGGCACGGCCATAAAATTGGCTAAAGCCATCGCCAAAGGACGCGGGCAAAATTATGAAGAAGTTGTCAAAATGTCCCGTGTAGGGAAAACTGGCGTTCGACCTGTTGGTGAGATTGGCATTCAATCTTTGCGTTTGGCAGGCGTAGTGGGTGAGCATACTGTTTACCTTGGTGGTTCCAATGAAAGATTGGAGCTCACGCACAAAGCCGGTTCTCGAGCTGTTTTTGCCGAGGGTGCCGTCGCTGCCGCAAAGTGGGTAGTTAATCAGCGACCAGGTCTATACACTATGAGAGATGTATTGGGCTTATAGTCATAAGTCCGCCAGTGGTCCAGATTCTTATCGAGAAT
>DOKP01000074.1:7727-8437 GCA_003510795.1 Candidatus Moraniibacteriota bacterium | reverse complement strand
GATTCTTATCGAGAATCTGGACTGCTTTTATTTTGTGACTAAAAAATATCTTTGCCAAAAAATGTTTTTGGGATTAAGATAGATGTAAATAAATATGTAAACAATCTTTTAAAAAAATAACATGGTCCTTATCGCGATTCTTTTACTATTAATAATAATCGTTGTTGGAGTGTTTTTGGCAGTAAAAGAGGGGAAATGATTTTTTGAAAAAGTATTCATCTACATATATAATTTAAAATCAATTTGTTGGGGATTATCGGCGATGTTTTTTTTGAAATAGTTTTAAAAAAAGGGGGGCTACATGAAGAAAAAGCGCGGTCAGAACTTGTTGACTATATGGAAAATAAAAGCCTGGTTAAATCTGAGCACATTTGCCTTGATGGCATTAACTATTTTCCTGTTGCGGAATGACATATCGAATGCATGGAGGCTGTTCCGATACAATCTCGGACCATGATGCGAGGTCGCAATAAATTAGAAGTAAGAAATCCAAAATTGGTAAGGCCAATTTNNGACCTTCTTTGATAGATGCAAGGCATCGTCGGCTGAAGTTTGCGACGAATAGATTTTCATTAGAAGTAAAAAATCCAAAATTGGTAATGCTAATTTTGGATTTTATATTTTTTGCGATGGAGATAAATCATTAAATGTAGGGCTATATTGGATGTGTGTTACAACTATTTAAATTGCTTTATTTCTTTGCAAAATAC
>DOKP01000074.1:494-7610 GCA_003510795.1 Candidatus Moraniibacteriota bacterium | reverse complement strand
TATTTACTTACATATGTAAGTAATCTTAATATGAGAAAAATAAAATTATCTAAAGATCTCAAGGAAATCAAAAAGAGGATTGATAAAATTAAGAAGTTTGGACATGGAAAAAGCGGGATGTGTATTGAGGTTGATTATTTTAAATCATCTTTTTGGCTAAGGGATGATGATGGAATCCCATTCCAGCCCTTCGTAATTATGTTTATCCACAAAGAGTCATGTTTTATGCTAAAAACGCACATGGTTATTCCGAATGATAAATTTAGAATAGAATTTTTTGAGCAATTGTTAGATGTTCTTGAAAATAATCAATTTTTAATCGGGAAAATTAAGGTTAAAAAGCAAGACCTGTTTGATTTATTTGAGAAAACAGCCACAGATCTTGGTATTAGAGTAGAGCTTAGTAAGCGATTGACAGGAATTGAGTTTGCCAAAAGAGATTTTAATCAATTTTTTAAATAGAAAATAATTATATAATTATTATTTACTTACATATGTAAGTAAATATGTAAGTAAACTTTTTTTAAAAAATAATATGAAAAAAATACACGAACAAAACGTCAGAAAGTTAACCAAAGTCGGGCGCCAATCAATCGCTGTCACAATTCCGATTGAAATCGTAAGAGAGCTAAAGTGGCGCGACAAGCAAAAAGTGGTAGTAGAAAGAGTAAGGGGCGGGGTGATGATTAAGGATTGGAAATAGATAAGCTGTTTTTAAAGTTAGTTTACATTGCCGTTGACAATGTAAACAAAATAGGCTAATATGTTTATATTACCATAACTAATGTAAACAAATTGTAAATATGATAAATAAGATAAAAATTGGTCGTTATATTAAACAAAAAGAGGGATTTGAGTCCTTTATTCCCTTTGATTTTCCACCAAAAGAAGGCTTTAAAATAAGTCCAAAGCTTTACAAAAAACATGAAGAAGCAATTCGTTTAGTAGGAAAATTAGATGGCATAACTCGTCTTTTGCCTGATAAGGATTTTTTTATTTCTATGTTTATTATAAAAGATGCAACTTACTCGAGTCAAATTGAGGGAACGAAAGCTACTTTCCAAGATGCTGTGGCTGCACCAGTTACGGAGGAAAAAAATAGAAAAAATTCAGATGTCGATGATATTGAACATTACATAAAAGCGGTCAATTTTGGAATTAAAAGGACGAAAAATTTTCCAATTTCTCTGAGATTTATTAGAGAGCTTCATGAAAAATTAATGGTTTGCGCTCGTTGTACCCAGCATGCTTATCCTGGTGAGTTTCGAAGTTCGCAAAATTGGATTGGAGGCAAAACGCCGACTGATGCTTCTTTTGTCCCGCCAACTATTAGTGAAATGCAAAGAGCATTGGGTGATTTGGAAAATTTTATTCATACAGAGGATGATTATCCTGCACTTGTTAAGACAGGAATTATTCACGCGCAATTTGAAACCATACATCCATTCACTGATGGCAATGGACGAACTGGGAGAATGTTAATTGCAATGTATATGCATCATTTAGGAATTTTAGAAATGCCAGTTTTATATCTTTCCAGTTATTTTAAAAAATATCAAAAACTTTACTATCAAAAACTTCAAAGTTATCATGATGAGAACTCTAACGTTGAAGATTGGTTGGAATTTTTTATTGAAGGTGTGGCTGAAATTGCCAGCTCTAGTATCGACACGTGTACGCAAATCACGAGTCTTCGCGATCGTGATTTTGCTAAGATGCAAAAACTCGGAAAAAAGTCAGCTGAGTCAACTTTGGAAATTGTTCGAAAATTATTTGGTCAGCCGATTGTGGGTGTTGCTGAAATTATGAAGTGGACAGGATTTACTGCTCCTGGGGCATATAAAGTTATTGAAAGACTTAGAAAACTAAAAATCCTTGAGCCGTTAGATAGTGTTAGTTATGATAAGAAATATATTTATGCTGATTATTATGAAATTTTTGATGAGACATATAAGGAAGTAAGAAAAAAAATAAATAGACATATTTAGTTGGAGTAGATGCAAAAATATAATTTTAGGCGTAGAATAGGATTAATTAATTATTTTATTTACTTACATATGTACGTAAATGTGTAAGTAAATCTTTTTTAAAAAACAATGACAATTATGATGCTTATATTGATTCTTTTAGTTTTAATAATAATTACGGTGGGGGTGTTTTTGGCTGTGAAAGAATAAAAAATGACCCGATGCATTTGTTGACGCATCAGGCCATTAGACTTCGCTGAGGTTGGGGCCGGAGATTAAGCCGTCTCTTCGGCCGATTCGGCAAGTTTTTCTCTGATATTTTCCACGTGCATCTGATTTTTGGGATCTTCCTCGAATTGCTTGAGGAGTGATTCTGTCTCCGAAGAAACAGCATCTCTCTTTTGAATCAGATAGAAGTAGGCGCCAGGTGCCATGAAAGAATCGGTGGCGATTAAGTTGGCAAGAATTTTTTCAGCTTTCTTATCGCCTTCTTCTACGAAGATGATGCCGATTTCGTTGACAGCTTGCCCAATTGGAACAGTTGAAGAGCGGAAGCATCCACAGCCGCCGCACATTGGTGCGATAACTCCTTCGCAACCCTCGCCGTTTATTCCGCCGTTTACGATGGCAGTTAATTCTTCAAGGGACAAGGCGGTCATTCTTTTGTATTTTTTCATTTGTTCCTCCTCTTTTTTACATTTGAAATTTCTCAGTTTTCACCAGATCCTTTATCTAGCGACTTTTAAATATAGCAATAAAAATCACTCCTGTCAATTGCTTTATTTTGCTTTATTTTGCAAAATACAATCTTTAGGCGTAGAATAGGATTAATTAATTATTTTATTTACTTACATATGTAAGTAAATCGGAAGAGGCAAAATTTTTTAAGTAAAATAAAAACCCCTTTTGGGGAAGCATGCCTTATAAGTTTGTAACGTCTAGACTATGGCCAACCGATGGATGGGAACATCTAGAACAACTCATAAAGGTCTTATTGCTTATTTAAATAATAGCATAGCAATCCAGTAATTTTAATACACCCCTGTGGATAAGTTTAGAATATCCAATGTTTAAACTATTGATTTTGCTACTTTTAAAATATGGTATTGTGGCATAGGATTCAATAAGGGATATAAAAGCAAAAAAACCTGTCGGTTTCGCATTGTGAAGAGGCGTGACAGGTTAATACTTAAATGATAACATATTTATGAAATCTGACAATAGATTTTTATCGCAATTCCTCACTGACCATTACAACAAAAACGGGGGCGTCTTTGCGAGGAAGGTAATCCTGACGTGGCAATCCAGAAATACATATTTAATTTATGGATATTAAACTAGACTGCCACGTAATCTCTGAGTACAGAAATTACTCGCAGAGACAAACTAAATAAAAGCATAAATAGAGGGTCAGTAAGGTGGGTGTAAATAAATTTAAATAAAAACAATATGAAAAAGCTAAATGAGCAAAATGTGAGAAAGCTAACCAAGGTCGGTCGCCAATCAATCGCTGTTACCTTGCCGATTGAGATTGTGAGGGAGCTAAAATGGAAAAATAAACAGAAGGTTGTAGTTGAGAGAGTGAGGGGTGGGGTGATGATTAAGGATTGGAAGAAATAAATTTTATTTTTATAAAAACATGAAAAATGTAAAAAATGAAACAATTGAGTTTGATATTGATGAAATTAATTTTCATCCTGTTTTAAAAGACGTAGAAAATATGTTTTATTTGTTTCTTCTTTCTATTAGATCTTTATCTGATTTAGATGTACAAAATATATTGAGAACAAAAGATAGCACTCAGGAAGGTTATTTAATGTTTGTTAAAATGTTGGATAAATTTAATCATACGACGAATCTTAAAATAGAGCGGAATGGAACCATCGCAATATCCAAAATGAATGTGCTCAAAGAGATGATTTTTATGGGTAAAGCCATGGCGATTATTGCTTATGATTTTTTATCACTTTCAAAATATAATGCAATTATCAATAAGGACATTGAGTTTCAGTTTTTGAGACATGTTAGAAATGGAGCTGCTCATAATAATAAATTTAATTTAAAAGATGAAAATGGAAATTGGAAGATAGAGGAAGGAAAAAGTATTGAGTGGGGAGGTATGAAAATTGACAAAAGGTTACAGGGTACCAATGTTTTTAATGATTTTATTTCAATATTTGCAGTATTTTTACTGGCAAAACATTTTTCAGATAAATTGATAGAAATAGACAACAGTAATGGGTTAAAATAAATATTTGTAGTATAAATTATTATAAAGATGTAAAAGCTGTTAATAAAACAAAGAAGATTCGTTGTATATTTTAAAAGCAATATGAATAATAATTTTAAAAATTCTGATTATTATAAAAAAATTTTTCTTTTCCATGATTCTATTGTCAATAGGATAATATCACGGGAAAGTGGCTGGCTAGAATTCAAGGAGTCATTCAATTGGAACTCAAGAGATAAATATGCCAAAAGTATGGCAGCTTTTGCAAATAACAAGGGAGGATTTATTGTTTTTGGCGTGAAGGATAAACCACGTGATTTTGTCGGTCTTCAAAGTTGTAATTTTGAAACAATAGATGAATCAAAAATAACAGAATATTTAAATAGTGTTTTTTCTCCAGAAATTTTATTCGAAAAATTTTTAATTACAGTACAATCAAAAAACGTTGGTATTTTATATGTACATCAGTCAAATGTAAAGCCAATTGTCTGTCTAAAGTACGATGGTGATTTAAAGGAAGCAGAAATTTATTATCGCTATAACGCAAGAAGTGAAAAAATGAAATATCCCGAAATTAAAATTTTGCTGGACATTATTAAAGAAGATGAGCGAAAAAACTGGATGGAACATTTTGAAAAAATATCAAAGATTGGTCCAGCAAATGTTGCAATAATGGATATTGTGGGAGGTGAGGTTAGTGGAAGGGGTGGAACACTCATGATTGATAGAAAATTAGTTCCTAAGCTTAAATTTATAAGTGAAGGACGTTTTAAAGAGGGCGGAAAGCCAGTATTGAAACTTATTGGAGACGTCAAGCCAGTCTCTGCCATCGCTAAATCAAAAAACATAGGAGGTGGTGTGCGAATTACGAATGATCCAAGTGCCCCAATGATAAGACTTGAAGAGGAGGATATACTAAGAAAAAAATATCCACTTAGCTATAATGAATTAATAACAGAATTAATTAAAAGATATAAAAATTTTGTAAGAAATAGTTATTTTCATAAGCTACGAAAAGAATTCATGATAGATAAAAATTTAAGTAGAACACGTTATCTTGATCCGGACAATCTAAAAGGTACTAAAAAAGATTTTTATAGCCCAGATATTATAAAGAAGTTTGATAAATATTATATAAAAAAGAGAAAGTAGCCAGTAGACAAAAAGTATTATTGATTCAACGTTTATAAATATGCTTAATATTTTTTGCAGGCAGTAGATTTTGTGAGTTGGGCAATTTTTAGAAAGTATGAGAGAAATGACTATGAATATTATGATGTTATAAAAGATAAAATTGTAGAAGAAAAGCTTTTATTTTCTTAATTTTAGATAAAAGAAAGCCCTCTGCTTTGACGAGACGCCTTACGGTATCTCAACACAGAGGGAATTACTTCTATTAATAAGATAGCATATTTGATAGGTTTTTGCAATACTTGTCAGGTTGTGCAACATTTAATTTACGTAAATATGTAAGTAAATTTATTTTGAGATCCTGAATCAAGTTCAGGATGACAAATCGTAGGTTTGAAATGACAATCAGTAAAGGCGTTTGTTAAAATGCTAACGTGTTAATATGTTAAAATGGATTATGAATATTATAAACAAAAACGAATCTGATATGCGTTGGTGCAAGGGGAAATCTTGGGTGGTGAGATTGCCTGTTTTGGCTTTTATGATTTATCTTTTTTACCAAAATACATTCAATCATAAGTACCAAAAAAGTTCAGTCATTTTCCGCGTATGTTGATATTTGACCGGAATAAAAATAATTTTTTGACAAAATATTTGTTTAAAGATAGACTTTGAATTGAAAACATTTGGTTGCTTTTGTGTATAATGTTTACCCAAAAATATCAACTTAACAAATGTGAATGGGAGGATTTTGTTATGGACATTATGGGATTTTTGTTGGGCATGTTGGCACTGGCAGCTTTCAAATTTTTGATCTTTCTCTGTAGGGGAGTTGCGACGTTATGGCGCGATCTTAATTTTGCGGGAACATTGTGATGTTTCGATGATCTCACAAAAAATGAAATCCAGAACTGGCAACGCTAGATCTGGATTTAAAATTGTAAAAAATTATTTACGTAAATATGCGAGTAAATTTTGAGAATTTATTTTTCAGGAGATCGAACAAATTTTTCAACTTCTCTTTCTATATCTTTATAATTCGCGAGCCATTTTATATGGGAGTTTCGTTTAAACCAAGTCATTTGGCGTTTGGCGTAATTTTTTTCCGCCAGGTAAATTTTCTCCAGTAATTCTTCTTCGGATGAAATTTCTCCCCTTAAATACATAGGAATTAATTTGTAGCTTAATCCAAAGCTCATTATTTTTTTCCAACTCAAACCGTTAGCGTGAAGTTTCTCAACCTCAGCAATCATTCCTTCTTTGAATCTATTTATTACATTTAATTTTATTCTTTCGTGTAAAATTTCTTTTTCTCGTTTAACTCCTATCTGTAAAAAATCATAGTTCTTAGTTCTTGGTCCACGGTTCATAGATGGAACTTTGCCAAGAGTTTTACAGATTTCAATCGCACGAATAATGCGTATTTTATTTTTAGTATCAACTGTTTTAGCTCGCTCGGGGTCAAGTTTTTTTAATTTTTCCAATAATTTTTCCAAACTTTCTCTCTCTAATTTTGCTCGAAGTTCCCAATTGGGTTTCACCTCGGGATATGTTATGTCGTCGACAATAGCTTGAATCCAAAAACCAGTTCCTCCGCAAATGATAGGAAGCTTGCCTCGTTTTAATATATCTTTGATATATTTGTCCGCTCGTTTTTTAAATTTAACTACATTAAAATCTGTTTTGGGGCTGACGATGTCTAGCATATAGTGGGGGATACCCTCAGAGATAAATACTTTTTTTCTATTGAGATCCCTCGACAAGCCTGCCTGCCGGTAGGCAGGTACC